>NZ_CP017770.1:2467827-2776305 GCF_001857945.1 Paenibacillus crassostreae
TATTGGTTCAAGCCATTCCCTTCCTACTGGGATGGGGAATATATCGATATGTCATACATCAGATTATCCTGTATATGCAATTCGGAAAAATCGCTAACACTGATATGATTCCTTCCGCTTTAATTCTCTTTCGACATGCCTTATCCGTTATTGGAATCACGCTAACTTTGGCTTTTTTCAGTTTGTTATCCTTCAGTTTATTTACCGGCATTTCCCTTGTCTGGTCAGGTATCTTTGCTCTTATTCTCCAACAAAGCTACCCTCTAATATCTTGTTCATTTAAGATGTGGCGTATTACCTCTCAATATGATCTGTGGTTTACCAAAATTTACAAAACATAGATCAATCTTCGTCATAACATTTCATAACTCCTTGATATAAGAAGCCCCTGCCCTTTTTACAAAAAAAAGGCAGGGGCTTCTTATCTTTATTATGCGAATGACGTTTGCCAAATTAAAAATCCTCTGTTACAATACTAATTAGTAACAACTTTGTAATCTTTATATCTAATTCTTATCACTAGTTATTAATTATTGTCACTTTTTTATGGTGCATGAAACAGCCGAACTCCTGGGCACCAGGAAGCGGGGGATCCAATATCATGGGTGAATTGATCTCGAATCAGAGTGATCATAGGGGACCTTCAAACCGAATCCTTAAGCTAACCTCGTAGGCATTGGAAGGGGAACAGTCATTGAATAAGAAATTAACCGCAACAGCATTAAGTATGGCTCTTGCTTTAACCATCGGAACAGGTAGCGTTTTTGCCGACTCGTCTTTAGAAAAAGTTGTTGACAGTACCATTGGAGTAAATTACAAGAGTGGGGGAACGACTACAAATGGATTTGATTGTTCCGGCTACACTCGTTATGTCTTCTTGAAGTTAGGTATCACATTACCACATCAATCAGCTTCGCAATACCACATGGGTCAGGAAGTATCCCGTGCTGAGCTAAGAGCTGGAGATCTAGTCTTTTTCAACACTTCAGGAAAAGGTGTATCTCACGTAGGAGTATATGTAGGTAATGGGAAATTCTCGCATTCATCTTCTTCTAAGGGTGTCATCATCACCTCTCTCGGTCAAAGTTACTGGGCCGAACGCTACGTAGGTGCCAAACGAATCATGAGTACTGCGAAATATGAAGCAGCGACTTACAATTAACAATAGACTCATTAGTCATTTAATTTAAACAGTTGAAATTTAAGCAACCCTATATATTGCTTAGAAATACCCGTAAGAGGTATCAGCCTCTTACGGGTATTTTTTTTTCATATAAGAATCAATTTCATCGGAGCGATTCATTCTGTCTGTTAGCGTAATTATGAAATTGATTCAAATAAAGAAAATAACAACAAATTCGAATGAAACAATTGCCAAATTCTCATTCCTCTGATACAATAGTTCCAGTGATTACATAGTAACAACTTTGTAATAAGTATTGTAACTTTTATGTAAATTATATCTGCCGAATTCCCGATACAAAGGGAAGTGGGGGAACCGTCTTGGGTGAATTGATCTTGCATTAGAGGGATCATAGGGAACCTTCAACCGAATCCTTAAGCTAACCTCGCAGGCACCGGAAGGAGTTACTTTTTTTGAAAAAGACATGTTCAGCAGTAGCTTTAGGAATAGCGATTTTATTTACTATTGGGACTGGAAGCGCTTTCGCAGATTCGCAGATGGATAAGGTCATCGCACCAACGATAGGTATTGCCTATCAAGGTGGTGGAGTAACCACTAGTGGCTTCGACTGTTCTGGGTTCACAATGTATATCTATGGAAAGTTAGGTATCGACTTGCCACATCAATCTGGTTCTCAATTTAATATGGGAACAGCCGTTCAGCGTAGTGATCTTAGAGAAGGCGACTTAGTTTTCTTTAATACTTCTGGCAAAGGCATATCGCATGTTGGAATATATGTGGGCAATGGTAAGTTTGCACACTCTTCCTCATCAAAAGGCATCACAATCACTCCTCTCACTGAAAATTACTGGGATGACCGTTACGTTGGAGCTAAGAGAATCATGAGTAATACTACATATGAATCTGTCGCAATCGACAAATAAATGATACCTACAACCAACCTGTGGAAGGGATTTTAAATAATCTCCTCCACAGGTTTTTTCATTTCATCTATCTATCTAACAGAAAGGAGTATGACAATGCCCCTCTCAGAATTTATGATTTCCGTAATGACAGCTGAGCATGCTCGATCGATATCGGCTTGGAACTATCCTGTTCCTTACGACATTTACGGATGGATGCCTTGGGATCAAATGGAGGCGCTAGGTATTGAATTTGGTGACCCTTTGATTCGCGAAGAACAATATGTCTCTGTATTAAATGCTCAAGGAGAACTATGCGGTTTTGCACAATTTTTTCCATTGGTAGGTGTGACTCGCCTCGGGATTAGCCTCTGCCCTGATTTGTGCGGAAATGGGTTGGGTGTCAGTTTTGTACAATCTATCGTCCGAGAAGCTATTCGGCGGAAACCTGAGGATGAAATTGACTTAGAAGTTTTAACTTGGAACAAGCGTGCCATTCGGGTATATCACAAGGCGGGGTTTGAGATTACAGATGATTATGAACGACTAACCCCAGATGGATTACAGCCATTTCACTGTATGGTTTATCAATTATCTGTTGATCGCTATGATAAATAGCACTTTATTGTGCCGTTTATACAATATATAGTGGATTTTTCTTCATTTTTTTGTCACAATGGCTATGATGTATGTATCTATTCCGTTATAATAAAGTCATTAGCTTACATAAGAAAGGAAGAAAAGTATGCAAAAATATATCATGAGTGGTTTCTTCTTCGCCGCATGTGCCTTAGCTATCATACTTATGTTCACACTGCCTGGTAAAAGCGAAGTCGCTAAGGAAGCTAAACCGAGTATGCCCGAAGTTGTATTAGATGCTACTGCTGCTGAAGCGTCAGTAAAGGCCAATTGCATATCTTGCCATGGCGATCAATTGCAAGGCGGAGTTGGCCCTGGCCTACAAAATGCAGGTAGCCATCTCACTCCAGAACAAATTTATAATTTAGTAAGCAAAGGTAAAGGAATCATGCCTGCTTTCAAAGATACACTAGCCGAAGAAGAAGTTGCTAATGTGGCTCAATGGTTAGCTCAAAAGAAATAACATCATTAAGAACGGGTATCTTCTCTATTTAGAAGATACCCGTTCTGCGCTACTTCGCTCAACCCTTATTCACGATTTACTTTTCAAGACTCCACCATTGTTCAGACTCTCACTTATACACATCTTCTCAAATACTTCGTTATACTGTTTGGCTTCCTTGATATCTATTTCCGTTAGATATCCTGCATCCCAAGAAGTGAGCCGAAGAATAACAGTCTTATAATCAATGGTAATCAGAGGATGATGATTAAAGGCCTCAGAGATCGTTGCTACTTTATCAACAAATGAAATCCCCCTCATAAAACTTGAGAAGGTGAATCTCCGTTCTATAAAGCGTTCATTCACTAGGCTCCAACCTGTAAGCTGACTCAAATGCACGTCCACTTCTTCCCTTGTATACGTCACTCTTATGAATCCACCTTTCCATTCCACATGATCAACCAATGTCTCCTATGACCTTTACCCTTTTATTATTATATTCTTTCAGTTAACCTTTCATGCTCAATCTATATTAGATTAATGGCACAAAGGCTAGTTCTGTATCACCTATCAATATATTGATTCGATGATTCTCTCGATCATGAATCACAACCCCACTTCCAACAATGATAGATGGTTCTGTACCGAGTCCAAAAAATAAATCTTCCGCAAGTGCCTCCATTACCTCCAGCTTATCTTCTTTTTGTAACAAAGCCCACTCCTCTTCTTCCATCTCAAAAAATAAATAACTATCTGCAATCCGTTCTACAGCTTCCGTTAATTCCTTAAGAATTTGCCCATAATCACGACCATGTTTTACGCCCATTTTATGATCCTCCATTTCATATGTAACAGAACTTTAATAATTCATTTTATTATACAGGAAATTAGCCCTTAAATAAAAAGCCCTTTCTGACGATAAATACTATAATGCGTCTCTTGTGCGACAGTCCATCTTCACAATTTATATTTGGCGGCATGAAAGGATTCAATTCTATTTCTCATGGATGAGGTGTATAATGCAAATTTCAACAGTTATTGGTTTAGTTTTAGGTCTTATTTCAGTAGTCGTAGGGATGATTCTTAAGGGCGCTCCGATTAGTTCTCTAATGGTGCCTGCTGCATATTTAATTATTATAGGTGGTACCGCCGCAGCAGTCTTCATGGCCTTTCCTATGGAAGAGCTTAAGAGGTTCCCGAAATTAGTGAAAATTGTCTTCTTCAAGCAACAACTAATGGATCGTAAAGAGATGATTACTCTCTTTATGGATTGGGCCTCCATCACAAGACGCGAAGGATTGCTTGCCTTGGAGTCAAAGGTCGAAGAAATCAACGATGATTTCTTGCGTAGCGGTATGCGCATGATCATTGATGGTAATGACCAAGATTTCGTCCGTGATGTATTAATGGAAGATATCAATGCAACCGAGGATCGCCACAAGATTGGTTCACTTATCTTCTCTCAAGCTGGTATGTACGCACCTACACTCGGGGTATTAGGGGCTGTTATAGGTCTTATTGCTGCATTGGGTGATATGTCAGATATGGCTGTACTTGCCCATGCGATTGGTGCGGCTTTTATTGCAACTTTGTTAGGTATATTCACTGGTTATGTTATCTTTCACCCGATTGCTACTAAGCTTAAACGTATCTCTAAAAATGAGATTGAGCTTAGACTAATGATGCTAGAAGGCTTATTATCTATTCAATCTGGCGTGTCTACTATTGCGATCAGCCAGAAACTATCCGTATTCTTAACCCCTTCCGAACGTAAAGTAATGAAGGAAAGGGAGGGTGGTTCAGGTGAGCAAAAAGACTAGACGTCATGAGGAAGAAGAACATGCGGACGAGTCATGGCTTCTCCCATACTCTGACCTAATGACTCTACTTCTAGCTCTCTTTATCGTCCTGTATTCAATGAGCGCTGCAGATGCGGAGAAGTTCGAGGCAATGAGTGACGCATTTAGGGCTGAATTCACTTCAGGTACTGGTATTCTTGATCATACATCAGTTATTCCTAAAGATAACGCTAGCTCAGATCAATCAGCTGAAGAGATAACATCTAAGAAGATGACGAAAGATCAACAAGCATCGCTCATCAAACAAGAACAGATTGACTTAGAGAATTTAAAAGAACAAATAGATCAATATATTCAAAAAAATGGACTCACTGATCAGCTTGATACGAAGCTTAATCAGTCCCAGTTGATGATTACAATTAGCGACACTGCACTTTTCGCTTCAGGTAAGGCTAACGTGAAACCTGAATCTAAACAGTTAGCTACGGCGATATCAGGGATGCTTCAGCAGTTCCCTGACTATGAAATTGTTGTCTCAGGACATACAGACAATATTCCTATCTCCAACAGCGAATATGAGTCTAACTGGGATTTAAGTTCTGATCGAGCATTACAATTCATGAAGATACTATTGACTAACACTAAATTAGATCCTCAGAAATTCACACCTGTTGGATATGGTGAATACCATCCGCTCGTGGATAATAGCACTAATATCAATCGAGCTAAGAACCGTCGTGTAGAAGTATCCCTTATTCGTAAATATCAGGAGAACAATCAGGTCCTTGATGTTACAGCTGCTAAAGAATAAGCGATATTAGAAATCAATATACAAAAAAACGGCAAGCCCAAGGGAATCACCTCGGCTTGCCGTTTTTGTATAAATGATAGAGGAGCTTCTTACTCTAATTTATAGTTAAGCAGGGATCCAAGCTCTTGCCTCTCATCAGGCGTCAGATCCCACCATGTTCCAACCTTATGATTACCTAATTGAACATTCATGATTCGAACACGTTGTAGATCTTTAACCTCGTACCCAAAAGTTTGGCACATCCGCCGGATCTGCCGATTCTTTCCTTCTGTAAGAATAATGCGAAATTTCCGCTCTGATAACTGCGTCACTTCGCAAGGACGTGTCATCTCTCCTAAAATTTTTACACCAGTGGACATCCCTCTTACAAAAGATTCAGTAATAGGTCGATCTACACTAACTAAGTATTCCTTCTCATGTTTACCTTCTGCACGTAATATTTTATTAACAATATCCCCATCATTCGTCATTAGGATTAATCCTTCTGAATCCTTATCTAATCTACCAATAGGGAAGATTCGCTCCGAATGGCCTACAAAATCAACAATATTGCCCTGAATATGTAGCTCAGTTGTACAAGTTATACCTATAGGCTTATTAAGGGCGATATAAACATGTCTCTTCTTAGAATCCAACGGTTGCCCATTTATACGTACATCATCACCATCCTCAGCCTGACTACCGAGTACAGCTAATACACCATTAATCGTTACTTCTCCATTCTCAACCTTTTTATCTGCTTCTCTACGAGAACAGAAGCCTGTCTCGCTGATGAATTTATTTATTCGCACGTTACCTTTCACCTCTACGTTTAAGTTATTCAAACCATTATTCATTAAGGATACCACATCTTCTATTGTCTTGGGTGGAATGCCAAGCCTGTCCCCTTTACCCTAACGACCCCTACTAGTATGGTTTTTTGTAAAGACATTGATATTATTCCTTTCATTCTCTACAATCAAGAAGTACTTGGTATCAAGATCAGAGGTAAATAGCTAGACTACGCACAAATTATACACATATACACAGATGAATGTCTAATAATGTGTACAACTTTGTTAATATTTTTATACTTATGCACATACTTATACACAACATGTTAACAACCGAATATTCGTTCGTTGAATAAACCGCTATTTATACAAGGAGGCCGTTTAAAATATGAGTTATCCACAAAATAATTCCCAAATTACTAATATAGATTCCATTGACCATGAGTATTGGATGCAGCAAGCCATCCTTCAAGCCAAGGAAGCCGAGAAGCTCGGTGAAGTGCCTATTGGTGCCATTATCGTTCGGGGCGATGACGTTGTTGCGAAAGGATTTAATTTAAGAGAACAGACGATGGATCCTACCGCTCATGCTGAAATGATCGCTATACGTGACGCTAGCCAACAGCTTGATGCCTGGCGACTACTAGAATGCAGATTATATGTAACCCTCGAGCCCTGTCCCATGTGTGCAGGAGCAATAGTCCAGGCTCGTGTCCCTCAAGTTATTTATGGTACAACGGATCCTAAGGCAGGTTGTGCTGGTACTTTAATGAATCTTCTACAAGAGCCACGTTTTAACCATCGAACGGAAGTCATCCCTAATGTATTACAAGAGGAATGCTCTCTTTTGCTAACAACGTTCTTCCGTAAATTACGCAATAAATTATAAGTTCTTAAATTTGTAGACCAAGTTAGGGGAGTAGGTCAATTCGCTGATGTGGGGTACTTCATTGATCCTGAAGAACATAATAAAGGATACATGACATCCGCATTACATCTAGTCCTTAAGTTTGGCTTTCTTTCACTCGGTCTACACCGCATTCAGGCAGCTATTCTACCCACAATCAACCTTCACGTCGCGTATTAGAGAAAAATGGGCGTCCAAGGTAAATTCCTTGAACGCCCATTTCATACTCTATCATCTAGATTACTCTTGAGGAAGCCTCAGCAGCTTAATATAGACCACCGAACTCTTTCTCTAATTGTTCCATTGTAAGAATATCAGCAGCAGCAGGAATACCAATCACGAAAGTCTGAGCTTCATTAATATTAAGGAACTGTGAATAGCCCTTTAGAGCAAGTTTCATTTCTTGATTTGTTTCAGGATCGTTTACTGCAAAATCCAACGCCATATCCTGGTATGTCGTAAAGTCTTTTTTATCAATCGCTGTGTTCATATTGAAATTGTTAATTGTCAACATGCTCTTCATTTCTTCGAGCCCTTGATTAAATTCAGCTTTGTCTAATGCAGACAACTCATCACGTATCACTTGGATGTCTTCTGCCTTTACTCCCAATAATTCACGATATTCATCCGTATCAATAATATTAATCATACTTGGTAATGCTTTTTCAACCAGAATCGTAATCGCTTCTGCAATGTTATCATTAGTGAGATAGAATTGTACCACTTGTTTAGCTTCTACGCCTTCAGGTAGATTAGCATCTTTAACGGCGATATCCTTGAAGTATGAAGCTTCATCATACTCGTTGAACAGAACTTCAGAAATTTCACTCGATAATTTTTGTGTCTTTTCAGTATCAAGTGTATTTAAGTTAAATTCTGCTCCTTCTTGTTCCGCGAGTTCCTTAAGATCTAATTCTAAATATTTCCCAATAACAGTCTCAGGCAAAGGCATCATTGGAATACTCGGTATTTTTACATACATTTTTTCTGGTGTCATGATAATTGGGATATTAAAACTCATTGCCATATCCCCTTTAAGGTTCAACCCTAAAGTAAGCTCTGTTTGCATTGGATCTGCTTGATAAAAACCATCTACAGTCAATTCAGCATTTTTAAGCATGCTCATGACCATACCTACACTGGCATCATCAACAAGATCTGGAGCCGTAACTTGAAGTTCTTCTATAACAAGTTTACTTTTCAATTCATACGAAGTCATTGTTGCTGCATTCGCAGTAGCAGCCTTTAGTGCCTCTTTCGGTTCCTGTTTACTACTACATCCAGCTAATACTACAGTCATTGTTAAGAGCAATGTTAGTACCATGATTGCAAATTTATTTTTCATTTAGCTCTCTCCCCCTTTTTTGTGAACAAATAGTCACTTTTTCAATCATAACCTAAATTGGATATTTGCGAAACCCTTTTTGGGTAATTATTCTATTTTATATAACCAATTCCCTATTTTTCCCATAAAAATGGACTGTCCGATTCGTAGAATATCTACTGTCGGTACAGTCCTATCTATAATACATGAATTATCAGATTAACAGCCTAGCCTTGTTTATTTAGGTGACTTACATGATTGTGATTCTTCACCTTCTTGGATCCAGAGAGTGGTTCTTGTACACCGTCAGAGTCATTTTGATGCGAATGATTCCTCCGGTCGACTTGAGCTTCAGGAACTGGAATGGCCTTAGGTTTGCTCATCAATATCACCTCTTCTATATTATTGGGAACTCTAGGATGGATCTGTTACATCATGTAGCGATTGAGCACATTCGTGGATATGGCGTATATAATCCCCAGCTAATTCCTGAATAACATTACTATGCTCATCGACTGATCGACCATCCAGTTCTACATCAACTAATGCAACATCAACTTCACGTGTATCCTTATACGTACACTGAAAGTCAAAAGAATACGCTTGTCTACCTGCGGTATCTATTTGGATTCGAACACTTTTGGAATCCCCTTCATCCGCAACAACCTTGGCGTGATCCGTTGTGTTAAGAATAACAGGTAATGCGGATTGCCAAGCATCCACAAGTTCACCTTGATTTAGTTCAAAATCTTCATTCAAAAAGAACACCTCCTCTTCACTTTAAGGTGTGAATGTAGAGTGTTTTTTATACAAAAAACCATCCTCAGAAACTGAGAATGGTTAGTAATTTTAAAATAATGGCGGAGAGGGTGGGATTCGAACCCACGTGAGCTTGCACTCTAACGGTTTTCAAGACCGCCCCGTTATGACCGCTTCGGTACCTCTCCAAATGATATTCAGTTGTTTCATGCGTTAAGTAATTATTCCTTAACAACAGAATTTATCTTATCACAACTGAACATCAAAAAGCAAGCTTATTTTTTAGAATTTATTATTTTTATATTTCCCATATAAGGTTGAAGCACCTCAGGAATGATAACACTGCCATCTTCTTGCTGATAATTCTCTAGAATTGCTGCAAAAGTACGTCCAACTGCTAGTGCAGAACCATTCAATGTATGGACAAATTCTGGTTTAGCTTTAGCTTCAGGACGGAATCGAATATTCGCACGACGTGCTTGAAAATTCTCTGTATTCGAACATGAGGAGATCTCACGATACATATCGCTTTCCGGAAGCCACACTTCAATATCATACGTCTTAGCGGCTGAGAAGCCCATATCTCCAGTGCTAAGTGCAAGCACTCGATACGGCAAGTTCAGAAGCTGTAGAACGCGCTCTGCGTCTGCTGTCATTTTCTCTAATTCTTCATATGAAGAGTCTGGATGTACTACCTTCACAAGTTCAACTTTATTGAACTGATGTTGACGAATAAGTCCCCGCGTATCTCGACCCGCAGATCCAGCTTCAGAACGGAAACATGAACTATACGCTACGAAATATTTTGGTAAATCTTCAGCTGTTAGAATATCGTCGCGGTAATAGTTCGTCACTGGCACCTCAGCTGTTGGAATTAAATAATAATCCGTATCGCGAAGTTTAAAGAGATCTTCTTCGAACTTCGGAAGCTGTCCTGTACCACGTAGACTATCACCATTCACAATATACGGTGGAAGGACTTCTTCATAACTATGATCATTACTATGTAAATCCATCATAAAGTTAATAAGCGCTCGTTCTAACCGTGCTCCTAACCCTTTATAGAAGGTAAACCGAGATCCTGTTACTTTAGCAGCCGCCTCAAAATCAAGTATTCCTAGATTCTGTGCAATATCCCAATGCGCCTTAGGTGTGAAACTAAACGCCTTAGGTTCGGACCAGCGACGTACTTCCACATTATCAGCTTCAGATTTACCTAAAGGAACAGAATCGTGAGGAATATTCGGAATAGCCATCGTTAAGTCTGCAATGCTTACTTCAAGTTCACGAACTTCTTCATCTAAAGATTTAATCTGATCGGAAACTTCTCGCATTTCTTCAATCAAGGATTGAGCATCTTCACCGTTCTTCTTCAGCTTAGCTACTTCTCCTGATACATTGTTTCTACGACTTTTTAGATTTTCACTTTCTTGTAGCAATTCTCTACGACGACTATCAAGTTTAGGAAAGTCTACGATCAGATCGAGTGATTTACCTCGGTTCTTCAGTGCTTCTTCTACTCTTGTATAATCACCACGCAATATTTTCACATCTAACACAGAAATACCCTCCTTATAAAAAACAACCTCAACCCTTCAGAGAAACATCTCCTTAGCATCCACTTCGTAAACGGATTTCTTTTCAGGAGAAGATCTGTCTGATCATATTCAGCCATAATCCCTCTAAGGGAATACAACTGATACAAAAGGTCGAGGTGTTTTGATTACACTTTGTATGTTAACTTCATTATAATTGACTTACTTGTACCATTTCCACAAAGTATTGATGAAGACGGTAATCATCTGTTAACTCTGGATGAAATGATGCAACCAATAAATGTCCTTGTCTAGCTGTGACAATCTCGTCATGATAAGTAGATAGAACCTTCACTTCATGACCTACTGTACGAATCAACGGCGCACGAATGAATACAGCCCTAACTCGTTCTTCAATACCAGTAATCCCTAAGTCTGTCTCAAAACTCTCACGCTGACGGCCAAATGCATTGCGAGCAACAGTGATGTCCATTAACTCCAAATGAGCTTCTTCCTGACCTTCAATTGTTGCAGCGAGTAAGATTAGACCTGCACATGTTCCAAATATAGGCTTTCCTAATGCTGAGAAATCTCGAATAGCCTCAATAAACCCGTATTTACGCATAAGTTTACCGATCGTTGTACTTTCACCACCAGGAATAATAAGTCCCTGAATATCATCCAGTTCTTCTACTCGTTTCACTGCAACACCTGTAGCACCCGCAAGTTCAATACTACGGATATGTTCTGTAACAGCACCTTGTAATGCTAGAACCCCTATTCTCATATGTCTTAACCTTCTCTCTTACCAGCCACGATCCTGCATCCGCTCAGAAGCAGATAAAGTTGAAATTTCAATACCCTTCATAGCAGCACCTAAATTTTTGGAAACATCCGCAATTAATTTATAATCATTAAAATGCGTTGTTGCCTCTACGATAGCACGTGCGAATTTTTCTGGATTCTCCGATTTAAAAATACCCGATCCAACAAATACACCATCTGCTCCTAAATGCATCATCAATGCTGCATCAGCCGGTGTTGCAACTCCACCTGCAGCAAAGTTAACCACAGGCAACTTACCAAGCTTCTGAACCTCAACCAATAAATCATGGGCAACACCCAAATTTTTAGCTTCAGCGTACAGCTCATCTTTGGACATATTCTGAACTTTACGGATTTGACCATTGATATGACGCATATGTCTAACGGCTTCAACAATATTCCCTGTTCCTGGTTCACCCTTAGTACGGATCATAGAAGCACCCTCACCGATACGGCGTAAAGCTTCTCCGAGGTCCTTAGCACCACATACGAAAGGAACGGTGAAATCCCATTTATCAATATGGAACACTTCGTCAGCTGGTGTTAGCACTTCACTCTCATCAAGATAATCTACTCCAAGAGATTCCAAGATCTTCGCTTCAACAAAATGACCAATACGAGCTTTCGCCATAACTGGAATCGATACAACTTTCATAACTTCTTCCACAATGGTAGGATCCGCCATACGAGCCACACCACCGGCAGCACGAATATCAGAAGGAACTCGTTCCAAAGCCATGACAGCTGTTGCACCTGCTGCTTCTGCAATTTTAGCTTGTTCTGCATTCATGACGTCCATAATAACGCCACCCTTTTGCATTTCTGCCATACCTCTTTTTACACGCGATGTTCCTGTTTCCATGTTTTCGCCCCCTGAAATATATATGCTCATACCTATCCCTTCCCATACCTCTAATGACTTATGAAGGGATGGATGGTAAATCAATTAACTTCGAATACAAAAGACTATAGTTATTAAAACAAATTCATGATTCCGTCAAACAAATCGACAAACAACTGTTTAATTCCACGGAATAACAAGCGGAACCATCCGCCCTTTTCTACTTCTTCAGCTGTAACCAGATTCACAGTCTTTTCTTGAGCTTCGCTCATACCCTCAATCTTATAGGTATAAGTAATCGTTCCTACCTTCGTACCCTTGGCCAATGGAGCAACAAGTTCTTCAGCATCCATTAGAGTTACCTCAGAGGTAATCGTCGGATTTTGTGTGCCTTTAGGTACCATAAACTGAACATCTAAGTCCGTCACCACAGCAACAGAAGTCTCAACGCCCTTCTTAACAGGAACTGTTTCCGTACCTTCCACCGTTGTTTTAGGAGCAATCACTTGTTGGATCTCGAAGTTATTAAATCCGTAATCAAGGACTTTCTTCGTCTCAACAAAGCGAGCTGCATTTGTCTCTGCCCCCATGACGACACTGATTAAACGCATGCCATCTCGCTCAGCAGTACCTGCGAAACAATTCCCCGCAGCTTCCGTATGACCTGTCTTCAAACCATCTAGCCCTTCGTATGCATAAGCCTTAAAGTTCGTTATATCTTTATTGGCTTCCAACATCCAGTTATAGTTAATGATCGGATTAGTATCACGTTCACGGAATTGGTGCGATTGTATAGCCGTAAACCTTGAGAAATCCGGATGATCTTGAACAATGAACTTCGCAAGAATAGCTGTATCCATCGCTGACATGACCGTTTCCCGATCCTCACTTGGTCTAAATTTTTCTGGCATATCTGCACGACTAAGCCCAGTAGAATTAATAAAAAATGCTGTTGTCATACCCATACGTTCTGCAGTCTCATTCATCATATCGACAAAAGCTGCCTCAGACCCTGCTACTTGTTCAGCTAAAGCGACAGTAGCATCATTAGCTGATCCGACAGCCATTGCTATGTATAGTTCTTCAACGGTATGCTGATCTCCTTCCGCTAAGAATATACGTGATCCAATTGTAGCTGCTGCGTTCTCGCCCACCGTAATGACTTGATCCCAGCTCAACTTTCCTTGTTTCACTTGTTCTGCCACGATATACTCCGTCATCATCTTCGTCATACTCGCAGGTGGTAATGCAACATCACTATTAATAGATAACAGCACTTCACCTGTCGTAGGTTCAATTAATACGGCTGATTTCACCTGCAAACCTAAACTCGCTGCATCTGGAATCTTAATACCTGTAGTTGCAACCTCAGTTGTTGCTGAATTTGAATTTGTTGTTGTAGCTTCTGTTGTCGATATCTCCGCCTCTGCTAATACTACTAGAGGTAGTGACGATGTAATTAACATATTTAATAGTATAACCGAAGCTATACTTTTCTTGACCAATTGACGTTTACTAGATTTTACTGTCTTATGTTTCAATGAATATAAACTCCTCTCTGTCTATGAAAATAGCCCACTTATTCTATTCTAACACAGCGTATAGTTCAAAAAAAGACAGACAGAGCGAAAATCGCCCTGTCTATGTTGGTACATTGTCTTTAAAGTTGGTTATATTGACATTATACCGAATAATTTGGCGCTTCTTTGGTGATTTGTACGTCATGCGGATGGCTTTCTCGAAGCCCTGCACCTGTTATTCTGATGAATTGTGTATCATTACGAAGAACATCTAACGATTCAGCACCACAATACCCCATGCCTGAGCGAAGTCCTCCAACAAGTTGCATAATCGTATCTGAAAGTGGCCCTTTAAACGCTACACGACCTTCAATACCCTCAGGTACTAGCTTCTTATCGTCATCTTGGAAATATCTATCTTTACTTCCTTGCTTCATCGCACTAATAGAACCCATGCCACGGTATACTTTATATTTACGTCCTTGATAAATCTCAGATTCACCTGGACTTTCTTCAGTTCCTGCAAATAGACTTCCCAACATGACAGCATGTCCACCAGCTGCTATAGCCTTTGTAATTTCACCGGAGTATTTAATACCACCATCTGCGATGATAGGAATACCATATTCAGAAGCAACTAAGGCACAATCATAAATCGCAGTAATTTGTGGTACGCCAATACCAGCGATTACACGAGTTGTACAGATTGATCCAGGTCCAATCCCTACCTTAACGCAAGATGCACCAGCTTCAATCAAATCACGAGTAGCTTCGCCTGTCGCCACATTACCTGCAATAATAGTGAGTTCTGGATATAATCCCCGTAATTCACGAACTGCATCAATGATATTAATATGATGTCCATGAGCTGAGTCTATGGTAATAACATCTACGCCAGCTTTCACTAATGCCTCTGTGCGTTCTTTTGTATCTTTAGAAATACCAATCGCTGCACCAACCAAAAGGCGACCTTGCGAATCCTTAGCAGCGTTAGGAAATTGGATTGCTTTTTCAATATCCTTAATTGTGATAAGCCCTTTAAGAATGTCGTTAGAGTCTACCAAAGGTAATTTCTCAATCTTATGTTGTTGTAAAATAACTTCTGCTTGTTGAAGTGTTGTTCCTACTGGAGCAGTTACCAGGCTTTCCTGTGTCATAACTTCACTGATCTTAATGCTATAATCATGGATAAACCGCAAATCACGATTCGTCAAAATACCAACTAATTTCTTATATTCATTCACGATCGGCACACCAGAAATACGGAATTTCGCCATAACTGCTTCTGCATCAGATACTAGATGATCAGGTGTTAGTGAAAAAGGATTAGTAATTACCCCACTCTCAGACCGTTTCACACGATCTACTTCCTCAGCCTGTTGTTCTACCGACATATTCTTGTGAATGATACCTATTCCACCTTCTCTAGCTATCGCAATAGCTAAAGCAGCTTCAGTTACCGTATCCATACCCGCACTAATTAATGGAATATTCAACTTCACATGTTTACTTAGTCTTGTGGACACATCCACTTCCTTCGGCAGAACCTCAGATTTTCGGGGTACTAATAGTACATCATCGAATGTTAAACCCTCTTTACCAAACTTGTCTTCACGCACCTTGTGTAAACCTCCTCTTTTTCATAAATCCAATAAAAAAACCTTATAAATAAAGCAAAAAACGCGTGTTCTGAAAATATATTATTGTCATCTTAACAAAGGGGGTTAGGGCTGTCAAGAAATTCAGTCTGGTTTCCTTTGTATAATAAGATCTATTCTTCCAACCTATATTAATAAGAAAAGAATCGGCTGATACTATAGCAAATTATATCGGTAACTTTAGTAACTTCGTTAAACCAGCAAATCCAACAAATATAGAGCTTTAGTAACTCTGCTACATCCATTAGCTTCAGTTACTTAGGAATTTTGGTGACTCCCCAGTAATCTCGATCTCTCCTTTAATAGTTGCATAAAATACAAATAATCTCATCCATATTGGTTATTTGCTACTTTCAGTTGATAAACCTACATCTAATTTTATGAAATCACTCTATTTTCAGATATATCACGATTTTAAGTGTACAAAGATACAATTACTTATTCCCCACTTATATTTCTTCTACATTAAGTATACTCTGTGCATCTATTTTATGATTCTTCGGTCATTTGTACTCATTCTTCAACATAAAAAACACAAAGAAAAACCACCATTGATCGAAATCAATAGTGGTTCTTATGCTTGGCGACGTCCTACTCTCCCAGGACCCTGCGGTCCAAGTACCATCGGCGCTGGAGGGCTTAACGGTCGTGTTCGGGATGGGTACGTGTGGAACCCCTCCGCTATCGCCACCAAACGTGATTTTTCGAAGCTTACGCTTCTCGAAATCGCTGCGAGAAAATATCAGCCCTTAGAAAGGACATGCAGCTATCAGATGTTTGATCACCTGAAAACTAGATACGAACGAATCTGCATTGAAACACTTGTCTCCGTAGTTCTTCCTTCGATGCAAAGCGTAACGCTTCCGAAGTCAGTTTTCCTACGGAAAACTTTTAGGATAAGCCCTCGACCGATTAGTATTGGTCAGCTCCGTGCATTACTGCACTTCCACCTCCAACCTATCTACCTCGTAGTCTTCAAGGGGTCTTACTAATTGGGAAATCTCATCTTGAGGGGGGCTTCACGCTTAGATGCTTTCAGCGCTTATCCCGTCCGCACGTAGCTACCCAGCTATGCTCCTGGCGGAACAACTGGTACACCAGAGGTGCGTCCATCCCGGTCCTCTCGTACTAAGGACAGCTCCTCTCAAATTTCCTGCGCCCACGACAGATAGGGACCGAACTGTCTCACGACGTTCTGAACCCAGCTCGCGTACCGCTTTAATGGGCGAACAGCCCAACCCTTGGGACCTACTTCAGCCCCAGGATGCGATGAGCCGACATCGAGGTGCCAAACCTCCCCGTCGATGTGGACTCTTGGGGGAGATAAGCCTGTTATCCCCAGGGTAGCTTTTATCCGTTGAGCGATGGCCCTTCCATGCGGTACCACCGGATCACTAAGCCCGACTTTCGTCCCTGCTCGACTTGTAGGTCTCGCAGTCAAGCTCCCTTCTGCCTTTGCACTCTTCGAATGATTTCCAACCATTCTGAGGGAACCTTGGGGCGCCTCCGTTACTCTTTAGGAGGCGACCGCCCCAGTCAAACTGCCCACCTGACACTGTCCCCGAACCGGTTTACGGTCCTAGGTTAGAACCTAGATACGATCAGGGTGGTATCCCAACGGCGCCTCCATAGAAGCTTGCGCTCCTATTTCTCAGGCTCCCACCTATCCTGTACAAATCGTACCCAAATTCAATATCAAGCTGCAGTAAAGCTCCATGGGGTCTTTCCGTCTTGTCGCGGGTAACCTGCATCTTCACAGGTATTAAAATTTCACCGGATCTCTCGTTGAGACAGCGCCCAAATCGTTACGCCATTCGTGCGGGTCAGAATTTACCTGACAAGGAATTTCGCTACCTTAGGACCGTTATAGTTACGGCCGCCGTTTACTGGGGCTTCGGTTCATAGCTTCGGGTTTCCCCTAACCACTCCCCTTAACCTTCCAGCACCGGGCAGGCGTCAGCCCGTATACTTCGCCTTACGGCTTCGCACAGACCTGTGTTTTTGCTAAACAGTCGCTTGGGCCTTTTCACTGCGGCCCCCTCGTGCTATTCACACTACCGGGGCACCCCTTCTCCCGAAGTTACGGGGTCATTTTGCCGAGTTCCTTAACGAGAGTTCTTCCGCGCGCCTTAGAATTCTCTTCTCGCCTACCTGTGTCGGTTTGCGGTACGGGCACCTTCTCCTGGTTAGAGGCTTTTCTTGGCAGTGTGAGATCATGACCTTCGCTACTATAATTTTCGCTCCCCATCACAGCCCAGCCTATTAGTGTGCGGATTTGCCTACACACAAGCCTCACTGCTTAGACGGACTATTCCATCAGTCCGCGTCACTACCCTGCTGCGTCACCCCATTACTCATAACGGATTACGGTGGTACAGGAATTTCAACCTGTTGTCCATCCACTACGCCTTTCGGCCTCGCGTTAGGTCCCGACTTACCCTGAGAGGACGAGCCTTCCTCAGGAAACCTTGGGCTTTCGGCGGATCAGATTCTCACTGATCTTTTCGTTACTTATACCGGCATTCTCACTTGTATAGTGTCCAGCGCTCCTCACGGTACACCTTCAACCTCTATACAACGCTCCCCTACCCCAGATGCGATTAGCATCTAGCCATAGCTTCGGTGGTGTGTTTAGCCCCGTTACATTTTCGGCGCAGAGTCACTCGACCAGTGAGCTATTACGCACTCTTTCAATGGTGGCTGCTTCTAAGCCAACATCCTGGTTGTCTGTGCAACTCCACATCCTTTTCCACTCAACACACACTTGGGGACCTTAGCTGATGGTCTGGGCTGTTTCCCTTTCGACAATGGATCTTAGCACTCACTGTCTGACTCCCGGATATAAGTACATGGCATTCGGAGTTTGACTGAGCTTGGTAACCCTTGCGGGCCCCGCACCCAATCAGTGCTCTACCTCCACGACTCTTCATTCCGAGGCTAGCCCTAAAGCTATTTCGGGGAGAACCAGCTATCTCCGAGTTCGATTGGAATTTCTCCGCTACCCCCACCTCATCCCCGCATTTTTCAACATGCGTGGGTTCGGGCCTCCAGTGCGTGTTACCGCACCTTCACCCTGGACAGGGGTAGATCACTCGGTTTCGGGTCTACGTCCACGTACTATATGTCGCCCTATTCAGACTCGCTTTCGCTGCGGCTCCGGCTTCTCACCTTAACCTTGCACGGGAACGTAACTCGCCGGTTCATTCTACAAAAGGCACGCCATCACCCATAGATAGGGCTCTGACTTTTTGTAAGCACACGGTTTCAGGTTCTATTTCACTCCCCTTCCGGGGTGCTTTTCACCTTTCCCTCACGGTACTGTTTCACTATCGGTCGCTAGGGAGTATTTAGCCTTAGCAGATGGTCCTGCTGGATTCATACGGGGTTTCACGTGCCCCGCACTACTCGGGATACGTCTCGGAGGGAATACATTTTCAGCTACAGGGCTTTTACCTTCTATGCCGGGCCTTTCCAGACCTCTTCGCTTAATATATTCCTTTGTAACTCCATGTGAGACGTCCCACAACCCCAAGGAGCAAGCTCCTTGGTTTGGGCTAATCCGCGTTCGCTCGCCGCTACTGACGGAATCACTATTGTTTTCTCTTCCTCAGGGTACTTAGATGTTTCAGTTCCCCTGGTCTGTCTCTACCCACCCTATGTATTCAGGTGGGAGTGACTGCGTATTACCACAGCCGGGTTTCCCCATTCGGACACCCCCGGATCAAAGCTTGCTTACAGCTCCCCGAGGCAGTTTCGTTGTTCGCCACGTCCTTCATCGACTCCTAGCGCCTAGGCATCCTCCGTGTGCTCTTAGTAGCTTAACCTCAATTTTTCTCAAAGAGAAAATATTGTAGCTACTTTTACACTTTGTTTTGTTAACAAGTAACAAAACGTAAATATAAAAGAATGTTTCAACTTGCAAATTCGTTCGTTATCTAGTTTTCAAGGATCAAGTTCCTACCGCTTGTTCAGCGGAAGAATATCATATCATTTTCTTTCCTCACCAGTCACCCAGTAAGTATTGGAAAAGATATTACTTTGAAAGATTGCTCTTTCAAAACTGAACACGAGTGAGTGTCGACTTTGCATTGCAAAGTCTATTTACGCCGACTTACATCGGACGCTTTGAATGTTTCCGTTGCAGGAAACGATTCTCCATAGAAAGGAGGTGATCCAGCCGCACCTTCCGATACGGCTACCTTGTTACGACTTCACCCCAATCATCTACCCCACCTTCGGCGGCTGGCTCCCTTGCGGGTTACCCCACCGACTTCGGGTGTTGTAAACTCTCGTGGTGTGACGGGCGGTGTGTACAAGACCCGGGAACGTATTCACCGCGGCATGCTGATCCGCGATTACTAGCAATTCCGACTTCATGTAGGCGGGTTGCAGCCTACAATCCGAACTGAGACCAGCTTTGTTGGGATTGGCTCCACCTCGCGGTTTCGCAGCCCGTTGTACTGGCCATTGTAGTACGTGTGTAGCCCAGGTCATAAGGGGCATGATGATTTGACGTCATCCCCACCTTCCTCCGGTTTGTCACCGGCAGTCTGCTTAGAGTGCCCACCATAATGTGCTGGCAACTAAGCATAAGGGTTGCGCTCGTTGCGGGACTTAACCCAACATCTCACGACACGAGCTGACGACAACCATGCACCACCTGTCTCCTCTGTCCCGAAGGCCGCCACTATCTCTAGTGGATTCAGAGGGATGTCAAGACCTGGTAAGGTTCTTCGCGTTGCTTCGAATTAAACCACATACTCCACTGCTTGTGCGGGTCCCCGTCAATTCCTTTGAGTTTCAGTCTTGCGACCGTACTCCCCAGGCGGAGTGCTTAATGTGTTAACTTCGGCACCAAGGGTATCGAAACCCCTAACACCTAGCACTCATCGTTTACGGCGTGGACTACCAGGGTATCTAATCCTGTTTGCTCCCCACGCTTTCG
This sequence comes from Paenibacillus crassostreae, assembly GCF_001857945.1. Classification (NCBI taxonomy): domain Bacteria; kingdom Bacillati; phylum Bacillota; class Bacilli; order Caryophanales; family Paenibacillaceae; genus Paenibacillus; species Paenibacillus crassostreae. The sequence goes on from NZ_CP017770.1 coordinate 2,488,652, forward strand.
CGCCTCAGCGTCAGTTACAGCCCAGAGAGTCGCCTTCGCCACTGGTGTTCCTCCACATATCTACGCATTTCACCGCTACACGTGGAATTCCACTCTCCTCTTCTGTACTCAAGTCACCCAGTTTTCAGTGCGACCCAGGGTTGAGCCCTGGAATTAAACACCAAACTTAAATGACCGCCTGCGCGCGCTTTACGCCCAATAATTCCGGACAACGCTTGCCCCCTACGTATTACCGCGGCTGCTGGCACGTAGTTAGCCGGGGCTTTCTTCTCAGGTACCGTCACCTTGAGAGCAGTTACTCTCCCAAGCGTTCTTCCCTGGCAACAGAGCTTTACGATCCGAAAACCTTCATCACTCACGCGGCGTTGCTCCGTCAGACTTTCGTCCATTGCGGAAGATTCCCTACTGCTGCCTCCCGTAGGAGTCTGGGCCGTGTCTCAGTCCCAGTGTGGCCGTTCACCCTCTCAGGTCGGCTACGCATCGTCGCCTTGGTGAGCCGTTACCTCACCAACTAGCTAATGCGCCGCAGGCCCATCTGTAAGTGGCAGATCACTCCGCCTTTCAGTGTCTCCCCAGGAGAGGAAACAAGTTATCCGGTATTAGCTACCGTTTCCGGTAGTTATCCCAGTCTTACAGGCAGGTTACCTACGTGTTACTCACCCGTCCGCCGCTAAGTGATTTGAAAGCAAGCTTTCAAATCACTCCGCTCGACTTGCATGTATTAGGCACGCCGCCAGCGTTCGTCCTGAGCCAGGATCAAACTCTCCATATAGGACCAAACGAAGTTTGGTTGACCGTCATTTAATTGATCCATCTCCTTGCAGAGAAGATAATTAAATGGCGATTTAATGAAAAGAGCGATTCGCTCATTTTGAAACAAACTGACGAGAAATTTCTTTCTCTATCAAATGATTTCTCATTTGTTTTGTTCTCACTTTCGTGAAAACCACTCACTCGTTGTTCAGTTTTCAAAGATCAATTTCTTTCGTTCTTCGCCGTTAGTTACTCTCGGCGACAACTTCTATATCATAACATGTCCGGTTCGTTTATGCAAGCTTTATTTTCGTTTAGTGTTTCGAACGAGTATTCCCTTGCCACATCATTTATATACTACTTAAATGACCGGAATAAGAATATACCATGAATAGACTACACAATGCAAGCCTTTTTAAAAAAATAATACCAACCCTCCTTCCTTATACAGAAAGATGAGTTGGTATTTATCGAGTATTACAGATTATTGTTCTTTCAAAGGACGCATATGAGGGAACAGAAGTACATCACGAATGGAAGCCGAATTAGTAAGCAACATTACCAAACGATCAATCCCGATCCCAAGCCCGCCTGTAGGAGGCATACCGTACTCTAGTGCACGAATGAAGTCATCATCCATTTCATGCGCTTCATCATTCCCTTGCTCACGCTCCAATAGTTGAGATTCGAAACGCTGACGCTGATCAATCGGATCATTCAATTCCGTAAAGGCATTAGCATGTTCTCTAGCCACAACAAATAGCTCGAAACGATCTGTAAAGCGTGGATCTTCTTCATTACGCTTAGCTAAAGGTGATATTTCCACAGGGTGACCTGTAATAAATGTTGGTTGAATCAATGTTTCTTCGACGAATTGCTCAAAGAATTCATTTACAATATGACCAAACTTGTTATGAGCTTCAACAGGTACCTTATGTTCTTTTGCCAGATTACGTGCCTCTTCATCTGTCATATGAACACTGAAATCTACACCTGTTACTTCTTTAACTGCATCAACCATAGATACTCGACGCCATGTCGGAGTTAGATCGATCGCTTGACCTTGATAATCTATAACTGTTGTACCCAAGACTTCCTGCGCGATATGAGCAACCATACTTTCCGTTAGATTCATAATATCGTGATAATCAGCGTATGCCTCATAAAGCTCAATCATGGTAAACTCCGGATTATGGCGAGTAGAGACACCCTCGTTACGGTATACACGTCCAATTTCATATACCTTTTCAAGCCCACCCACGATAAGACGCTTCAAATGAAGTTCGATTGCAATACGCATATACATATCCATATCAAGCGCGTTGTGATGCGTCATAAATGGTTTCGCAGCCGCACCACCTGCAATCGTGTGTAATGTTGGTGTTTCCACTTCCAAGTATCCGAGTGAATCCAAATACCGGCGCATGGATTGAATAATACGAGAGCGCATAACAAAAGTTTGCTGTACTTCAGGATTCATCATCAAGTCGACATAACGTTGACGGTAACGTAGTTCCACATCTTTAAGTCCATGGAATTTATCAGGCAATGGATATAAAGATTTAGACAGGATCTCTACATCCTCCACTTTAATTGTGGTCTCACCCGTTTTTGTTTTGAACATTTGACCCTTAACACCAATAATGTCACCAAGATCAAATAATCGGAACGCATTGAATTTCACTTCAGGAACCGAGTCTTGACGTACATATATCTGAATCTTTCCACTAAGATCCTGGATTTGAGCAAAAATAGCCTTACCCATGCCCCGTTTAGCCATAATACGGCCCGCAACACAGACATCTATTGCTTTTTCCTCTAATTCATCATGTGAGAATTGATCATATTCTGCGACCAATTCGCCAGCGTTGTGTGTTCTGTTGTATTTCTTACCAAATGGGTCAAGACCCATTCCTCTAAGCTCGTCCAATTTGTTGTGACGAATCTGTAGCATTTCACTAAGTTCGTTTTCCTGGTTGTTTAACTCTTCCGACATGCAACTTCATCTCCCTCATCTTCACTCAACACTTACCCATCACTTGCAGTAAACGGTTCATCAGCCGATCAAGTGAAACTTATACTTTTTTTATTTTTAAAAAAAAGCTTCCTTTTAGGAAGCCCTTTTAAACAAACCTCTTACATAACTCTTATTTTCTGATATCGACGATCTCATATTGTATAACGCCTGCTGGAACATTGACATCAACAACTGCACCTTTTTGTTTACCTAGAATTGCTTTACCAACTGGACTTTCATTCGATATCTTGTTGTTAAGAGGGTCCGACTCAGCGGTACCTACGATTAAATACTCTAACGTATCACCATATTCTAGATCTTTCACGACTACCGTAGCACCTACACCCACAGAATCCGTATTAATATCGTCATTATTGATGATTCGAGCATTCCGTAGCATTTTCTCAAGAGTAATAACTCTTCCTTCAATAAAGGCCTGTTCATTCTTAGCGTCTTCGTATTCCGAGTTCTCGCTAATATCACCATAACCAATAGCAACCTTTATTCGTTCAGCGATCTCACGACGTTTGACAGACTTAAGTTGCTCTAACTCATTCTCTAACCTCTTGAGACCTTCCTGTGTAAGAATGACTTCTTTATCGCTCATTAAACCGATTCTCCTGTCAATTAATAATTTAAAATGTCCGAGTCAATTTCATAATTACGCAAGGCGATTATGAAATTGACTCCCTTATACTTATAAATGATACTATATGCGGAATCTGAGGAGTCAGAACATCCTCTGCTGCCGTAATTAAGACTAAGTCGAATTTATACTGAAAAAGTATATGGTAACCATTTCAAAAAGTCAATGCAGTTTCACTGGCTAATACGTAAAGATTAATTTGTCTATGCTGTTACAGCTGATAAATCACCATTACTCTCATCTTGCTGATTCAAGGAGTTTACATAATCCTCCAGAATCTTCACCATTTCATCTCGTCTTGTTTCTTCCATAATCTCATCTTTAATTCGAGCTGAACCCTTTAGCCCTTTCAAATACCAAGCTAAGTGTTTACGCATTTCGAGAACTGCATGTTGTTCCCCTCTCATAGCGATCAAACGATCCATATGGAGAATGGCAATTTTAATCTTTTCTTCAGCCGTTGGATCTGCAACCAGTTCACCTGTCTGCAAATATTGAATGGTACTGTATAGCATCCATGGGTTACCAAGCGCTCCGCGACCGATCATAACACCATCACAACCCGTTAACTCCAACATCCGGCGAGCATCTTCAGGTGTTACAACATCCCCATTACCAATGACAGGAATAGATACAGATTGTTTTACTTCTTTAATGATATCCCAATTCGCATGGCCGGTGTATAGTTGTTCTCTCGTTCTTCCATGAACACTCACCGCTTTGCCTCCTGCACGTTCTACAGCTTGGGCATTCTGTACAGCATAGATATGTTCACTATCCCAACCCGTACGCATCTTTACAGTTACAGGTTTATTCACAGCAGCCACTACAGCGGATACCATCTCATAAATTTTATTTGGATCCAGAAGCCAACGCGCCCCTGCATCAATTTTAGTTACTTTTGGAGCAGGACAGCCCATATTAATATCAATAATATCAGCATTTGTCTCGCGATCTACGACTTTGGCTGCTTCAACGAGAGAATCACGGTCTCCCCCAAAAATCTGTAAACTCAATGGCTTTTCCCGTTCGTCTACAAAAAGCATATCATGTGTACGTTTGTTACCATGGACGATAGCCTTGCCACTCACCATCTCCGCACAGACGAGTCCCGCTCCAAATTCTTTAGCTATTAATCGAAAAGCAGGATTACATACACCCGCCATAGGCGCTAGCACGACTTGGTTCTTCATTTCAATATCGCCAATTTTCAGCATGTGATGATCACCCCAAAGTTTTTATTGTATTACTACTTGCGTTACTTCGATAAAAACTAGCTTCGGAAGCATTTACTTAGTTTTTTATTGTGTTACTACTTGCGTTACTTCGATAAAAACTTGCATCGGAAGCATTTACCTAGTTTTTATTGTTTGTGTTACTACTTGTATTACTTAACCAGAAACAATATGGGTAAGGTCTGGGATTGTAATTCCCAACGCATCTACAATTTTGTTTAAAATTTGATCTTCTATATGACGATTACCACGCTCAATTTCTCCTAAAATAACGAGAGACACACCCATTCTTGATGCTAGTTCTTGTTGGGTATATCCCTTTAATTTCCTGAAGGCGCGGATCCGGTTTCCCAATTGTACGTTCTCCATAATTGTATCCCTTCCTTTCCATCCAGTTTCTCGAGTGCTGTCTTAACAATCTTTTGTAGACCAGTGGTTTCTTCAGAGGGTACAATATCGTTCAGTGGTACAAGTACAAAAGCGCGCTCCTCCATACGAGGATGAGGCAGAATAAGGTCTGGTGTTGCTTCAACCCATCCCTGCATCCATAGAAGATCCAAATCTACCGTACGCGGACCCCAATGAATATGACGAACGCGACCTAATTCTTTTTCAATACCTTGCATAACCGTAAGTAGTGCATGAGGATCTAGTTCGGTCTCTATAGCAACCGCCATATTAAGAAAATAAGGTTGATCAACATATCCAACAGGTTCTGTCTCATAAAGATGCGAGGAGCGAAGGACGTTGATTTGATGATGATCGTGAAGACGTTCTACAGCTTCCATTAAAGTGCCCTCTCGGTCACCCAAATTCGCCCCTAAAGCAATATAAGCCTCTGATGGCTCAGAGGTAAAGTGTGGCTTCATGATGGTTTCTCACTTTCTTGTTCTGAACAGCTCCACCGTTACACCTTGAAAGTGAATATCGAACGGAGGATGCGGTTTGGTCACTTTGACCGTCAATGCATAGATACTAGTATAAGTGTCTAATAACGAGGATGCAATAACTTCTCCTAGAGCTTCAATTAATTTAAAAGATTTATTCTCTACAATATCCTTAACCAATTCATGTATCTCAGCATAATTTACTGTCTTGCTTAAGTCATCTTGTTCTCCCGCTTCTCGAAGATCCATCTCAAGTTCTAAATCGATGTAATAGCGTTGTCCAAGCTTTCTCTCTTCCGCAAAAACACCGTGATATCCGTAATACTCCATACGGTGCATAACCATTTTATCCATCTAGTCTATCCCTCCTATTACTATGCGTGAATAATCATCGATTCCGGTGATCCATATAACATCGCGTCACACATCTGAACGGTACGTTTGATCAATGCTACATCATGAACCCTCACAATCTGACATCCTTGCGCTATGCCGAAGGCTACTGTTGCAGCCGTGCCCTCCATAACATCATCTACGGGTAGATCTAAAGCAGTACGTATAAATTTCTTACGAGATGTAGCCAACAATACAGGATATCCTAGATCAGCTAAAGTATCCAGTCCCATCATCACTCGCATATTCTCGGAATAATCTTTTGCGAAACCAATACCAGGATCAAGAATAATATTATTCTGATGCACACCAGCTTTAAGAGCTAGATGGATACTTTCCTTCAAATCTTGAACAACATCCTCCATCAGATTCGTATAATTCCGATCATGGCGGTTATGCATTAGAATAATAGGTACCGAGAGTTCAGCCGCCGTTGCTAACATCTTCGGGTCACCGATTCCTCTCCAGATATCATTGATAATATGTGCTCCTGCTTGGATCGCTTGCCGAGCAACTTCTGCTTTATAGGTGTCTACTGAGAGCGGAATATGTGGTACTTCACGATGGATAGCCTCAATGACGGGGATAATACGTTCCAGTTCTTCTTCTGCCCCAACCTGAGCAGAGCCTGGTCGCGTGGATTCCCCACCTATATCAATAAGATCGGCTCCGTCTTCCATCATTTGTACTGCATGTTGAACAGCGATTTCCGTGTCTGTATATTGTCCACCGTCAGAGAATGAATCCGGCGTTACATTTAAAATACCCATCACAAGCGTGGATTTGCCTAGCTTTAATTCTGTTTCTCCGCAGGAATAAGTTCGATCATAGATTGTTGTCTTCATAGGTGATACCTGCTTTCTGGCGATATAAAGTAAGAAACCTTGTCGTTATTGGACCCACTGTACCGCTACCAATCGTTATACAGGAGCCATCCTCCTCAATAAGCGTTGTCACTGGCACCAACTCTTGAATAGAGTTCGTCATCCATATTTCATCGGCGGTCAACAAATCCGACCATGTATAATAACCTTCCTCATAAGCTAGGCCTTGTTCCATTGCCAACTCTAACACCACTTCTCTAGTAATTCCGGGCAATATTCCAGTATCCACATGGGGAGTATAGAGCATACCTAATCTGGCGAAAAAGATATTACTTACTATTCCCTCAGCCACAATATCCTGTGCATTCAACATCAGTCCTTCTGCTTGATAACTTTTAGCTATAGGATAGGTCGCTAGTTCTCGTTTTGCCAAAATATTATTCATATAATGCAGTGATTTCAGACGGACGGGACCCTCAGGTGTATTCCGGCGTGCATGTAACCTTTGTAATCCTTTCCCGTGAACATAAAGTCCTGGATTAGTCTTAGGTAGTTCCTTGACTGTTAGAATATGATTTGGGTAATTATAATTATCCGCGGGCAATCCTAATATATCCTCACCTGCACTAACCGTATAACGGATATAAGCCTCCCCTAGCCCATTGGCTTTCATTACGCTAAAAATCCATGTAGAGGTAGCTTCTATATCCACTTTATAAGGGATTCCCAGAACGTGGCATCCTGTAGAAAGTCTTTTTAAATGTCTCTCTAATAAAAAGGGAGTCCCTCCGTATGTCCGAAATGTCTCAAACAGTCCCATTCCATATAAGAAGCCATGGTCCATCACAGATACTTTCGCATCCTGTTCCTCAACAATACCGAAATTCATACCTATAAAGTTCATGCCTGTTGTGCTGTAGACTGTTCTAGGAAGTTACGTAGCATCTGATGTCCATAATCTGTGATAATCGATTCCGGATGAAATTGCACACCCTCGATTGCATATTCCTTGTGGCGAAGTCCCATAATCTCGCCTTCTGCCGTCTCCGCTGTGATCTCTAAACAATCTGGTAAGCTCTCACGTTCCACCAACAATGAATGGTATCGAGTTGCAGTAAAAGGCGAAGGTAGACCTTCAAATACAGAGGTGCCATGATGATGAATTGGTGATGTTTTACCATGCATTAAACGTTCTGCACGAACAACATTCCCCCCAAAAGCTTGTCCTATCGCTTGATGACCCAAGCACACACCGAAGATCGGAATTATCCCTTTGAAATTTTCTATCGTCTCTAGACTGATTCCTGCTTCAGTTGGGGTACAAGGACCTGGAGAAATCAAGATATGGTCAGGTGCAAGTTCCTTGATGCCTGCGATATCAATCTCATCATTGCGATATACCTTTACTTCCTGACCTAATTCTCCTAGATACTGAACCAAGTTGTACGTAAAAGAGTCATAGTTATCAAGCACCAATATCATGAAATTTCCTCCTATAAGTTCATTCTATTTACTTGCGGCCGTTTCTTCCTCACTACATAACACTGCCTTAATCATAGCTTTCGCTTTATTGTGGCATTCACGATATTCCCGATATGGATCGGAATCCACTACAATTCCGGCCCCAACTTGAATATATCCTTTACCCTCTATTGCTACCAATGTTCGTATAATAATATTTAATTCCATATTACCATTATAGTCAATCCATCCCATAGACCCCGTGTATGGACCACGACGGACAGGTTCAAGCTCATCAATAATTTCCATTGTCCGAATCTTAGGAGCTCCTGTTATCGTACCTCCCGGAAAAAGAGCTGCAATTACTTCATAAGCATCTTTTCCAGGAGCTAATTTCCCGTCAACTTGGGAGACTAAGTGCATCACATGTGAATAGTATTCGATTGTCATCAGTTCAGGAACATTCACGGATCCATATGCTGCTATACGGCCAATATCATTTCGTTCAAGATCAACTAACATGATATGTTCAGCGCGTTCCTTCTCATTGGATAATAGCTCCGAAGCCATTACTTCGTCTTCATCGTTCGTCTTCCCTCTTCGCCTCGTTCCTGCAATGGGGCGGGCACTTACCTTCTCATCATGTACCTTCACCAGCAATTCAGGTGATCCACTCACAAGAGAGAAGCCTGGTGATCGAAGTAACCCCATATATGGGGAAGGATTCAATATGCGAAGCCATTCATATATTTGCTCTGGTGTAGAATTCAATTCTAGCTCATGCCGAAGCGACAGATTAACTTGAAAGACATCCCCTTGCCGTATATATTCCTGGATACGTTGTACAGCTGTCTCAAAAGACTTCTGTGTAAATTGCGTTGTCATTCCTGGCCACAAGGTTGTAGAAGACTGATCTTTTTGTTGCCATTGATCCCGCTCTTCTAATTCCTCCAACTGGCACAAGCGACGATTACGTTCAGTCTCAGCATTAGAATCTTTATTAGCATCTGCTTCAGTCAACGAAATCCATAGTTGCATCATAGCCGAAGCTTTATCCTCAGCTTCCTTGTACATCGTCTCCAATTGAGAAGGATCTCTATTCTTACACTTATTTAATGGTGTATGGACAGCACAGTAGACGGTCTGATCCTCATGATCATAAATCCATATTTCATTCATTCTCATCCACATATAATCAGGCACTTGTAGCTTATCCTCCGCTATCGAGGGAAGTTTCTCTATAGAACGAACAACATCATAACCAAGGAAACCAACACATCCTCCTATAAAAGGTGGATAGTTCCCCCCCTCCTCGATTGGCATGTGGGGAGTACGATAATCGCTCATCCATTGTTCAATGAGTTCAAGAGGAGCACCACTTACTACATCCATCTCACCAGAAGGGAGTTCCGTAATACTTGCTTCGTCTCCTTTACCCGAAATAATAGAGACCGGATTAAGGGCTAGATAGGTATATCGCCCACCCTTCCCACTTTCCAGTACAACCGTATAAGGTGATGCAGCTTCCCACACACTTGTCCAAGCGAAGGGTAGAGTCTGATTCTTTAACCGCACAAGATAAGGCAGCATGCTCCACTCTTCAGTTGACCAACGTTTCCACTGAGCAAGTGGAGTCAACACATTTCCAACCACCTTATCACCTCTTAAAAGTTATTTAATAGCATTACTTCTTGATATACTTCGTTAAATAACTTGCATCGGAAGCATACGCTTAGTTATTTAATAGCGTTACTTCTTGATATACGCCATATACCGATACTTGAACTTGGTTGTCAGTATACTTTAGATAGAACCCATTTGAAAAGCTTTGATTTCAACAACTAGGAATAGGATATCAAGCGATACTTACGCTTCCCTATATTTCAATAGAAAACCCCCATTGCCAATACCAGCGCAATAGGGGTTTAGCTTATTCGTATATAGTAATAAAGCTCTATTATCCTTCGAAATTATATAGCGGTGTGCTAAGGTAACGTTCACCATTACTAGGAATAATAACGACGATACGTTTGCCTTTACCGAGTTGTTTAGCTACTTTTAGAGCAGCAGACACAGCAGCACCTGATGATATACCAGATAAGATACCTTCTTCTGTAGCTACACGACGTGCAACTTCAAAAGCATCATCATTCTCTATGTGAATGATCTCATCATAAATATCTTGATTGAGAATCTCAGGAATAAAGTTAGCACCAAGTCCTTGAATCTTATGCGGTCCTGGTTTGCCACCAGCTAAGATTGGTGATGATGCAGGCTCAACTGCATAAATCTTAATATCTGGATATTTCGCCTTTAATACTTCACCAGCACCTGAAATCGTTCCGCCTGTACCAATACCTGCAATAAATGCATCCAACGTCCCACCAATGGAATCAATAGCTTCCACGATTTCTGGTCCAGTTGTTTCACGATGGATTTTTACATTGGCTTGGTTCTTAAATTGCTCAGCCATGAAATATCCAGGGTTCTCTTTCACGATGGCTTCAGCCTTAGTAACCGCCCCATTCATACCTTCAGATCCTGGAGTTAGAATAAGTTCAGCACCGTAAGCACGTAATAAGTTACGACGCTCTAAGCTCATAGTTTCAGGCATTACGATAATTGCCTTATATCCTTTTGCAGCAGCTACCATAGCCAAGCCAATTCCTGTGTTACCACTAGTTGCTTCAACGATAGTTCCACCTGGTTTGAGGCTACCATCCTTAATCGCTTCATCTACAATGCTAATAGCGATACGGTCTTTAACACTTGAACCTGGGTTCTGATACTCTAATTTAAGATAGACTTCTGCACTATCTTCAGATACTAGACGATTCAAACGAACAAGTGGTGTTTCTCCGATTAATTCAGTTACATTGTTGACGACTTTTGCCATAAATAAAAACCTCCCTAGGATAATAGATCATAACTATAAAAGTATACTAATGACAGTAAATCTAGCTGTATGAAAAGGAACCAGCATCAGACTGAAGGCATCTTCATAATGAAATCATCTTTCATTCTCGCTTGCCTGGTCTGTACTACCCCTTATATATCCGACTAAACCGGTTGGTATTTCGTACCATCATATTATCAAACCTTTACTCCCCTTGTCAACATAGTATATACAAAAAGAATACTTCACTGACAGTTATCAATAACCGTACGATAAAGTATCCACAATTTAAATAGTATTCAGATCCTATATTTTTAGAAAATTCAAGCCGGAGGAATATAGACCATCAACCTCGCCTCATATTTATCTCTTAAGTTATTCTCCAATTGTGTCAATGGAATCGACTCATTAAGTGCAAGTTGCTTGCGGATAGTCATATGAATGTCTCGTATATCTTCCTGCTCTTCTACGACAATATCCGTCAACTGGATAATAACATAATCATGGTCCCATTCAAACGGACCTGCAATATCATTAATCTTTAGTGAATCCGCTGCGCTCAGCATCTTCTGGGGCAAGAATGGATCATTCCATTCCACTGCGCCAATTCTTCCACCTTTGTCGCGACTTGTAACGTCTGTTGAATACTCCTTGGCCATCTGAGTGAAATCCGCACCATCCTCAAGCTGATCAAGAATATCTTCAGCAGACGCTTGGCTAGCAACCTTAATGATCGATAATTGGAATTGTTTACGTGCTTCAAATTGGTCCTTATTCTCTTCGAAATAGTTATCAATTTCGGCTTCCGTAATATCGATCTCAGATATAGCAATTTCCTGTAGCGTTAATCTATAATGCATTTCTGTCGCAACATCTTCTGGGGAGAGACCCAATTGTGTCTCCATCTCGTAATAGTATGCTTCTTCGGAATCATACCCGATCATATCTCTTTTCAATTCGCTTGCTACTTCTTCGGGAGAGATATCAATAGATAGCGAACTTGCTTCTTCATATACAGCCTTACGGTTCAATATATGAACCAGTATTTCTTGTCCATGCTTTCGCTTAAGCTCTTGCACCCATTCACTTTCGGAAATTTGCTCATCTTGGAAATAAGCTACTATCTTTCTACCTTCTTCCGTCAGCAAAGGGGGATTCAATGGTTTAAGACCACGAAATAAAATCATTCCCCCCATAAAAAGGACGCTTATTACCAAAATTACATTGACTGCCCACAGGGTCCTTTTTCCACTTTCGATCCTCTTCATATCGTTATCTCTACTTTGAGAATTGTTCCATAAATTGTTGAAGCTCTACTTGGTCAAAAGAATAGGCCTCATTACAGAAGTGACATACCACTTCCGCCTTGCCATCTTCTTCAATAATCTGTTGAAGTTCACTTTCCCCAAGACTAATTAATGTTGTTTCCACCCGTTCCTTGGAGCATTGACATTGGAAACGGACATCCATTTCCTCTAGTACTTCAGCATCGGGTAACAACCGATGGAGCATTTCTTCCAATTCCAACCCTTGGTCCATTAGTGAAGTAACCGGAGGAAACGCATTGACAGCCTGCTCAACAGCAGCAATCTCATCATCACTAAGACCTGGCAAGAGCTGAATAATAAATCCGCCTGCTTCCATAACCGCGTTGTCTGTTCCCACCAATACGCCTAAGCCAACAGCCGAAGGTGTCTGTTCTGAAACTGCGAAGTAATAAGTCATATCTTCAGCAATTTCGCCTGAAACAATGGGTGAACTCCCTGTATAGAAGTCTTTCAGTCCTTGATCTTTGATTACATGGACGAATCCAGTCGTTCCAACAGCTCCCGCCACATCAAGCTTACCTTTACTGTTACTTGGCAGATGAACATGCGGATGTGTAACATATCCTCGCACATCCCCTACCGCATTAGACTCGGCAATGACTTGACCAATGGGACCATCACCCTTAATCTGTATGTTTATCTTCTCTTTCCCTTTAAGCATAGCACCCATCATAGCCGCTGCAGTTAGCGTTCTACCCATCGCTGCTGTAGCTGTTGGCCACGTATCATGTCTTTGGCGTAGTTCCTCTACTAAAGTTGTGGTCCGCACCACAAAGGCACGTACATGACCATTCATGGCTGTTCCTCGAATTAAGCGATCTTGTTTGTTGCTCATGTCCTAATGCCTCCTTTTTTTATTTCATTCACTGTCTTATCCATTCGCAATTCATCATTTCTAAGCCTAATATCGCTTATTGATTTCTTTCATAAATTAAACGTAATCCTTCAAGTGTAAGCATCGGATTAACCTCATCGATATATTTTGTCTCGCTCGCAATCAATTCAGCCATTCCACCTGTTGCAATCACTTTCAGTGTTGGAGCATCCATCTCAATCTTAATCCGTTCTACAATACCATCCACTTGCCCAGCGTATCCAAAAATAATACCTGCTTGCATCGCATGTACCGTGTTTCGGCCGATGACCTTTTTAGGTTTCTCCAGCTCAATACGTGGCAACTTAGATGCACGTTGATAAAGTGCTTCTGTAGCAATACCTATGCCAGGAACTATAGCGCCCCCTAGATAATTCCCCTCATGATCAATACAATCAAACGTAGTTGCAGTGCCGAAATCAACCACAACTAGTGGTCCTTTATATTGACTTACCGCAGCCACCGCATTAACGATACGATCCGCACCCACCTCACGTGGATTCTCGTAACGCAAGTTCAATCCCGTTTTGATTCCGGGTCCTACCACCAACGGTGTGATATGAATAAATTTAAGGCACATCTCCTCAAATACGTTCACTAGTGGCGGAACCACAGACGCAATGATAACACCTTCAATTTCATCTACAGCAATATTCGACATACGAAATAAGTTATAAATCATAACTCCGAACTCATCAATCGTTGATTGGCGAGCAGTACTTAGTCGAAAATGATGGGTCAGTTCGCTATTCTTGTAGATGCCAAGCACGATGTTGGTATTCCCTATGTCTACTACAAGAATCATAAAGCCTGACCCTCCTTTTTAGCGTTAAGGTCTAAACTAATATCTAAATTATCGAAGGAATATGTCAATTGTCCTACCGATATAATATCTACTCCACATACAGCAATTCCCCGAATCGTCTCCAAAGAGACGTTGCCAGATGCTTCTATTTTGACATGAGATGCCTTAGAACGGATCATTTCAACAGCCTCATGCATGAGACTATGACTCATATTATCAAGCATGATGATATCAGCCCCAGCTAGAATTGCCTCACTTACCTGCTCCAAGCTCTCCGTCTCCACTTCGATAGTCATCGTATGCGGAATATGCGCACGGGCACGACTAACCGCTTGTTCAATGCTACCTGCACCCTTAATATGATTATCCTTAATCATTACAGCATCATATAAGCCAAATCGATGATTACATCCGCCACCTACACGAACCGCATACTTCTCTAATAACCGATGTCCAGGAGTGGTCTTTCTTGTATCCACAAGTCGAGTAGGCAATCCTTGAAGAGCGACAACGAAAGCGTTCGTCTTCGTCGCGATGCCAGATAACCGCTGCACTAAATTAAGAGCTAATCTTTCACCGGTCAGAATACTATGTGTACTGCCCTCAACTTCTGCAAGAACCGTTCCTTTACTAACAGACTCCCCTTCCTTCACATATGACACAAAGGCTAGGGATGGATCAACAATTTCAAATACTAACTTCGCTAATGGAAGGCCTGCAATAACGCCGTCCGCTTTAGCATGTATAATCCCCTTCGATTGTTCTCCTATAGTAATTGTTGATATTGAAGTCATATCACCTGAACCTACATCTTCTCTCAACCATAGGCGAATCGATTCCACTAAATTTTCATTGTATTTATTAAACATCATCACTGAGTTCCTCCACTATCTCATGCTCACGTTGTTGTAAGAGATGCTTGCGCCAGTGCTGGTCATTCCGTTCTGGATAATCAGATCGATAGTGCGCACCACGACTCTCTTGTCGCGCCAATGCAGCATTCATAATTAGCAACGAACACGTCAGCATATTTGCAAATTCAAATTCTTCTTTCTTACACAATGCTGATTGAAAAATAGGCAACTGACGGCTTAGTTCCTCAATCCCCTTTGTCAACAGTTCTTCATTGCGCCAGAGACCTGCATTTCGAACCATAACCTTTTGTAGCTTCAAACGCCGCTCAATGATCGCCTGCATCGGAACTTCCACCCTTTTATAGTCTACCACGAGTGAACCTCTAGACCAATTCAACGGAGGTAATTCTCGAATTCGCTCCACGATCCGACGACCGAATACAATCGCCTCTGACAGTGAATTACTTGCCAATCGATTCGCACCATGGACGCCCGTTGAAGATGCTTCTCCGCATGCAAATAGCCTAGATAGACTACTTTCACCATTGAGATCCGTCTGTACTCCACCCATCATATAATGGGCGGCTGGAGCGACTGGTATCCAATCGCTCGTCATATCTAATCCATATAGCATACATGTCTCGAAGATCGTCGGGAAGCGATGTTTAATCAACTCTGTAGTCTCATGTGTAATATCCAAATATACAAAAGTAGATTTCGTTTCTTCCATCTCACTAACAATCGCCCGGGCTACGATATCACGAGGAGCCAGTTCAAGTAGCTCATGATATTTGTCCATAAACCGCTCACCCTTGATGTTACGCAGTATTGCACCTTCACCACGTACCGCCTCCGATACTAGAAATCTAGGAGCACCTGGGTAACATAGCGCTGTTGGATGGAACTGAAGGAACTCCATATCCCTAATTTTTGCCCCAGCACGATAAGCCATAGCAATCCCATCTGCCGTTGCCACCTCTGGATTGGTTGTATAGCGATATAATTGTCCAGATCCTCCAGAGCATAGGATAGTCGCATCTCCTTGGACAAAGATACGATTCCCTCCAGGGTCTTGGACAAGTACTCCAACACAGACGCCTTCATCTGTAATCATATCTAGTACAAAGTGATTTTCCCATAATTCAATATTGTCCTTTTTCTTCACTTGCTCAGATAACGCTCTAACTATCTCGAACCCCGTCGCGTCACCGTTTGCATGTAAAATACGTCTGTGACTATGTGCACCCTCCTGTGTAAGGGCTAACTCTCCATCATCTTCATCAAAGGTGGTACCAAGTCGAATAAGTTCCTTAACCCCGTTAGGTCCTTCGTTAACCAGGGCATCCACTGCCGTAGACGAACAAAGACCAGCCCCAGCGAGCAGCGTATCCTGTCGATGGTAGGCTGGTGAATCATCCTCTGAGATCACAGCGGCAATTCCACCTTGTGCATAACGTGTGTTACTCTCCAATAAAGCATTTTTTGTTATCATTAACACTTTACGATCTTTAGCAGCCTTAATTGCAGTAAATAATCCGGCAATACCGGACCCAATCACAATCACATCCGTTTTCACTTTCGGAAGAGCTTCAAGATCGAAGTCTACTAAATAACGTGGAATCATTACGTTGTTCACCTGTCTTAAGAGAAAGAGTAGCGCATGCTACTGGACTTGTAACATGCGCTCTAGGGAAATTCTAGCTTTATCAGCAATCGCCGGAGGAACGTATATTTGTGGCTTCATCGTTTCCAGACATTTCACAAGCTTTTTAAGATTATTAACCTTCATATTAGGGCATACTAAGAACTTAGTAGCGAAATGAAAAGTCTTATCTGGGCTGTCCTTGCGTAGCTGATATCCGGTTCCATCTTCGGTACCTACGATAAACTGTTTCACATCTGACTTTTTACAGTATTCCAGAATTGCTGTCGTACTTCCTACGAAATCTCCCAATTCAACAACTTCTGGTCGACATTCAGGGTGGACAACAAAAGGGGCATCTGGATACTTCGCCTTCATTTCATATACATCTTTAACCGTGAGCATGTCATGTGTATTACAATAACCTTCCCAGATTATCAGCTTCTTGTCTGTATGTTGTTGCACATAATGTCCCAGATTCTTATCGGGAACCCAGATGATTTCATCTGAATCAACAGACTGAATCACTCTAACTGCATTTGCTGAGGTGCAACAAATATCCGTCTCCGCCTTGATCTCTGCAGAAGAGTTAATATATGTAACGACCTTGGCATTGGGGTGTTGCGCTTTTAACTTGCGAAGGCCATCTACATTAACCATATCTGCCATCGGACAGCCTGCTCGTTCATCAGGGATCAATACCGTCTTATTCGGTGCGAGGATCTTTGCGCTTTCTCCCATGAAATGAACACCACAAAACACAATCACTTCAGCATCCGTTTGAGCAGCCTTTTGAGCAAGAAGAAAAGAGTCGCCTCGAAAATCAGCTACTTCTTGTACTTCATCACGTTGATAATAATGGGCTAAAATAATTGCATTACGTTCTTTCTTCAGCTTCATTAGCCGTTCGCGTAATTCTTTATTCTGTTCCGCTTTACGTTCCAATGCGAGAGCTTCCATCATTATTCCCCCTATATGTAACCTTATTTTTATACTTACACGATCATCTGGTTAACGAGTGATATTCTCTTTGTGAAATATCAAGCCGCTTCAGCGCCATCTACTGCTGTTTATCAATTAATTTACACAACGTTCATCACTCTGTCAATCAATCTGGTTGTCTGTCGGTGATTAAGTTACTTATAATATGAACTTAGATATAAAAAAAAGAAGTCCGTATTACACAGCTGTGTAATAC
The DNA here is from genome assembly GCF_001857945.1 of Paenibacillus crassostreae. Taxonomy (NCBI): domain Bacteria; kingdom Bacillati; phylum Bacillota; class Bacilli; order Caryophanales; family Paenibacillaceae; genus Paenibacillus; species Paenibacillus crassostreae. Next base: position 2,506,465 of record NZ_CP017770.1, read on the forward strand.
GGACTTCTTTATATCGTTCTGGTAAATAATATTGCATTCATTCTCCTTATTTACTATCAGGAGGAGTTCCGCCCTCATTACCAGAATCACTTGGATCTCCCTCAGATGCATCAGGAGTTGTTGTCGTGTTAGGAATATCTCCAGATGGAGTTATATCCTGCTCATCATTCTTAGAAACAATACGAACTTTAACATCGCCAACCGTTTCAATGATTGGTGTGCTGTTCTCAGCCGGAGTTTCTGTCACTTCAGATTGAGTTGGCTTATCTTCTGGAAGGAAACCTACATCAATCAGTTGTTTAATTTGATCAATTTCTAATGTTTCTCTTTCCAATAACGTATTGGCAATGAGATGCATTTCCTTCGTATGTTTGATCAACAAATCTTTACAACGCTCATAGCAGTAGTTGGTGAAATTCTGCATTTCCTGATCAATTTCATAGGCAATAGAGTCGCTATAATTCTGCTCATGTCCGATATCTCTACCAAGGAACACTTGCCCTTGAGAAGTTCCGAACTGCATTGGTCCTAGCTTATCACTCATACCGTATTCCATGATCATGCTACGTACAATACCTGTTGCTTGTTGGAAGTCACTATACGCACCGGTACCAATTTCACCGATAAATATTTCTTCAGCTACCCGACCAGCAAGCAACCCTGTTACTCGATCAAATAATTCCTGTTTCGTAACAAGCATGCGATCTTCCTTCGGAAGCATTATGACATATCCTCCAGCACGTCCGCGAGGGATGATCGTCACTTTATGAACCATATCTGCATGTTCTAAGAAATAACCTGCAATGGTGTGACCCGCTTCATGATAAGCAACAATTCGTTTCTCGCGATCACTGATGACACGGCTACGTTTCTCCGTACCTACAATAACACGATCAATCGCTTCGTCTACTTCAGACATCGTAATATCTTTACGGTTACGACGTGCTGCAATCAGCGCAGATTCATTTAGAAGATTCTCCAAATCTGCACCTGTAAATCCAGTCGTACGTTTAGCTATAACATCTAATTTAACATCATCAGTTATTGGCTTGTTACGTGCATGGACTTTCAATACAGCCTCACGGCCTTTCACATCTGGGCGATCAACCGTAATTTGTCTGTCAAACCGTCCCGGACGTAACAATGCCGGGTCTAATATATCAGCACGGTTGGTTGCAGCAATCATAATGATGCCTTCGTTACCACCAAATCCGTCCATTTCTACGAGCAATTGGTTAAGTGTCTGTTCACGCTCATCATGTCCACCACCAAGACCTGCACCACGTTGACGACCTACAGCGTCAATCTCATCAATAAATATAATACATGGAGCATTCTTCTTCGCATTCTCGAACAAATCGCGAACACGCGAAGCACCAACCCCAACGAACATTTCTACAAAGTCAGAACCTGAGATACTGAAGAAAGGTACACCAGCTTCACCTGCAACTGCCTTAGCTAACAACGTTTTACCTGTACCTGGAGGACCTACTAATAGAACCCCTTTAGGAATACGTGCACCAACAGCAGCAAATTTGCGAGGATCCTTCAAAAAGTCAACAATTTCAACGAGCTCTTGCTTCTCTTCATCAGCACCTGCAACATCTTCAAATGTAACTTTTTTCTTCTCTTCGGTATACAATCGAGCTTTGCTCTTGCCAAAGTTCATCACTTTGCCGCCGCCACCCTGCGATTGATTGAAGATAAAGAAGAAGAGGACAAACATAAGAATCAATGGAATAAACGATGAAAGTAATGTCAGCCAAACACTTTGGCCTTTCATCGGTTCTACTTCAAGACTAAAGCCATTCTTTTCACTTGATTGGATAACTTCCTCCAATGCAAAATCAGTATCAGGAATATAAGTCGTAAAAGTATCAGACTTTTCGCTTGCAACTTCCCTATATTTACCAGTCACTAGATAGGCATAACCGTCAAATTGAGCCTTCATTTCAGCAATATTATTTTCTTTAATCTGCTGGCGTAACTCGTCATATCTAGGGGCGTCAGCAGCTTCCTGACTATTACTGAGGAATTGAACAATGCCCACCACGACTAAAAATAGAATCAAATAAAAACCAGAATTACGGATGAACCGATTCATCCCCTACCTCCTCTCAAGACACTTAAGTTATTTTACCATAGCCAATCAGTCGATCTCAATAGAGGCGAATTTATTAAAGACTATGCCATGGATTTACTGATTAATGAGAATAAATTTCCGGCTTCAATACGCCGACATAGGGTAGATTACGGTATTTCTCTGAGTAATCTAAACCATATCCGACGACGAATGCGTCGGGTATTATAAATCCTGCATAATCTGCCTGTAAATCTACCTTACGACCAGATGGTTTGTCAAATAATGTGACCACACGCGTAGATTTCGCATTCCGATTATTCAACATTTCAATTAGATGACTTAATGTAAGTCCGCTATCGATAATATCTTCTACAATTAATACATCCCGTCCTTCAACAGGAACGTCCAGGTCTTTAATAATTTTAACAACACCTGATGACTTGGTTGATGCACCATAACTAGATACTGCCATGAAGTCGATTTCTAATGGCACGTTGATGGACTTAACTAAATCCGCCATAAAAATAAATGCACCTTTCAGAACACATATAACTAAAGGATTGCGCCCAACGTATTCGGCACTTAATTTCTCTCCAAGTTCTGTAACTTTCTTCTTGATGTCTTCTTCGCTGATGAGTATTTCTAATATATCATTCTGCAACTAACTGAACCCCCTATGTTAAACTATAAGACTACTGCACCTACCCTAACTATTACCCAATTCGTATGCCTATGTATCTTCAAGAGATAAATGAAGAACAGAAGTTGTCTGTTGATGAATCGGAGCGTGGATAGAACGACGTATACCAGGTATCCAAATGATGACATTGTTTCCATCTAGAATCATGGGAATTTGAGTTCGTAAAGATGGTGGAATCTTATCATCGATGAAAATATTCTTCACCTTTTTACTACCATTTAACCCCATAACCTTAATGGTATCCCCATCCTGCCTGCATCGCACAGTCAAAGGAAATACAATTTGATCAGCATCAAACATCGCTTCATACTGTCCTACTTCCATTTTTGACCATGACATCTCAGTTCTTGACTCTATTGAAACTTTCAAGACCTTACCAATTTCACTCACCATATGTTCTGAAACAGCTGTACTCACTTGATATGTATAGCTTAATCGCTGCATATGTGATTTAGATTTAGGCTGAAGAGTCACAACATCATATTCGCGAATACATACATATCCTCCTCCTAGATCTCGACTCCAGGTTGTAGTGAGGCTACTTGTGATCGCTTCGCGAAGGGACTCGACCTTGTTGTAATCGATGATTTCTGAGTCCACTGACATGTAATTTAATATTAGTTTAATCAACCTCCGTTGTAAAGCAACATGTAACCCCAAAAAAGAAGGTACCCCAAAGGTGAACCTTCCGTCGCTTCTCTGCACAAGTTCGAGGAATTTCTCCTCAGCAGCTAGCTCTACATATTCATCCTCTGCTGTCATTACGTTAGATAATTGATTCAAAGACTGAGTAATCTGTCCATTATATTGCCCCAAGTAAGGCAGTATATCCAGACGAATCGCATTCCGTCTATGCTTGGTTTCTAGATTACTCTGGTCAATAACATATTGAAAATTTTCAGTTTCGCAGACTTCCATGAGGTCTGTTTTGTATATACGTAAAAGAGGTCGAATAAGTTCCATATTTTTTATAGTTCTTTTTAATTTCATCCCAACAAGTCCGGATGGCCCACTTCCACGCAACAGATGCAGAAGTACAGTTTCTGCTTGATCATCCGCATGATGAGCTAGTGCGATAGACCGAGAGCCGTACTCTGTAGCTGTTCTCATAAGGAATTCATATCTTTTTACCCGTGCCGCCTCTTCCACACCTTTACCGCTTTCTTTCATATAAGCAGGAACATCAATGGCCTCCATCACGAATGGAATACCCAATCCTTCTGCCATTCTCTGTACCATGACTGCTTCATCGTCCGACTCTATCCGAAGACCATGATGAATATGAGCACATATAAGGTTCAAAGGAGTATGTTTATAAGATATCTCGTGCATGACATGTAAAAGAGCTACAGAATCCGGCCCACCGGAGACTGCAACTATGATGGTATCATGAGGGTTCCATAGACTATTTTCTTTCGCAGTCTGAAGCACATGTTCTACTAAAATGTGCATGCTCATGTCTAGTTGCTCCTTTTCCCACTTTAATTCTTAAATCCGCTTATCTTATTATCGAAGTGCCAAGTAAACTACTCCACATAATAACAAGATAGAAAAGGTAAATGCAAATCTTAACCAATAGGGTGTCTTAATTGTAGGCTGATGTTGAAATGCGGGTTTATTTATTTGTTGTTTCCATAAATCTCGGGCTTGGGTTGATCCTTCAAATTCTCCTCGTATAGCCATCGCCAACCATGAAGCATAAGGTTTAAGCCTATGACTTCGTTGCACAAGTGACAATAGATCTGACTTACTCCGTGTCTGCGGTAAATGCTGAGTGGCGGCCGCTTTCAGTGCGTCCTTGTGAAGTAAGTGAATACAGAGCACGGCAAAAGCAAACAAGTCATAGCCTTCATCGCTAGCCCTAGATCCAGAATTCCAATATCCACGATCATACCACTCAGTAAATTGCTTCACACTGCGACCTATCGTGCTAACTCCACCATAATCTATAAGTTCAACCTCACCATACGCAGATACCATAACATTCTCAGGTTTCAAGTCACCAAATACGAACCCTGATTGATGTAAATCGCGAAGCTTATCTAAGAGTCTTAGACCCACAATTCCTAACCATTCATTGCCTCGCTTTTGGATAAACCAGTGAATAGGCATACCTTCAACATATCGCATAAGATAAAAGGGAATATCACGCGTCTGTGTTGCATAATCATCCACTTCTAACAAATATGGACGATGCGTTATACCTTCTTCTTTATCTTTTTGTTTACGCACTGTCTGCAATGCAGTCAATACATTAATCTCCGATTGTAACTCCAGTGTATCATTACCCATTTTTAGCGCATAATTATCGCGAAAACCATCCTTCTGAACAAGATAAACGGTTCCATTGGCGCCACTTCCGAGTATACGCTGAATCACAAAGCGATTATTCCGCCATTTCCCCTTGACCACCGTGCCCGGTGAGTATTCGGTATTAGACGACGTTGCCACCGATTATCCCTTCTTCCTCATCGGAGTTTCCTCGCCATGTTTGATGTTCATCTAGTGTACCATAACGAAAGAAATCAATCACCTTCATGATCGCAGGCCCTGTCGGTGTCGCTCCCCTCATCTGAATTCGATTAAACAATGACTTTAACTTCCCAAGATCAGAGGTCCAACTTGTATTCATAATGGCGTCCTCACTACTATGGCTTCCCGGATAGTGGAATACAGCTAACTCACTAAACCCTTCCCTAGCTTGTAAACTCAACATCAAATCCCGGATAGCCTCTTCTACAGCAGATAGTTTCGGTTTCATACTTGCACTAGCATCAATAAGCAGGGCTACTTGAAGTGGCGTAGTCTCAGTCAGTTCATCTACGACCTCAACCACTTGTGAACGGCGCATTGGTGACAAGTTCTCAAGCGATGAATCACCTAAAATATGTTGCAACTCTTTATTAACAGCTTGTTGGATACTCTGCATCACCGTTTTACGAGTCATCATTTGTATCGTCTGGGCTAATTTCTGAGTGCCAACAATACGACTAATTCCTCCACCGGCCTTCGCAATCTCAGAAATCTCCAGGCTACCAAAATCACCAATCGCTCCGTAATCTATGACTCCTGCCACATTCACTGTGATTCCTTCCTCCAATGCATGCGCTGCTGCTAGAATGGGGCTCACCCCCATATTGGAACAACCGTCTGTAATCAACATTATTTGCTTCATGTTTAATCACTCTCCCTATGCTTAGTTCCTTCTCTCTATCATTTCCAAGAATGAGAGAATTCAAACCAAGACTTCCAAGAGTATCATGTTATCCATGATCATAAGCGAGTCATATTCCAACTTCTAGCTAGCTTACTGTTCGTGGTCGTTCCATCCGTGTTAGTCCAGGAACATGAAGTGTGGCCCATTGCGGTTGATAACGCTCTACCTTTCCAATCACAACTGTCATATCATCCTGGATTTGATTCTGCTGATAACGAATAACCTTTTCCAATAGACTATCAGCAATATATTGCGGGTCATCACTATCAATCTCTTGAATAATCCTCTTCATCCATAGCTCCTTATTGACAGCATAACCTGGGGCATCATATAGTCCATCTGTCATCATAATAACAATGTCGCCAGCTTGTAATTGAATTGTAACTAAATCTACTTCAATTTCCTGAATAATACCTATCGGAAGATTACTTGCGGAGACAAGAATAACCTCATGGCCTCTTTTTATAAAACTAGGAGTAGAACCAATCTTCATAAATGTTGTTTCAGCCGTATACTGATCGATCAAAGCCATATCCACCGTTGCATATATTTCATCAGGTGATCTAAGAAGAAGAATCGAATTAACAGATTTTATCGCTAATTTCTCATCCATACCAGACTGAAGTAGTTGTTCTAATATATCTAGGGCCGTACTACTCTCTAGTCGTGCACGTTCACCATTGCCCATTCCATCACTTAAAGCGACTGCAAATGTGCCATTGCCTATTTCTACTGTACTAAAGCTGTCTCCTGAGAATATATCTCCACCTTTAGCAGCCCCCGCCACACCAGTTGTTATTTCGAATGTTTTGGCTGAACCGAACACAACAGTCGAAAGTCCATCTCTACTTGTCGATGACTCTTGCATCACAGCAATATGCTCATCTAGAATATTTGAGAGAAGTGGTGCAATAATCTTACGACACTCATCATAGCCCCTTGTATACGCATGTACGATCTCAATCTCTACATGCCCTGAATCGAGATTGACGATATCGATCCCATGAATAGACAATCCCATTCTTTCAAGGGCCTCTCTGATCTCTTCTTCCTGCCTATAGAGAGCTTGACCTCCCCGTTTGATCTCACGTGCCAAATCATCCATCACTTGGGATACTCCTGACAATTGTTCTGCCACTAGATGCCTGCTATCGTATATTTGACGCTTCCATTGCATATCATGTTGATAGAGCTGATACTGCTTCTTCATCACTTCGAGAACATCATTTGTCTTATGGCATATTCGATTCCACTCATGCGGTACCTTGTCTGATGAGAGATCAGGTGTATCTTCAACAGCGCTCATCATTTCTGTCATATATTTATAGGTCTGATAGAATTTCTTATCCCAACAATGTTGGTTCTTGAAACATCCCGCACAAGTCCCCTCTGTGACAGCATTCATGAAATGATCCATTTCTTCCGTACGCTTGCTTACTTCCTCTGTACCCGAGATTTGCCCAAAGCTTTGAGACAATTGCCTAAATACTTGTGAGAACTGTGTCACCCGATCTGCTGTTATATCACGTACCCGCTTGGCATATTCATGCTGAGACTTCGTATGATCCTGTGTCCCTGGTACGTATTTGGAGATTAACGCAATCGAAGCCTTAGGTGTAATCATGAACAGTATAATGGCTACACAAGTCTCCCAAGTAGAAGTCATGACATCTCCTGGCCCGATGAAATAAATTGAAAGAATCGATGAACCTAATAACATTCCGATGGCAACCATGGCACGGCGTCCCTCACGTAACATCCCAGCAAGCATACCGGAGAAAGCGAGCAGACTCATCTGATATATGGCGGATATATCCGCTAAACTTAGAATAAGGCCTGTTATTACTCCGACAGAAGCTCCAAGTGATGCTCCACCTACTAGCGCGAACAATAAAATAAGGTACCGCGAGAGAATATGCTCAATCGATAGAGAATAAACATTCCACCCCACTGCACCCGTCATAACTGATGCTAGTAGAATGATCAAACAAAGGACTTCTTCATTCTTCAACTGATAGTTCTTACTGCGATATGTAAATACAGGAATCGCTTGAATAAAGACCATCGTAAGCACAAAACTTAATACAGCATCAATTGTCACCATGAATAGTGTATACCAGGTAAGCGATGGACCTATAAGACCATGAAACAATTGAATGCAGAAAGTTGAAATGAATACCATCATAGGCGCATAAGATAACTCAGCATGTTCAAAAGCCTGAAGGCCTTTATGAATAAGATAGAAAACAATTATTTCTGCAACAATCAACAACGGTGTTGGAAATGGAGCAAATAGACTACCCGCAATGATCGCGACCGTTACGACAGGAAGATAATCCCTTCTCATGAATGCAATAACTGCAAAGAATGCTAATGCAAAGGGTGATAACTCATCCAAAATCATAGCCTTTCCCAATAAGAATCCCATCATTGCCAACACAATCATCCACTTCTTCGTTGCAATCATATTCATTGTCCCCCGTATAACACGCCCCTGTGTTATACGAGCAACCCACGGTTGGGGTTGGTAAGCTACCTTTGATCCTTCTGCTTTGTGAACACTAGGGAAATCTATTACATTTCTTTTATCCATGATAATAACACCGTCCTTATGAATGTTTGTTGGTACATTATAGAACGGTCTTCACGGATAAGTTTGTCAGAACAGCAGACAACCCTTTAAGAAATTTACGACAAAAAAGCCTCCCCTGCGGAATATCGGACAAGCACTTCAAACCTATAACACATAACGTTTCCGACTCCCATCTTAGATCACATGTGAAACTGAATCGTCAGAAATCTTCCATCATGACCTAGCGATTGAACATGAGAATACTGGAAATGAGTTGGAAGATGTCGCCAAGTTGTTTCAGGCGACAAAAAAACCGTAGAGGCTTTCGCCTACTACGGTCATCTTATATGTTTCACACTTTACATGCGTTTTGCGCCACGTCCACCACGTTTGGATTCCGTATTCTTCTTAATTGACGATGCCCGTTCTTCACTATCTTTTAGGAAGCGTGACACTTTATCCTCGAATGTAGCTTTGTTGACAGGAGGCTTGAATGAACGCCCGCCACGGTCACGATTGAAACCGCCACCGCCACCACCGCCGCCTTCTCTGCCGCCGCCACTAAATCGTTCTCCACCACCGCCACCTTCTCTGCCACCAGTACTACCGCTGCGTTCAGGTCTTGGACTTCTTGCTGGTCTCGATTCAACTGGCTTATCAACAGTTTGCTTGATGGATAGCCCGATCTTGCCGTCCTTGTCAACATTGATCACCTTTACGGTCACAACATCATGAATCTTCAAATGATCATTGACATCCTTAACGTAATTATCAGCGATCTCTGAGATGTGAACTAGACCCGTGACGCCTCCTGACAGATCCACAAACGCTCCAAAGTGCGTTATGCCTGTTACCTTACCTTCTAACTTGGTGCCTACTTCGATTGCCATAGAATAAAATGATCCTCCCTAAAAAAATATACAGCAAAATTCGAAAATCTTGGCTGTGGTGATTTGATTATACATAATGCGCAAAGCAAGGTCAATATTGTAATAACCTATATTTACGCTATATTACGGGCTTGAAATATCCGGACGAATGGGGGTTTCCTCAGGTCTATACAGACCATAATCCTTACGTGCCAGTTGCCCGATATATTCAGGGTCTTGTAACCGATTGACTTCGTATTCTAGTTGTAGAACTGTTTGGTCCGTTTCGGTCTTGGTTGTTTCCTTATTAATCAATTCCATGTTCATATCTGCAATTTGCGATCTTTGATTTATAAGCGTGTATCCCGCCCAACATAAAAAGAGAAGCATAAAGCATATCCACAGGATCAATCGTCTACGCCCGCCTGCATTTTTAATTGATTGTTGCTGACTTGATGCCTGCGAGGCATATTTGCCCATGAGTGAATCCTCCTTATGTCCAGCGATTCCATAAATCAACACAAATCCGCGTCCATTTTTTTATTCTATCTGGCACACCCAGTCTAGATAAGGTCGGTAGAGTAGCCCATTTCAATAGTTTCCAGAAGGGATATAAACATCGTAATACAATTCCTAGGATGAACATGACAATTGACCATATTATACCTAGTAAGCCTACTACCATACGATATAGACTTCTAATCGGTATCCACACCAAAACGATTAATAATCGCTTCAGCAAATACAATACATATTGAACTACCTTTATTAACATTACCACAAAACGCTGTGTAGTAACACTTAAGATTAAAAAATAGCTCCATATTCCTAAAAACAATCCAACAAATGCATAAAATCGCAGTTCTCCTTGGTTACTGATATAGAGCATTCGAAAAACAAATATAGCCATTGCACACCAATATATGAAATCCATTAGATGGATGGTCCATTTAGGAAAACGGAACTGGTTGGACAACACCCGGTAGCTGTCATATGCCAGTCCCATCGTTGTTCCTGAGAATAACATCCACAGTAGTGTTATCCATTGAGCATATGGATTCATTTAAATAACTTACCTAGCATTCCTTTGTTCTTACTATGACTGGATCCGGGATCCAAGTAGACTAAGGAATGTACGAGCCCTTCTATAGAGAGTAGCCCCTCCTCTAAACTAAGGTTCTTGATATGTAAATTCTGACCTTTTATGGTCAAATGTCCGAGATCAGTCTGTAACAGAAACTTCTCACTATCAAAGCTCTCCACATTCTGAACACCTGTCATATGAATCTGCCTACGGTTCTGCATATGAAGATCATGACTTTTCGCTTTACTTTGTTCAATCATGGCATGTACCCCTCCTTATACAGATATCTTATGGTAGGCATGGACACATTAGAACTGGACTTATAAATAAAAGAGCACCTTCTTCACTTAAGAAGAAGGTGCTCTTTTATTTATATTTATTGCCAATCTAGACCGTTATCTCTAACAATTGGCTCTTCCTTAACCAAGGTGTAGAGGCTTGTCGCCTCTTCTTTACGGGTACTCTCGGCGAGCCTTTCAACACGAACTGTAACCAGCTTTTGGCCAAATTGGACCGTAATCTCATCGCCCACTTTTACTGCGCTGCTAGGTTTAGACTCCCGACCATTGATGAGGACCCGACCTTGTTCCGATATATCCTTTGCTACCGTACGCCGTTTAATTAACCTTGATACTTTAAGGAATTTATCTATTCTCATACTTATTTTACGGCTTCTTTAAGTTTATTCCCTGCTTTGAATGCTGGTACAGTAGACTCAGGGATTTCAATTGTATTACCTGTTTGTGGGTTACGTCCTGTACGTCCAGCACGCTTACGAGTTTCGAATGTACCGAATCCGATTAATTGTACTTTATCGCCACTTGCCAATGCGTCTGTAACTTCACCTAGAAAGCCATTTAATACGGATTCAACATCTTTCTTAGTCAACCCGCTTTTTTCAGAAATGTTGTTAATAAGGTCTGTCTTGTTCATTTTTAATTTCCTCCTAAATATATCATTAAAAAGTTATTGGACATCCGTATGGCGGAGTCAGTATCAACGGATACAATCTTGCGCATATCGGAGTTGCACTATATGGGTATTCTTGATTAAGTTTCATATTCCTGCTTTTGCGCTGTAGTTTTTTATATTTTTAACCCGGATTTTGCTATTTATTGACGTTTTGTGACTTTGCCAATACCCAAATGTCTTCCATCTCTTCCAGATTTGCTTCTGTAATCGACCTTCCTCGCTCTTGTAAATATTCTTCAATAAAGTGGAATCTCTGGGTAAATTTCTGATTTGTTCTTGATAGTGCGTCCTCTGGATCGGCGTGAATGAATCGAGCAGCATTGGAGACAGCGAATAATAGATCACCTAACTCTAACACTTGCTCCTCCTGAGTTTGTCCCTGATCAATAGCTTCCCGTAATTCCACTAATTCTTCTTCTATTTTGGCAAACACACCATCGATATGGTCCCAATCGAATCCGACCTTGGCTGCTTTTTTCTGAATTTTATAGGCTTTCATCAATGCTGGTAAATCCCTTGGAATGCCATCTAGAACTGAAGCTTTCTCTGGATTTATTCCTTTGCGAAGTTTCTCTTCAGCTTTCATCTTCTCCCAATTATTCAAGGCAGATTCAGCGTCATTCGCAATGATATCACCAAATACATGCGGATGGCGGAAAATTAACTTATCATTGATACCTTGAATGACATCGTAGACGTTAAAGGTTCCGTTCTCTTCTTCCATCTGTGAATGAAGCAGGATTTGCAACAATAAGTCACCTAATTCTTCCTGCATATGCTCTGGATCATCCTCATCGATGGTCTCAAGCACTTCATATGTCTCTTCAATAAGGTTCTTACGTAATGAAGTATGGGTCTGTTCCCGATCCCATGGACATCCCTGAGGACTTCTTAGAATATCGACAATCTCATGCAGACGTGCAAAAGTACGTTGTCGAAGCTGATCATTGTCATCTCGAGGTATGTACACTAACGAAAGATTACCGAATCCCTCTACGCGATCTAATTCATATAATGGCACATGAACGATGTCCTCTTGCCCTTCTACACCCAAAGCATGTCCTACAGTAACGATATAATCATCCGGGTAGACCTCCATCAGGCTTAACTTCACTTCCGAGGCGGTAAAATGATCATATACTTGTCCGATCAACGTATGTAACTGCGGCTGGATCAACGTATGATTGAGTCCCGAGGCATCTAGTAACTGAAAACCTTCGATCGGATCAAATCCTAGTGCGGTAAAAGCTTCATCTAGGAAACTTTCTCCACCTAATATTTGTAACGTAATTCCATATTCGGGGCAGCGCTCCCGTAGAAGTTGTACCGTAGACTCTGCCACCATTGGATGACCGGGTACGGCATAGACGATCTCTGTTCCCGCTTCACCTTCGCTAGCCTTTTGAATTAATAAGTTGGCAATTGTATCATATACCTCTGGAAAAGAATCATAAGATTCATAGATTTCATCAAATGACTTCAATGTAACATGCCATTCTTCTAGTGTTGACATGACAGGATGATCCTTAGTTCTGACATACACTGTTGAAGCATTCTGTATTATCTTCATAATTCCTACGGTGAGCCGATCGGCATTTCCTGAACCCAGCCCTACAACCGTTAATATGGAGCTCATAACACATCCTCCGTTCTATCTTAATATACCCATATCACTTATTTCTATTGTAGCTTACATCCCTTAACGTAATACGTGTAACTTTTTAAGCCAATTGGCTAAGCCATTTCCAATCTTCGGCAGCATACGAAGTTCTTCTTCACTAATCAGCTTAGTCAGCACAATGAGCACAACAAACACGATGGCGCCTGCTAAGACGCCACTCAGGCTCTCAACCGTGGCGACAAGACGCCCCGGTGGGAGCCTCAGCGAAGCCAGCGCACCACCAGCCGCCCAGTAGGCGGCGCCTGCGGCGCTGGCCATGCCGGCGAGTGTCACCGCCGGCTTCGCAAGTGCAGCACCGGCGCTGGCGCGCAAGCCGGTGCTGCGGGCAAGCAGCGCCACATTGAGCACTGCAGCCAGGCAGTTCGCCACCACGGAAGAGATGGCGGCCCCTGTAATGCCAAACTGCGGCACCAGCAGCAGGTTGAGCACCGTCTTCGCTACGGCTCCGATGAGCAGATGCACCGCTGGTGCCTTCACGATGCCGATGCCTTGCAGCAACGCCGCAGTAATCAGACTCACCGTGCTGAAGACCGCCGTGAAGGCGACCCAACGCATCGTATCTGTGCCTACGGCATCCTGATATAGCATCACGTTGATCGGTTCGGCAAGCACGCATAGCCCAACTGACGCCGCAAGTCCAATAAGCCAGAACCAACGAAGCGATAATGTAATCTGACTCTTCATCAGCATGTGATTGCCTTGGATTCTTGCTTCAGCTAATGCTGGGATGAATAATACAGAAAGCGAGGTTGCAAGCATCGTTATTAATTGAACCAGTGGGATTCCTCGGTTGTAGACTCCGAACTGAACCATTGCCCCGGCATCATGATACCCTTCTGCTTTAAGTAGCCGCGGAAGCGTAAATGTATCGACAATATTCATTAATGGCACAGCCAGGGAAGCTAGGCAGATTGGAATAGCATACACCAACATTCTCTTCAAGAAACGCCAATCACTCTCTCGCTTAAGATCCACCACAGCGCTTGCCGTTGATAGGTTAGCCTCTGCTGTTATTGCTGATTCCTTCAGTAACTTTTGCTGCTTTCCCCTAACACGATACCTTCGCCAGTATATAATCATCACCAATAGCCCTGCAGCACCGCCTACGGACGATCCGAATAGTGCACCTGCTGCAATCTGTTCTGGCTCTGCTTGTATCATCGTCATGTACAAGAGAAGAAGAATCATCGTACCCACACGTACACTCTGTTCTACGATCTGTGAAACGGCCGTAGGGTACATATTCTGATGCCCTTGAAAGAAACCACGAAGTAACGACATTAAAGGAACGAATATAAAGGCTAAAGAGACATACCTAATTCCAGAAACGACATGAGAATTATCAATCCAATTTGCTAGCATTGGAGCACCTATATAGGTAAACACCCCAAATATGACACCTATCGAACCTATTAGTAACGAGGATAATCGAAGTGCTCGTCTACTTTCACTGTCTTGACCCATCACTTCATTCTCTGCTACGAATTTCGATATAGCGATGGGGAATCCAACCATAGCCAATGTAACGGCTAAATAATAAAACGGATAGATCGTATTGTATATACCAAACACAACATCCCCGCCTATATTCTGCAAGGGAATTTTCTGCAATGTACCTATCAATTTGGATAGGATACTTGCTACGCTTAAAATAAACGCTCCTTGTAACATTCTAGCAGCTGTATTGGTTTCCTTCATCCGTTATTCCCTACTTTATAACTTTATTTGAATATGGCTCATTCTATGAATCAATTTCATTATCGCCTATGCAACTTAAATAAGGACTATATATTAATCGGAACAAATTATTCCGTCAATATATAGTTACATCTAAAAGTTTAGCGTAATTATAAAATTGATTCTAGTATAAACGAAAATAGATAGAATGAATGAAAGCCCTGAGACTTACTTTCTATACAACTACACGCAAAAACTCCCGTTGCCACGTTCCATATTTAAGGAACGACAGTTAACGGGAATTCATGATTCATATGTGCTATTGTTCCATTTGTTTACCTAGAAAGGAAGCAGCCGTCTCAGCCATTTTCACTTCCATTTGACCCATCTTTAAAGATTCATCTTTATTCATAAGAATGACCGATCCGATTGGGTCCCCCCCAGATATAATGGGTGCTACCACATAGGATGAAAGTGTCTCCTGATAATCTTTACAGATTTCATAGCTACCTTGATTGGTTTCCAGCAACGTCTTGCGATTATCCATACAATTCTCAACCAGCATTCCAATTTGTTTATCAAGATACTCTTTCTTGGATCCGCCTGCCAACGTTATAAAGGTATCCCGGTCAGAGATGATGGTGGTATGCCCCGTTCCCTCAAATAATGACTCAGCATACTCTTTAGCGAAGTCACCAAGTTCCCCAATAGGTGAGTATTTCTTTAATATAACTTCTCCATCACGGTCAACAAAGATCTCGAGTGGATCACCTTCACGGATTCGCAATGTGCGTCTAATTTCTTTTGGAATAACAACTCTGCCTAGATCATCAATACGACGTACAATTCCAGTAGCTTTCATTTATCATGTTGCCCCACTTTCATAAGAAGATTTTTCGACTACTGTTTCATAGGGGAAAAGGTCAATCCCATTAATAAATGTGATATCTGACCATAGTATTCAACCATTCCCATCTCCTTATGCATGTACAAATTTATTATCATATTGTTGTCTTCAAATGTCATCATTGTTTAAGAAACTACTTGCCAGTATCAGCCGCTGGTGCTTCCTCGGTAGTGTTCGTACTGTCATCCGTTGTTGGTTCAGTCTGCGTATCATCTGTCGTTGTTGCATCCGTATCCGTTTCGGTTCCTGTAGAGTCTTGTCCATTCTCAGGCGTTGTTGTTTCTTCTTCAGTTGTAGCCTCTGGAGATGCTGGCAAATTCACAGATTTAATGAGATCCGGCAATTCATTCGTCATGAATTCATCAATCTTTTTTGACCCAAGTAAGCTTTTAATGGCATCCTTTTGCTCCTGTGTTAATCCGTCGAAAGCAGTCTCTGTACGAGATTCTACCTTCATCACATGATAACCAAAGTCGGTTTCAATGGGTTCACTAATCGTATTCAATGGAAGAGTCAACGCACTTTCTTTGAATGCATCTACCCACTTACCTGCTGGTGTATCCTTGTATAGTCCACCGGTATCTACAGAACCCGGATCATCAGAGTATTCCTTTGCGATCGTTGCGAAGTCAGCTCCACTATCTAACTTCGTCTTTACTTCCTTAGCAATCTTTAACGCATCTTCCATTGTACGTTCTTTACCTTCTGCATCTGTTGTTGAGATTAGGACATGTCTCACCGAAGCTACCGTATAATCCTGTTTCGTTGCCTCGTATTGCGCTTTTACATCCTCATCTTTTATTTTGAGAGTCATATCCTCCATAGAGATCATCACTTGATTCAGGTAGAGCCTCAGATCTTCCTCCGTCAGATTTTGCTCTTTTAACATCGTTTTAAATGGTTCTTCACCAACCATTGCTTTCATTTGTGCAAGCTGATCCTTAGCTGTCTTCTCACCAGTTGTCTTCGCTTCATCACTTGCATTTGCACTTAGATATTCAAACGCCACTTGTTGATTCACAAGATACGTCTTGAAATCCTCCATTTCTGCAAGTTGTGCATACTCTGGTGATAAGAAAACAAGAACATTCTTCTCTGTATTGTACTCCTCTAATGTGATTTCTCCACCCTTATAAGTGGCTACCACATCAGCATTGACCTCATCCTTACCACATGCAGACAACAAAGATAATGCCAATACCCCAACTAACGTCATGGACAATATTTTCCATGGTTTTTTATTTGATAACATCTTGAAGCTCCTCCTTTGATTTGAACGGCTCTCGGATGGCTTCAAGAAATTGTTCTAGAAGTTCCAATAGCTGCTTTTCTTCGAGTCCCTTACCTTTTACGCGAATAGTCATAACAGACTCTTGTTCAAATTGTACACGTCTTTCGAATGAATTTCCAATTCGTACAAGTTCAGATCTATTGACTGCCTTCTCCTGACCCGCATAAAATTTGAGTATTACGTCATCTCCACGCTTCATAATCGATTCGATTCCAAGCATTTTACCGAATAATTTCAACCTTGCCACGGCAAGTAAGCTAACAACAGCCTCCGGTAGTTCTCCGAATCGATCCACTAGCTCATCTTCTAGTTCTACGATCTCATCAAATGAAGTTGTGGCTGCTACCTTCTTATAAATTTCAATCTTTTGAATACTATCGTAAATATAATCCGCGGGCAAATAGGCATCTATTGAAATATCGATCAGTGTATTCCATGCCTTTTCTGGTGCAACTACTTCGCCTAACATCGTTACCTTACGTTTCTGAATTTCTTCAGCGAGCATTTGAGAATACAAATCAAAACCAACTGAAGCAATAAAGCCATGCTGCTCTGCTCCAAGTAAGTTACCCGCTCCACGGATAGATAGATCTCGCATAGCGATCTTGAATCCTGATCCAAGTTCAGTGAATTCTTTGATCGATTGTAGACGCTTCTCTGCTACTTCAGTTAATACCTTATCACGTTGGTAGGTGAAATAAGCATAGGCAATACGATTAGAACGCCCTACACGACCGCGTAGCTGATAGAGCTGGGACAAACCCATTTTGTCAGCGTCATGAACAATCAGTGTATTGACATTGGGAATGTCTACACCTGTCTCGATAATACTTGTACTCACCAAGACGTCAAACTCACCATCTAAGAAATCAAGGATCGTCTTCTCTAGCTCGGATTCATTCATTTGGCCATGTCCAACACCTACTCTGGCATCAGGAACAAGTGCTGTAATCTGGCTTGCAATTTCCTGAATCCCTTGAACTCGATTATAGAGGTAATATACTTGGCCACCCCGAGCAAGTTCCCGTTCTACAGCTTCACGTACAAGCGTGTGGCTATGCTCCACGACATAGGTCTGAACAGGGAATCGATTCTCCGGAGGTGTCTCTATAACTGATAAATCCCGAACTCCTAGCATGGACATATGAAGTGTCCGCGGAATTGGTGTCGCAGTTAACGTAAGCACATCCACATTCGTCTTCAACTTCTTCAATTTTTCCTTGTGGGTAACACCAAATCTTTGCTCTTCATCCACAATCAAAAGCCCCAGGTCCTTAAATATAAGGTCCTGTGATAACAATCGATGTGTGCCGATAATAACATCTACCGTTCCTGACCGAATCCCCTTAATTGCTTCATTCTGTTCCTTACGTGAGCGAAACCGGCTCAATACTTGGATGTTGATTGGATAGCCTGAGAATCTTTCTTTGAATGTCTCGAAATGCTGTTGGGCAAGGATTGTCGTCGGAACGAGTACAGCGACCTGTTTACCCTCAATAGCCGATTTGAAAGCAGCGCGAATAGCGACTTCTGTCTTTCCATATCCAACATCTCCGCAGAGTAGTCTGTCCATTGGCCGCGCTTGTTCCATGTCCTTCTTGATCTCTTCAATTGCTCTCATCTGATCTCGCGTCTCATCATATGGGAACATTTCTTCAAATTCCTGTTGTTCCGCTGCATCCTTCTCAAAAGCATAACCTTGTGTAGATTGTCGCTCTGCATATAATTTGATCAAATCGTCTGCGATATCCTGCACCGTAGAGCGAACTTTGTTCTTAACCCTTACCCAGTCGTTACCGCCAAGCTTATATATCTTTGGTTCCTTATCTTCTGAGCCAACATATTTCTGAATAAGGTCGACCTGCTCGATCGGAACAGATAGCTTATCTCCACCAGCATAAAGAATATGCAAATAATCCTTATGGATGCCGTTGATATCCAAGGTGCCAATGCCCATATATTTACCTATACCGTGATTCTGATGCACAACATAATCGCCAACTTTAAGCTCAGTATAGCTCTTGATGCGCTCAGCATTATCAATATTTTTAGTTAGTTTGCGAACTTTGCGTTGCTTCTGGGAGAACATTTCTCCCTCTGTAATAACAGCTAATTGAATCGATGGTAACTCAAACCCTGTCTGCAAGTTACCTTGTAGCATGATAGGTTCATCAATACCATAATCCAGTAATACGCGACGCATACGCTCCATTCGTTCCTCATTACTGGCTAGCATCATGACACGTACGCCGGACTTTTGCCAACGCTCCATTTCAGATTTAAGAACATTCATCTGACCATGGAAATCCTGCATGCCACGACTGGTAATATTCAGAATGTTCTGAGGCTGGGTATGAGGTACTTGCCGCAGAAAGATAGAGAGGAACAACGTTTGATAGCGACGTTTATATAAAACTTCATCATTATCAATGGATAGATGTAATTGCGGCAACATTTTACCATTCTGCATGAGATGTAAATTCCATTCGGATTCATCCCGTTCAAGTTGCTTGGCCGTTTCTAGCAATCTCGTAGGTTCGTCAAGAACCAGAATCGTATCAACTGGAAGATAATCGAATAGGTGGCATTTCTCCGGGTAGAGTAATGCAATATATTTATAGATTTCTGGGAAATATATATGCTCACGTAACATACTTATCTCGCGCTTCATTTCCTCTTGAAGACGAAGTTTAGCCTGACGATCTGTCATTTTATCAAGTTGTGTATCCAGCAATCCTTCCAATGCCACTGCAGCTTGCTCAAGTCGCATATGATCTGCAATAATCTCCTTGCAAGGCATAATAACTACTTTATTAACTTTATCAATGGATCGTTGATCGGCTGGATCGAATGTCCGGATCGAATCGACCTCATCATCGAATAACTCTACTCGATAAGCGAGTAACGATGTCATCGGATAGAAATCTATAATCCCGCCACGAACACTCATCTCACCTTTGTTCTCCACGCGTTCAACGCGTTCATATCCCAACTCAACCATACGCATAAGCAAAGAATCCAGTTGTATTGTTGCTCCATACTGGATCATTATCTGTGCATTAGCCATCACTTCTGGAGCAGGAAGAAGTCTACGTACACCCGCAAAGGGTGCTACCACAATCCCTGTAAACCCTTGCGCACATTTCATCAAGACATCAATACGTTGTGCAAGCGTCTCTGGACTAGATACAGCTGATTCTGCTGCAACCAGCTCATTTGCTGAATACAGAAGTACCTGATCTGGTGAGAGCGCTTCCTGTAAATCATCCGCCATTTTTTGGGCCGAGAACATATTATGCGTTACGATTAACATTGGACGTTTAACTTCATCATACAGTGAGGCCATCATAATCTGCCTTGCTGATCCAGATAATCCCGAAATGAGTTGTTCTTTCATTCCTATGGATATACCAGAAGTTATGGATTTCAAATCAGGGTCTTTAGCAAACGAATCTATAAGTGCTTGTAACAAAGGTGGCACCTCTCTTATACTTACTTGTGATCTGTTATTTCGTAATATTAAATCTATCTTATCGTCAAAAGAAGCCTCAGCAAACTGCTAAGGCCCTGTAACAACATGAATACATCGCCAATAAGGTCAACGTTAGTCTTACTCTTCACGTTCTCACTGAAGTGGACTACTTAATAAGCTTAATTCGGGGTGGGTTGAGATTGCCTCAGTGCAATAATCACAAGTGACTCTAACCACTACCTCGCCGCTTAAATCATACGTAATTATATCCTGACGTTCTGAAGGGGTCAAGGAATGGAAGCCTAGTTGGAATTCGGATACCATTGATGAATCAATGACTCCTAGCACTGTTTGGCAGTGTCGACAGATGTACTTAATAGCCATTTTATGCCTCCTGAAGTTCAAATATACCCTCAGTATGCCCCGTCGTCATCTCATTTAGCCTCTTACAGGTTATCCATTCTCATGCTCCCATTCATTGAACCGTCTTACCCATTGAACTTGGCCATCGTTTGTTCAAACGAATGAACAAGACTGTATTCAAGCGCATCACAGCTACTATCAATCATCTTAAGCACGTATTCTTTTTCTTTCTTGGGGAAAGTAGACAGCACATAATCTACAATTGCAAAGCCAGGTTCTGGGCGAGAAATCCCCATCCGGATGCGATTGAACGTCTGTGTACCTGTATGTTGAATAATGGATTTAATCCCATTATGTCCTCCTGCACTCCCTTGATATCTCAGTCGGATTTTACCTACTGTCGTATCCAAGTCATCGTACACGACCACCAAATCCTCTAATGCCGCTTTATAATAACTCATAAATGATTGCACCGATTCACCAGAAAGATTCATAAAAGTTAATGGTTTAATAAGGACAACCTTTGTTCCAGCAATGTTTCCCTCGCCGATTAATGCTTTACATTTACTTGGTCCAAACTTAATCCCATGCCTTGCCGCTAAAGCATCTATTGCCATAAAGCCAATATTATGACGCGTCTTATCGTAAGCCGAACCAGGATTCCCAAGTCCTACAATCCATTTCATTGCGTAAGTTATCCTCCATCAGACTTTATTGATATTGCAAAACAATGCACGATAAGGGTTATATTTCCTCGCCCGAGGAGATATAACCCTTTATTTATGCTTAATCTTTACTCTATCTCGAAAAGTTTACTAATCGACAATTCTTCATGAACACGAATGATAGCTTCACCCATCAACGGAGCTACAGACAATACCTTAATTTTGTTGCTCGGGTTCGAATGTGTAATTGGAATCGTATCTGTTACAATAACTTCCTTCAGTGGAGAATTCTCAAGTCGTTCCATTGCTGGTCCTGATAGTACAGCATGTGTACAGCAGGCATAGACTTCCTTCACTCCACCTTCCATCAGAGCATTTGCACCAAGAACAATTGTTCCTGCGGTATCAATGATATCATCGATTAATATCGCCGTCTTACCTTCAATATGACCGATAATATTCATGACCTCACTGACATTCGGCTCAGGACGGCGCTTATCAATTATAGCAAGCGGTGCATTAAGGAAATCAGCTAATTTTCTTGCGCGAACAACTCCACCATGGTCTGGAGAGACCACAACAGGGTTCTCAATCTGCATTGACCGGAAGTATTGGGCTATGATAGGCACACCTAACATATGATCCACAGGGATATCGAAGAATCCTTGGATCTGCATAGCATGTAAATCCATCGTAATTACACGATGGGCCCCAGCCTTCTCAATAAGATTCGCTACAAGTTTCGCTGTAATAGGGTCACGAGAACGAGCCTTACGATCTTGACGTGCGTATCCGTAGTATGGAATAACAACATTGATACTCTTGGCCGAAGCGCGTTTCAATGCGTCAACCATAACCAACAACTCCATCAGATTATCATTCACTGGACCACAAGTAGACTGTACAATGTAGACATGACAGCCTCGAACACTTTCATTCAATTTGACTTGAATTTCTCCATCGCTAAAGCTCGTTGTATGGGAATCCCCCATAGGAATACCGATATAATCGGCAATTTGATTCGCCAGCTTTGGATTAGAATTACAAGTAAATATTTTGAGTTTGGAATCACAATAAGTCATAAAGTAAAAACCCTCCGTGCGGATTCATTGAATTCATGTTAACTAATGATCATTGATCTATTCTTCAACTAGCTGATCTTGTAATCCACTAGGTCCTACAATTGTTTGTTCTTCTTAGCAATAGCCTGATTGCGAATTTTCTCTGCATAACCAGGTTTATTCACCTGACGTTCTCTTCCGATCGCCATTTCATTCTCACCAACAGAATGTGTAATTGTGGAACCCGCTACAATAAAAGCACCCTTACCTACTTTGACAGGAGCAATCAGATTAACATTACTACCAATAAAGGCATCATCTTCAATCTCTGTCACGGATTTATTATACCCATCGTAGTTAACAGTTATTGCACCACAGCCTACATTGACATTCTTCCCGACAGTAGCATCCCCAATGTAACTCAAATGAGACACTTTGGAACCATTATTAATGGTAGCGTTCTTCACTTCGACGAAATCGCCAATCTTCACGTCTTCTCCAAGTATAGACCCTGGGCGCAAATAAGCAAATGGACCAACTGTAGTTCGCTGACCTACTTCAGCATGATCTAGAACCGAATGCTTAACTATTGCATTATTGGAAATAATAGATGAATTAATGTCACTATTAGGTCCGATGACACATTCCTCGCCTATTACGGTACTCCCCTTAATCATTGTACCTGGATACAAAATCGTGTCTGAACCAATTGTAACATCTGCGCCAATAACTGTCGAAGATGGATCTATAATAGTCACACCATTCAACATATGTCGCTTTGCAATTCTTTCTCTCATAAATTGTTCGGCCTCAGAAAGCGCTAATCGATCATTAACACCAATGGATTCGGCTACATCATTCGTAACATATCCGAGAACTGTATCGTTAGCGTTCACCAGAATCCCAATGACATCGGTCAAATAGTATTCTTGTTGTGCATTCTGATTCGTAACTTTCTCAAGTGCAGCAAACAATTTAGCATTATCGAAACAATACGTCCCTGTATTAATCTCGTGTACTGCATCTTCCTCTAGTGTACAATCCTTCTGCTCCACAATCCGTAGCACATTACCATCTTCACCACGAATAACGCGGCCGTATCCCTTAGGATTGTCCATAAGGGCGGTTAATACAGTCGCTGCCGCATGTTGGCTCTCATGTAACTTCACGAGTCCTTCTAGCGTCTCTGGCGTAACTAAGGGCGTATCACCACAGATGACAATGGTAGAGCCCACTTCATTACCAAGTAATGGGGAAGCCTGCTTAACGGCATGACCGGTACCTAATTGCTGTTCTTGAAGAACATATTCAGCAGCGTCACCTAGATAGGATTTTACTGTTTCCGCACCATGGCCAACGATTACAATCACACGTTCACTGTTGACTTGTTGTACGGTATCGAGAACATGTCCCACCATCGGTTTTCCACAAACAGGATGAAGCACTTTGTATAATTTTGATTTCATTCTTTTTCCCTGACCTGCAGCAAGAACTATAGCCATTCTTTTCAAGGGTCTTAACCTCCTGCTCATAAACTCACTACTGAATATATCTCATTCTACGAAAAAAGAAAAGGGAGCCATAGACATGGCTCCCTTTTCTTCAAACCCAATATCAAAACTTAAGCGCCTTCTTCAATCACTTCTTCTTCCTCTTCATTAGCTGCACTTTCATATTCTGCTAATACAGCAGACTGAATCTTCTCCCGAGTACCAGAAGAGATTGGGTGAGCAATGTCTCGGAATTCTCCATCAGGAGTACGTTTGCTTGGCATTGCAACAAACATTCCGTTATTTCCATCAATAACCCGAATGTCATGAACAACAAATTCGTTATCAATGGTAATGGATGCGATTGCTTTCATTCTACCTTCGGAATTTACCCGACGAAGTCTGACATCCGTAATTTGCATGTGTGTGTTCACCACCTTTTTCCATCAGAGACTTGGTGTATAATTCCACACAGCAAACGAAAATCCTTTATTTTTTCAAAGAAAATATCCTAAAATCAGGAATTTTATTAATATTAATATATTTCGACAGACTTCTTCTTTTTTCATTCAGAATTAAACCTAATTTAGTTTAATAATCGACAAAAACTACAGTCTCATCGTAAGTCAGCTTTAATCAAGTAGAAACGGCTATGCCGTCCTTTTTCAAAGACGGCATCCGTTTCAGCGGAAATATAAGGATTCAAGTGAAACTTATATTTCCTTATATTTCAAAAAAATTACCCGGTGTAACAATAATTTGTTTACTCTTGAAATCCACAGTTGTCAATTTAGCAATGGATATATAATCATGGAGTAAGCGTTCTTCATTATCAACAGCTCCCGATTCTACCAATACACCGACTCCCGCTACCTCTGCATCAAATTCAGCTAATAAGTCTACCATACCTTGAATGGTACCGCCCGCCTTCATAAAGTCATCTACAATAAGCACTTTAGATTTATCCTTCAGAGCACGCCGTGACAAAGACATCGTATGAATACTTTTGTGTGAACCTGAAACGTAATTAATGCTTACCGCAGACCCCTCTGTCACTTGATGATCACGACGGACGAGCACTACTGGTAAATTAAGCTGTGCTCCTGTGGCATAAGCTAAAGGAATACCTTTCGTCTCTACAGTCATCACACAATCAATCTCTTTATCAGCAAAAGTCGTTGCAAAAATTTTACCCGCTTCATTCATAAGCGATGGCTCACCCAGTAAATCGGACATATATAAATATCCTCCAGGCAAAATCCGGTCTTTCTGCTCTAGTCGAGCACATAGTTCCTCAGCGAAATGAAGTGCCTTCTCCTTAGTCATCTTAGGAATAAATCTCACTCCACCGGTTGCTCCTGCGAATGTTAGAAGTTCTCCCATGCCTTCGCTCTCAAATACTTCTTTAATAATTGCTAGATCCTCACTTATAGAAGATTTAGCTGCCCCATATCGATCTGCAAACGCCGTTAGAGGAATTAATGTATGTGGTCTGTTTAACAGATATTGCGTCATCTCTACTAATCGTGCACTTCGCTTTAATTTTTTCACAAAATACTCCTCGCCAAATCCGAATATTATACATAAAATATAACATTATTATACGTGTTTACACAAGGGTTGTGAAAATTAGGTCAATAGTCTTACGGCATATACCTCACGACAGAATCCCCGTAATCCATTATATATTCTTGGCACTTTTGATTCTTTTGATACAAGACCGAACACTGTTGGTCCACTTCCTGACATTAACGTACCATCCGCACCTAATCTCATCATTGCTTCCTTCAATTGTTGGACTTCAGGGTGCAACTTCAAGGTAACGTCCTCAAGTACATTACCAAGTTGTTCGCAGACTTCCTGAAAGCTTCCTGATTGGATAGCGGCAATCATATCTGCGGCTGATGGATGCTTCGAGATCTGATCACTCCTCAATCTCGTATACACTTCTTGTGTTGACACATTAATAGGTGGTTTAGCTAATACAACCCAACATTGTGGAGGATTACATATAGAATGTAACACTTCTCCTCTTCCTGTAGCGAGTGCAGTCCCACCAGTTACGCAGAAAGGCACGTCAGAGCCAAGTTCGGCCCCCAACTCTTGTAACTCTATCATCGGAATATTAAGACCCCAGAGACGATTCAGACCCCTAAGGGTGGCTGCTGCATCGCTACTTCCCCCAGCCAATCCTGCTGCTACCGGAATTTTTTTGTCCAAATGAATATGGACACCTCGTTTTACATCATATCGATCCTTAATAAGTCTAGCCGCTTGGAATGCCAGATTCTTCTCATCCAAAGGAATATACCCAACTTGGCTCGATATAATAATTGTATCTCTTGGTAATTCTACCATTTCTAAACGGTCTGCCAGATCAACCATAGTCATCACCATTTCGACCTCGTGATAACCATCCGGACGTTTATGTAATACATCCAGCATCAAGTTTATTTTAGCCGGTGCTTTCTCATAGGTTTTCAAGGCGTTCACCCACCCTTAATTTTTCGCTCATCATAACTTCAAACATTATATCAAACTGTTTCATCCAAGTCATTTAAAAAGGAGACTAACCCCGTTGGGGTTAATCTCCTTTTGATATTCATTATAAATTTGGGTTCCTAGCTGCTGCCTTCTCTGCAAGTTCAATCGCTCGTTTCACCATATTCCCTGCGTCCTTAGCTCTAATTCCACCCCAGCCCTCTTTTTCAACCGTGTCATAGAAACCTAAGTCCTTAGCAAGCTCATTCTTGAGATCCTCTGACATTACACTACGTCGCTTACGGCTCATGATGGCCCTCCTTCTCACAAATGGGGATGAATGACCTTTATAGTATGTACAATTCATCTCTTCTCATTCATCAACAGCTCACGACCATCGCCAGCAGTATTTGTAAAAATAAGGGATAAGCTTCACTTACTCTAAATTCTTATATATAAACAAAAGAACCCTCAATTAAGAAGGGTTCCACTTGTCTTTATAAGATTAATTTATACTTTGATATACTCAAGCTGCATTTCATTGTTATTCTCACAAATCGTAACTTCTACAGCAGAAGTTAGGATATCAGCATAACTGTATGAAACACGTTTAAAAGTTTCTTGTTCTTGATCAAGCTTTACAATAAAAACAGATGGGTACGTCTCTTCCAAAATACCGGTCCGCTCAACAGTCTTGCGGCGACCACCATTGGCACGTAACATAATTTTCTGACCTACATGAGCATCGAGACTATACTTGATCTCTAACAGTGCATTTTTAGCCATGTTTAACGACCACCTCTTTCCTTGTCCAGTATAACGGACTTTTCGGTGATTGTCAAACAAAACATCAATTATATCAGCA
Organism: Paenibacillus crassostreae; assembly: GCF_001857945.1. Classification (NCBI taxonomy): domain Bacteria; kingdom Bacillati; phylum Bacillota; class Bacilli; order Caryophanales; family Paenibacillaceae; genus Paenibacillus; species Paenibacillus crassostreae. The sequence goes on from NZ_CP017770.1 coordinate 2,533,915, forward strand.
CCAAAAATATATTGTCAACGATTTTTTTTCGGATTAGTACAAGCCCACAAGATTTCAACAAAAGAAGACCCAGAATCCAAGTAGAAACGGCTATGACGCCCTTTTTCAAAGACGGCATCCGTTTCAGCGGAAATATAAGAAAGTATCAAAAATCATTTTCATAATTACGCAAATCGATTTAGATGCATCGGTGATTATGAAATTGATTCAAGTGAAACTTATACTTTCTTATATTTTGAAAAATAGACTCCGGGCTGTTGCTATTACATCGCAGAAGGTGTTACTTTCAGAGTAGAAAGATCATTCAGACGGGGTAAGCCCATTCGATAACTTCCACGAGACTCAACTCCACCCACACCCTGGCTACCACTAATTGTATTGCTCAACACATCATTCATGTTAATCGTCTCTCGAACGGATGTGAATGCAGCTTTAGCTGCTACGTATACAGGATCCAGCGCATGGATAAGAATTCGACCTGGTGAACTAGCAAAATTAGCTCCCGACTGAAGCAACGCTTCAAAATGAGACTGACAAGCACCTGCTACAATGGTCAAAGAATCCAAATGACGTTCATACTTTCGCGCCACCTGAATGGCAGATACAAAGTTCTGAGAATTCTTATAGCTGCTCAAGCTATGCAGGTCTCGGTTCTGCCTATGCTTTAATACGCCATCATGACCTGTGATTACGACAATATCAGGTTGGACCTGTGGTAATAGACGATATAAGGCATCCGCCATGCCAGACTCCCTAACATAATGTCCCTCTGCAGGCACACGTAGTTGCTCATAGATTCGAAGGCTTTTTTGCAAATAATTGTGATCTCCATCCAAATGAAGTACTTTACCTGGTATTTCAAAGAATGAGACTTCCTGCGCTAGATCTCTTCCTCCGCTTAATTGAGCTTGATGGAGAGCTGACTGCTCCTTGCGTTGCCTTTGAAGCGACGATAAAGACTCGCTGGCTCTTGCTTGCGCCTGCTGGATCTTTTCGCTTACAGGTACAGTTGGTGCTCTCATTAAGTCTTTAAGCGGAGAATCCGCCAATAGTCGGAACTCTGTGCCTTTCAGGATAGCGTAGTCTTGCTGCAATTCTTCAATACGGAACGCTATATCTCCGCCATATGAGCGGCGGACAACCAAGTCGCCCAAATTCATTAGAACATCACCCCTACCTCATGGTATGGGCAATGATCTCTATTGGTTCATATTTTCTTCATATTTAAGCCGTTGGATTACTACTCTACACTTCTCTAAACAATACCCGCTTCATATAACACGTTACTAAGTGTCGCGAATTCCTGTAAGCTAAGTGTCTCTCCGCGTCTTGAAGGTTCTATTCCAGCTTGCACTAACATGGCATCAATTCGCTCGCGTCCTTCGGGAAGCGTATATCTACTCTTCAGGTTATTCGAAATCGTCTTCCGTCTCTGAGTAAATGAGGATCGTACCACATCGAAGAAATGCGCTTCATCCTTTGTCTCAACTGGTGGTTGTTCACGAACAGTTAGACGAATAACTGCTGAATCTACATTTGGCTGAGGAATAAAGACCGTATGTGGTACAGTACAAATCAACTTCGGCACACTGTAATATTGAACCGCAATACTGAGACTTCCATACTCCTTACCACCCGGTGATGCAGCCATACGTTCAGCAACTTCCTTCTGAATCATGACAACAATATGCTCCAATGGAAGCTTCTCTTCCAATAACTTCATCAGAATAGGTGTCGTAACATAATACGGTAGATTAGCTACAACACTTACCTTAGACACATCCTTGAAATTAGATTCAAACAACGCTGGTAAGTCTACATCAAGCACATCTGCTTGTTGGACATGTACATGCGGATATGGCTCCAATACTTCTTCAAGTATAGGAATAAGACGTTTATCAATCTCCACCGCAGTCACAGTACCCGCACTTTGTGCTAGCCTTTCTGTAAGTGCACCAATCCCTGGACCAATTTCTAAAGCCCCTTTGGTGGGATCTAACTCTGCAGCTTCAACAATTTTATTCAGAATATTCTGATCGATGAGGAAGTTCTGACCCAAGCTCTTCTTAAAAGAGAAACCATGGCGTCTAATGATATCCTTCGTTCGTCCTGGTGTAGCAATATTATCTAATTGATTCATCTATTCTTTACCTCCCTCTTCAACTTGGGCGAGGGCACTAATGAATTCATCACGCGTAATTTGAAATATGGCGAGACGTTTCAGAAATTGCTTGCCGTTACAATACCCTATTCCAAGAATATTACCCATTTCCATTCTCCGAGCAGCTGCATTCGGGTGAACTATAAGACCTGCTCCAACAAGATCCTCCATGTCAATTAAACTCTCTGCACCCTCGTAGGATGTATGTACTCGAGCTAAAGCATGTCTTATCGCATCAGGAGATGCATTCTCCACACCAATATCCCCTTTACGAGTCGCATCGGCTTCTGGTATGAAAGCATGCTTACATCCTGGTACTTTATTAGCTATTATTTTGCGAATGCGTTCGCCTGCATGGTCAGGGTCAGTAAAAATAATAACCCCCCTGCGCTTCTGTGCTAATGCAATTCGCTGTATTATTCGTGCATTAATAGCGGAACCGCCTGTCTCAATGGTATCCGCCTCTACCGCCCTCTTAATAGCTGTTGTATCATCGCGACCCTCCACGACAATAATTTCCTTAATCATAACGATTCTTCCCTCCAGAGCGAATATAACAAAAAGAAGAGGATTAATCCTCTTCTTAGCATGACTTCCATATGACCTTAATAGTATAGGAATATAAAGCTATTGTAAAACAGATTTAGTTCAGTTCAGGCTTAACAGGTCCTATCACATATACTGTTTTACCATTCTTGCGTCCGAAGTTACGGGCATTCTGTATGGAGTCATAATATACATCAACCTTATTCCCCTTGATTGCTCCACCTGTATCTTCTGCACGACGGAAGCCAATACCTTCAATGTACACCCACCATCCCATAGGAATAACGCTAGTGTCCACTGCAATCGTACGACCTTCTGTTACTCGTGTGCCTGATGCAGTCCGCGTTCCAATACCGTCTTCTTCGGCAGAGTATGCCGTCATGGATACGTTATTAAGCACTTTTTTATAAGTGAAATCGACGCCAGCTTTACTGACTCGATTATTCTTTGAGTTTACATTCTTAGTGCTAACAGTAGTTGTTGCTACAACAGCCTTAGGTTTCTCCACCTTCGTACCCACAGCAACGACCTTGTCCTTAGCTTCCACTACTTCTTTTCCTACCAAACTCATCGTTACAAATTGTCCATCTTGATATATTTTCTCGATTTGTTGAACCAGTGTTCCAGACTGTCCATTCTGAACCACCTTGACATTACCTTTCACAATCGTTGGGTCGGATGTCTTGATGACACGGAAGGGGAGTTCCTCCACACGTTCAACAATCTGCTTATTAATTCGAATAACTTTAATCTCCAAATTATCTGTTATCTCTGTCGTCAACTCAGGAAATACTTTATCGTCTTCATCCAAAGTAATACCTATATCTTGAATAACATCTTGTACTGTCTTTTGTGATGTAAACCTAGTTATAGATTCACCGTCGGCTGTTAAATTAACTTCAACTGCACGTTGAATATGGACTTTATCCCCATCTTCAAGCGAACTATTAAGTGAAACGGATACCTTATCTTCTGGTCTTAGAACAATCGCTTGTTCTTCCAACATTTGATCTAGCATAGCATGTTGCGTTTCGATGGCACTCACTTGTCCATCAATGACCAAATACACCTGTTTACGCCCATGAATGCTACTGAACAAAAGAACAGTCAAGGTAATCGCTATTAGGGCAATAGCTGCTACTGAGATCTTACTTAAATTTTCAACCTTCCAACGCGGTGCGTAAGTCATGCTGGATGATGATGAATCATGGGTTTCTTCTTTGAAAATGCCCACTTTCCGATCCTCCTTCATAGCCTCGCCGTCTAAAATAAAACCTAATTGCCTTTGACGCGACTATTATTAAATTTTTACAGGATAGTAGAATAAATTCTAACCTGCATCATGTACCGGTCTGCTCGTCATGATTGTCACCTCCTATTTACAAGAGTATGATGACAAAATTGTCTTTATTCTAAAACAAAAAAAGCCATTAGAAAGAGTTAGAGGAACTCTTTCGTGGCTTTCCGATAGTCTGAATAACGGAAATACATGCACGAGGTTGCCTCTCTTCATTGCGCTTACGAGGTTAGCTGTCGGGTTTGGACGAAAGAGAGCCGCCCGATCTTAGGTCAACCGCTCATGGCGGATGCCCTTGAATTCACCCCAAAGACCCAATAAAAGAAATCAGATATGCCTGTGTCTATCAATAATCAGTATCAGTCATATTGGTTCCCCCGTTCTCCAATAGTTAGGAGATTTAGCGAGACTGGTTCAAGAAAATAATAAGCTATCAAATTCGATCAGCTTTTATCACTGAAAAGATGATATCGTGTTTCTATGCATGTTGTAAAGCACGTTTCAACCACGAAATTCTGAATAAATGGTTAAAATTTTGTAATATTCTCTCTTTTAGAGATGAGTAGATATAAATAAGTCTCGAATTCTCTATTTTTCATCCATTTTACTCCCGTTTTCACATAATCCCAAATAAACCCAGTGAATTTTTGGTGGTTATTTGGGCAATTTCCTCTAAATCCATCCCTTTTATTTGAGCCGCTGCTTCTGCTACTAACCTAACATGAGCACTCTCGTTTCTCTTTCCACGAAATGGATGTGGTGTAAGATATGGGGAATCAGTTTCGAGTAATAATCGATCCATGGGCACCTGTGCTAATACTTCTTTTGGTTGTTTAGCATTCTTAAATGTGATCGGACCTCCAAACGACAAATGGAATCCCATATCAAGGCATATTTTAGCAGTTTCCCAACTACCAGAGTAAGAATGCATAATCCCTCCTACGTCTTTGGCCTTCTCTTCTCTTAGAATTCTAACTACATCCTCATGGGCATCTCGGTTATGAATCACAATTGGCATTTTTAATTCCCGGGCTAGTCCAATCTGTTGGCGAAACACTTGTTGTTGTATATCTTTAGGAGAAGTATCCCAATGATAATCCAACCCGATCTCACCAATGGCTACAACCTTATCATGTTGGCAAAGGGATGCAATCCATTCTAAGTCGTCCTTCTTCATTGTGATCGCATCCACTGGGTGCCAACCAACAGCAGCATAGATAAAGTCATATTTCTCAGCGAGTGCCATCGTTGTCGGAATCGTCTCTCTGTTAAATCCTATATTAACCATCCTACTAACTCCGCCTTCAACAGCGCGTGCAATTACCTCATCACGATCTTCGTCGAATTGTGGAGCATCCAGATGTGTATGTGTGTCGAACAAGTCCATTATAAAAACTCCTTTCAAATCATAATTCTATGGTGTGAAAATGTGTGCAATTGCCATAGGGAACGATGATATTACTGCATTGATTTTCTCTTCAGGGTAATATAACCGGAACTTCCCATGTTGTAGCCCGCTTATCGAACGTACAATTTCCGATACTTCTGATATTTCCATTAGTCTTTCTTGTCGATCTAACAATAATATTTGCTTCTGACTTACTTCATCTCCCGAATGAAATACATCATACGGAAGATCACTTGGAGAATCAATCGCGACATCATAATCTGGATTCAATCCACATTGACGGAACACCTGAATGATCTCATGTACCATTTCCAATTCTAGTGGTTCTAATTCTACATATTTATACAATCTACGATGCATAAATCGACTGCAAAGTTCGCTAAGTATAGGGTCTTTCTCTGAGATCCATTGCATAAATACAGTCTGAATAAGTGCTTCATCCAATTTTAAATATTGCTCTACAGTCACCTTGTCCTCGAACAGACTAACCAATGGCGCTATCATAAATTCAAACGTATACCCGTTGTTATATAAATCTTTTGCTCGCTTAAAAATTAGTTTTAAAACAATTTCTGAACTACGAGTCACAGGATGGAAGTACACTTGCCAGTACATTTGATATCTTGCCATGAGATAATCCTCAACCGCATGCATTCCAGACTCCTTCACAACGATTCGACCTTGATGGGGTCTTAGCACCCGTATAATCCGGTCGATATCTATTGTGCCGTAATTTACACCTGTATAATATGCATCTCGTAATAAATAATCCATCCGATCAGCATCAAGTGCACTGGACACAAGATTGACAACAATTGGTTTATGATAGGTTCTTGCAATGACAGAAGCAACCTTGTCTGCAAACCCGTAACTAACCTCACTTAGAATGTCATGTATTTGAGTATTACCTAATAAGATCCGAATGGTCCAATCTTCATGATTCATATCAAAAGCTTCTTCTATAGAATGTGAAAACGGTCCATGCCCTAAATCATGAAGTAGTGCAGCACAAAGTGTCAGTAATTTCTCTTCTTTCGGCCAATCAGAATAATGGTTTCTTTCAAATAAGGATATAATTTGTCTAGTAATCTCATAAACACCCAATGAATGTGAGAAACGACTATGCTCTGCACCATGAAAGGTTAAGTAAGATGTTCCTAACTGACGAATACGACGTAAACGCTGAAATTCATTTGTATTAATCAGTCTCCAAATGGTCATATCTTGTACATGGATATAATTATGAACCGGATCTTTAAAGACCTTTTCTTCATTTAAAAGATTCATCATCTTTTTTTCAACTCCTTTTATATCATTTCATACAAAAAAACCCATTGATTAGTGTCGTAAAATGTCGAACAAAGTAATGTTTTGTGACATCAAATGCCCATTTTATTCCTGCAGACATTAATTTTTAATCCTTATGTAATATCTTCAATACAATAATATGATATAAAAAACTGAACTTTACTGCTATAATTTTGTTGACTAATATGGTAATGCTTGGTACTATATATAATATAGAAAAAACGAAAATTGTCGAATTTTGACAAATATTAATTTGTGTTTGAGAGAGGAAGTATTTTAGATGATGAAATCAACTGGTATTGTAAGAAAAGTCGATGAACTAGGCCGGGTTGTTATTCCAATTGAATTGCGCCGTACATTAGGTATTGGTGAGAAAGATGCTCTAGAAATCTACGTTGATGGTGAACGTATTATTTTAAAGAAATATGAACCTGCATGTATTTTCTGTGGAAACGCAGAGAATGTTATATATTTCAAAGGGAAAATTGTTTGTAACGAATGTGTATCAGAAATCCCAACACCTGTGACAAACTGAGAAAAATAGGGTATACTAAGATTATTCAAATTGTTAATTCAAACCTTTATTATAACTCCTTGATATCCTCTGTTAGCTTTGTATCATTGCTAACAGAGGATCTTTTTTTTGCAAACCACCCAATTACTCATAACAATGCGTTATAAACATCCCTTTTTGAAACACCGCGATCGATAGCCGTTTTTTTCATAGCATCTTTCCTATTCTCGCCATCATTCTCATACCGTGTCACATGTTCTTCGAGAGATAACTCTTGCCACCAAGCATCCTTCTGCTTCTGTTCCTCTTCCTGACTTGCACCTTCAAGCACCAATACATATTCACCGATAGGGGGATGATCACCCATCCACTCTAAACAATCTTCTATACTCCCACGAACCATTTCTTCATATCTTTTTGTTAATTCACGCGCAAGTACAATTCTACGATTCCCGAGAAATTCTAATAGAAATCCCAACGTCTTAATAATACGATGAGGTGACTCATACATTAATAATGTCCCTTGTGCATACTGAACAGAAGATAACACCGACTGAACATCTTTACGATCACGAGGCAAAAAGCCAATGAAGGTGAACCGCTCTGTCGAAAGTCCAGATACGATTAATGCAGACAGTGCTGCATTAGGACCGGGGATAGGAATCACTGGAATTCCTTCAGCAATAGCTAATTGAACCAGATCCGATCCTGGATCAGAAATGGCGGGTAGACCGGCATCACTTACAAGTGCTAAATTTTTTCCTTCTATTATATATCGAATTAATTCAGGCCCACTTGCTGCCTTATTATGCTCGTGATAACTAAATAAAAGTTGTGGTGTGATTTCAAAATGAGTTAACAATTTACGAGTCTGACGTGTATCTTCAGCTGCGATAATATCACACTCTTTTAGTATTCTTACCGCACGAAACGTCATATCCTCTAAATTACCAATGGGTGTGCCTACTAGATATAAGGAACCCCCGCTCCGTGTTGATTCTCCCTGAAAGCTGCTTTGCTTGGTTATATTCATATTTCACCTTCTTTTTTTCCGTAGTAGATTTCTAACAATTCTGGGCAGTATTGATTTTGCTCATTATATACGATTAACGGTGGAAGAATCCTTACCTCAGGTTTCCCATCACGCAAAGCCTCGATCAGTACCATATTCGCCTCTACATTGGCACGAGGATGAACGAATCGTATCCGTTTCGGCTCTAGACGATATTGCCGCATCAACGCGATCAGGTCACCTAAACGTTGTGGTTTGTGCACCATGTTGATCTTACCACCCGGACGCACTAATCTTGAGCTAGCCTGTAATACATCCTCCAAAGTACAATGGATCTCATGCCTTGCAATAGCCTGATGGGAATTAAGCTTAAGGTCACTTCCATTCAGTGGCATATAAGGTGGGTTCACCGTAATCGCATCATACACACCATGTCCTGTTTCCTTATATAATTCACGTAGGTCACCTTCTCGAATCACAATACGATCTTCAAGCCCATTCATTCTCACACTCCGACGCGCCATATCAGCAAGCCTTGGTTGAATTTCAATCCCTTCAATTGTAGCCTTACTCCGTGTAGTTAATAGTAATGGAATAACCCCATTGCCAGTACACAAGTCCAATATACGCCCTTTTGGAGGAACGCTTGCGAATCGAGCTAATAATACCGCATCCATTGAGAAACTGAATACTTCATCGCTTTGAATGATCGTTAGATCATGTGTCAATAAATCATCTATTCTTTCTGATTCTTGCAGAGTAACATCTTCTTTTTTCATATACCCTATCCTTCTTACCTAGTTATTATGTGTCAACCATTATATTTCCAAAAAAACCGTAGGTAAACTCCCCTACGGTTCGTTATTACTATTTATTCAGGAAAGACAGGCAGAATAGACAATCGCCTTCCGTTCGTAAGTGTCCATAATAGACATTACAAATATGAAAGCCCTCATGATATAACCTAGCAAGATTATCATATCCCTCACCCACCACATCTTCAGGAATGACATGAGGATGGTTTGTTGGTGATGGATCTCCATCTTCCTGTAGTTGAGCTTCTCTCTTCAAAATAATTCGAAGTCGCTCATTCTCTAAAGCTAAACGATTGTTCTCTTCTAATAACTCTTTTACGAGTAACTTTAAATCACCCAAATCACTGTGCAGATGCTCCATCTGAGCTTCCATTTCCTGCATGCGTAGAAATACATTTCTCTTTTCCATGTTTGCACCCCGAACAGTAACCTCTATGGTCTACTTGATGACAACGTCATCTATTGGAAGTTCCTTTACTTTCCCTATCTCAAACAATTGCACATGAACAGTACGGCTGCCAGCATTAATCCCCACTACTTTACCATCCCCTAGTGAGGTAACCACCATTTTACCTACGGAAGGCAGTTCTTCCCTTACACTTTCATAGTTATCATGCTCAAATTTAAGGCAACACATGAGTCTTCCACATAAACCTGAGATCTTGGTTGGGTTCAATGACAAGCGTTGATCCTTCGCCATCTTAATGGATACTGGTTCGAAATCTCCAAGCCATGATGAGCAACATAGAATTCGTCCACATGGGCCAATCCCACCTAACATTTTGGCTTCATCACGCACACCAATCTGTCTTAACTCAATCCTAGTTCTAAAGATACTAGCCAAGTCCTTAACCAACTCGCGGAAATCCACTCTTCCTTCAGCTGTGAAATAGAATATAATTTTGTTTCGATCAAAAGTAAATTCTACATCTACAAGCTTCATTTTGAGTTCATGATCGCGAATTTTATTTAAACAGGTGACAAATGCATCTTTTGCTGCCTGTTGGTTCTCTTCAACTATGCTTGCGTCGGAATCACTGGCGATACGAATAACTCTCTTCAGTGGTAGTACCACATCAGATTCGTCCACCTCTTTTTTACCAACGACAACCTTTCCGTACTCGATCCCTCGCGCTGTCTCAACGATCACGTGATGGTCCTTTGTAATAGGAAAGTCCAATGGATCAAAATAATATATTTTGCCCGCTTTTTTAAACCGGACACCCACTACATTGTACAAAAACTAACCCCCCTACCCCTTACACCTTAATCTTTCTAAAATCACTGGAACACCAGTCATCATTGCCCCAGACCAATTAGGAATTGCTCCAGACAGAGTTGTCCATTTACATTATAGCGTAACTTCTTCTTTCCTTCAGCAGCCAGATCCATATAAGAGACCCATTGTGACTGACTACGTAAAGAAGCATTATTGGACAAGAACTCTAACTGATCTATAAAAACGATACTTTCATGTCTTCCGTATTGCACATGCAGCATATCTTTGAACCATAAATGAAAAAGGTTAAAAATAAGTTCTAGATGTTCTGAGAGTCCTGTCTTGAACAATTTCGTTCCAGCAGTAATAAGCGAGGTACTCCCTCTGCTCATAGACTCCTTCCCTAATTGTAACACTAGGTTTCTAATTTCTGCAAACCAATTCTGCTCCAACAGTTCTCTGCATCCTTCCAATCCAGAAGATAGATGAACGGCACAACGAACTAATGGTGAAGGATACCCTTCATTAATTAGAATTTGCAGCATGGTTGAGGGATTCAATGGCATAAATGGAACCCGCTGCGATCTAGATTGAATCGTTGGAAGCATGGCTTGTACATTCGATGAAATTAGAATAGCCACGGCGGGAATTGGTGGTTCTTCCAGAAATTTAAGTAAACTATTAGCGGCTTGATTAGTCATCGTATCCGCCTGATCAATAATATAGACTTTCGGATTGTTAGATTCCGAACGATAGGAAAAGACCCGCTGTAATCCGCGGATCTGATCAATTTTAATTGATGCCCCATCCGGAACGATTAGATGTAGATCGGAATGGTTACCGTGATCAACTTTTCGACATTCTAGACAATGTCCACATGCGTCATCTTTACTTTCAGTACAAAATATAGCTTTCGCAAAAGTAAGTGCCGTCTTCATCTGACCACATCCCGTCGGTCCGTTAAACAAATAGGCATGGCTCACAGCATCTTGACGGAGGCCATTCTGCAGCATTTGCAATGCTACATCCTGCCCTACAATATCATTAAAAGACATACTTCCTCTTTTCTTAAAGTATAAGAAGGTATACTATACCTTCTTATACTCTCGTGGATACTAAAAGCGATACGAAGTATCGCTACTTCGAAAGCATAATCTTAAGCGATACGAAGTATCACTAGCTTCCCTATTTATTAGTCGATCAACATCATGTCATGCGTAGCTTCTGAATCAGAAACTTAGATTGATCAGCATGCCACGAATTTCTCCCATTTGCTCGAGAAGAGCTATCTTGCCCTCTTCGCTTTCTAATAATTCATCAGCCATAGCCAGTAAAGCTGCATCCAGCTCATCAATTAATTTATATCGTTTCCCACGACCTCTTCGATCCCAGCCTCTGGTCTCCTTCATTGTTACACCACGACGAACAGTATCTTCAAGGAATCGTTTGATCATCATCCGATATGTCTTCAATTCACGAATCGTCATTGATCTCGCCAAACGATCCCCTTGCATTTGAATTTCTTTAACCCGTCGGCCAAGTTCTTCTTGTGATGCATGGTGTCCTTGCTGTTGAATAACATCAGAGAAAGATTTTTGCTGAATAGGTTTCGCGTTCGTATCTGTAATGGGAATTTCGCTTTTAATGGGCCTATAACCCGGATTTATTTTCATAGGATTCGCCTGCCTTCATGATAGATTCCTCTACCATCTAACTTATTAAAAATGTTCGAATCGATCAACTGGCATTACAAATACAGTTGCTCCACCCACTTGAACTTCTACCGGAAGTGGTAAATACGAGTCCGTCGTACCACTCATTGGGGTAACTGGCGTAACCAGTTGTTCACGAACCTTGCAACTTTTATTAATTACAGCCATAACGGCTTCAACTTGACTATCATCTACACCAATCATAAATGTAGTATTCCCTGCACGCAAGAACCCACCTGTACTCGCTAGTTTGGTTGCACGAAAATTTGATTTCACAAGTTCACCTGATAGACGGTTACTGTCTTTATCCTGTACGATCGCAATGATTAATTTCATCTTGCATTCCTCCTCATGATTAATAGAGTGTTTACAGAATCAATTTCATAATTATGCAAAGGCGATTATGAAATTGATTTTACATAGACTGATATTGTCGAAAATCTGATGGGTATACGAGATATGATTAAGATTCATTACGAATCAATTTCATAATTACAAAAACCGATTATAAAATTGATTTTATTAAACTATATTATTTGACAAAGAGGCCCTAATATCCTTTAAAACCCTCTTTTCCATTTCAAAAATCAGCTGATTTACGACTTCAATAGATGTTTGCTCAGCATTAATCGTAATGATTCGACACGGATATTGCTCGGCCAGGAGTTGATAAGCTTCTCTAACTTTATGATGGAATTCAATCTTTTCCAGATCAAGTCGGTTCACTTCCCGCTCCTGACTAGCCGCAATACGCGATAATCCCACCTGCGGGTCAACATCTAGATAAAATGTCATCTCCGGCATAAGGGAATCGATAGCAAATTGGTTAATATTCCATACTTCATCCATTCCAAGCCCTCGCGCATATCCTTGATAAGCGAGACTACTATCTACGAAGCGATCACAAAGTACAATAACTCCTGCATCGAGAGCTGGCTTAACCTTTTCTACTAAATGCTGACGGCGAGCAGCCGCGTAGAGTAGTGCTTCGGTTCGAGCATCCATCGCTGTATGTTGAGTGTCCAGAATGATTCCCCTGATCTTCTCAGAGATTTCGATCCCCCCCGGTTCTCTTGTAATCATATAAGAGATGGATTGGCTATCTAGATAAGAGCCTAGTTCACGAAGAGCAGTTGTTTTTCCTGAACCCTCTCCTCCCTCGAAAGTTATAAATTTACCTCTTAGATTCATAAATTTTCCTGCTTTCTGTCATTCTTGAAGACCATGATATGATGCAATTCGGGATCTTTCGTCCCATGGCACTTCACTCTCGCAGATTCTAGAACGAGTAGTCTTTCATATGTTTGTATAGTAATATTCTCACCAGAATATAAGATTGGAATCCCTGGTGGATAGGGAATGATCATCTCAGCGGCTACTCTGCCTGCACACTGTGCTAAAGGGATACATTCGATATCTTTCAGCGATACTGGCTTCATACTAAAGGCAACGGGTGTCGAAATAGCCTCCTGCGAAATGTTCCACGTGGAAAATTCGACAGCATCTCTCATGGGTAACACAGATTGCTCTTTATCATAGGTATCTATCTCTAATAACGATATATGCTGAAGAGCATCTAAAAGGTGATTAGTATCTTCTATCGTAGACCCTAAACTGAATAGTAAGACGACGAACACATCGTCGCTCATCTCTGGTATGCAGCCGTGCTCTTCTAGCAAGCGCTGCAGTTCGTACCCACCTAGCACCCCGGTATCGTCATAAATGACGACTTTAAAGGGGTCTTGGGTGGTATAAGGAGCCGCCAGCTGCGCGTCTGGCGGCTCCTCGCTGTCCGCCGAGGCTACGCCTGCGGACAGGCCCCCGGGCTGCTGCGGTGGAAGCAGCAGCCCGTAGCGCGGGAGCTTCGCGAGCCCGCGCTTGAAAGCACTCACAGCGGCGAGCCCCGCTGTGAAGGTGCTCTCGCCGCCCATGTGCAACTGGCGGCGGGCCAGGTCGAGCGAAGCCATCACGGGGTATGATGGGCTAGAGCTCTGAACCATCGTTAAGCGCTGGCGAAGCAGCTCGCGGTCAATCCTTGATCCCTGCACATGCAGCATGGCACCCATCGTAAGTGCGGATAACATCTTATGTGTCGACTGGACGACACCATCTGCACCACAGGATAGCGCGCTAGACGGTAGCGCAGGATGCTGTCCATAATGAGCACCATGTGCTTCATCCACCAGCAGAGGCACAGCATAATGGTGACATACTTCGGCCAAAGGCCTAAGATCGACACCCATGCCATGATAATTCGGCATCGTCAGCAATACCCCTTTGGCATGAGGATAAGCATCTAACGTTGCGCTTATCGTTGCAGCTGTAGGTGCTATTGGCAATCCACTAATCGGATCAATCTGTGGATGTAAGAATATCGCCTTCGCACCCGCTAGCATTAGACCATGTAATACCGATTTATGCACATTCCGCTGCACAAGTAACATATCCCCTGGTGATGTACACACCGTAAGGATCAACGATAAATTACCGGCTGTGCTCCCTCCTACTAGAAAGAAACTCTCCTCAGCCCCGAAACAATCTGCGGCAAGATTTTGTGCCTCTTGAATAACGCCCTCAGGATGATGAAGATCATCGGTACCTGTAATCTCTGTAACGTCAATCTCCATCACTTCGCTCAGTAACTGCGCACTTCCATCGGATGCAAAAGCTTGTCCATTCTTGTGACCTGGAACATGAAAAGAAATATTCTTTTTTCTTCTGTATTCAATTAATTCCTCATATAGCGGTGCCCTTGATTTGTCCAACCCATTCTTAAGAGTACCCATCTGATTTTTTTTCAATGAATTGTTTGGTATAGGCATGAATCTTTTGATCCCTTCCCCGGTCATTTATCTATCTATTTTATCTTAATATAGTCTTATCTGAATCAATTTCATAATTACGCAAACCTATTTAGATATAACTATATATTGACAGAATGGGTCGTTCTGATCAATCTATAGTCCTTATTTAAGCTGCATAAGCGAATATGATATTGATTCATCGACTATTCATATTCCTCAATACCCTTACAATTCTTGCTTGAACCTTTACCTATTTTCTATTATCTCATAAATTTTCATTTAGAAACCAAAAACTCCTATAGAATACACTAATGTGCACCACAGAAGTTTCCACTACACTCTTATGATCTATCTCATGGTTAACCCTAACCATACAGATCTTGTTCATCAATTACTCTAATATTATTATCGAATCCTACTTGTACCACATAACTTAAACAGAGGCTACTGTGAACCGCTCTTTACGATGCTTCGGCTGTTCAATCTCATCTAACACAGCGACAGCATAGTCCTCCATACTAATATAACTTCTCCCTTCCGTATTCACGAGCAGATGATCTTTTCCTGATTGGTATTGGCCACTACGTGTTCCAGGTTCAATCTCCGCCGCTGGGCTTAGAAACGTCCAATCAATAACCTGGTCTGCTAGGTATAGCGTAAGAGCTTCTCCTTGATTCTTTGCCGTTGGTAGAGCAAAATCAGGGAATCCCGGTGTATCTAGAACACGGGTACCTTGATCATCTACCAATAGACTTCCTGCACCTCCTACAACAATGAGACGAGTATTTGGAGCTTCATGTAATAACTCAATCAATTTATTATTTGCATCGATATGTAGATGCTCTTCCCCGAACTTCGTTCCATAAGCACTCACGACAACTTCAAAGGCTTGCAATTCATTCGTAATCTCAAAAATATCTTTTTCAATAACTGCAATATCATTAAATTGTTCAACCTTCTTTGAATCTCTTACTACCGCTGTAACATGATGCCCTCTACTTAATGCTTCACCCACAATTCGACTTCCAATCCGCCCACTTGCTCCAACGACTGCAATATTCAATAGAAACACTCCTTCATTTTCATGATAGAATCAATTTAATTTGTTTTCGATATTCTTGTAACCATTATAGTTACAGGTATGAGCGATGTCAATTCTAATCTGTTTTGAAATTTTACCTAAAACTCATTATGCTATAATGTAACTACATTTATTTCATCATGAAGGGAGGATTTAGTAATGGCCATCAGTAGCCGCTTTTCTGTCGCTGTTCACATCTTATCTTTATTAGAAATTTCAAAAAATGAACGATTAACCTCAGAGATAATCGCAAGTAGTGTGAATACCAATTCTGTCGTAGTACGTCGTATTATGGGTATGCTGAATAAGGCTGGCATTATCATTACATCCCCTGGAGTAGCCGGTGCTAGAATCTCCCGTCCCATCTCAACGATCACCTTATTGGATGTGTATCTAGCCGTTGAGGTAGAACAGCAAGATCATTTATTTACGATCCATGACAAAGCTAATCCACAATGCCTTGTCGGTAAGAATATTCAACACACACTTGAACAACGATTTATTCAGGCTCAACGAGCCATGGAGATGGAATTATCTCAAGTTACCATCGAACAAATTGTCGCAGATCTTTTGATACAAGACTCTGACATTTCTACGTATCCCTTTAAATAAAAAAAAGAACAGCTATAAGCCGCCCCTTTCCTTCATATCATAAATCGTGAGTTTCGGTCTAAGCATGTACCTGCATACTTATTTTTCTCATTTGATGAATAAAATACCGATATTTCGCTTCCTCTGTATTCGTATGCACCATTTCCGACTCGCAAGTCTCGCAGATAAATTGAGATATAATCCATATCCCTTCTTCTTTCCCTTGCCCGCAAATAATACAGACGTGTTCCGCATGATCATTCATCATCCATCCCACCTTGTCCTTTTCCTATCAGTATGATACAGTTTCTACTATTTTAAACCTTTTCATAGAAGATTTATAATATTCTGATGACTCTGTATATGTATTCAAACTCAGACCCACTGGTGTCTGTACATTTAAAAACATCTTTATAAATTGTATATGATAACCGATATATTATTATAGATAACCTCAAGGAGGATTGTTGACTTTATGATAGAAGAAAAAGAATCAAGCGCTACTTTTTATCAATATAAGCTTATCAAAAAAGTTCCCCATCCTAAAAGAATGAACATCGTCTATTGGGCCGTTCCCTGTATAGTAGGAATATTGATGATGACTCTAATCACTTGGTCTAGTATATTTTACTTTTTATTAGCTTCTCCTGTTGTTCTGTGGATTCATTATGTTATATCCCGTTCAGTTTTATTGGTTGCAGGTTCCAACTATCACAAACGTTGGTCCTTCTCCATTAAATCTCCTTGGATCGGATACATGCCCAACCAATATATTAGCTATTCTTTATTCCGCAAAGTAACTTCATTTGCGATGTGGATTAGCTTATGTGTATTCCTTATTCTACTTTTTTGGTCACCCTTATCGTTTATTACAGGGCTTATCTTCTGGCATCTATGGTTTTTACTTCCACGCCTATACACATTCATGAGCTTATCTGGTCAGCGAAAAGATGGCATGATCAAAATTAACCCAGATGACATATCCTACTATAAGCAGTAATCATCGTTATAATACATAGTAAAAGAAGACCTTCCACTTATATGGGAAAAGGTCTTCTTCTATTTAATCTCCAAACTTTTCATCAGAGATTTATCATTTGCTTTAGGCATCATAATGACCAAATACCCATCATGTATAGTAACCTGTACCATTTTATTATTCTTTATAAATACACGATCAGCATCCTGCTGATTTTCCTGTTCCTCTTGCCATCCCCATTCACGAATCGCTTCCAAATAAACTATGGGGAATATATCGTCTTTCTTAAGCCCTGGCAAAGAGTAAGTTACAACATCCATTTCTGTATTGCTTGCAGGTTGAGCCTTCTGATTGGCTTCTTTAGGAACAGGGAAACTCTTCTCGTTTGCTGCACCTTCAAAAGATTCCCAAGAAGGATCCGAACTTCCACATCCAACAAGAAGAATGGTTATCGTACACAATAGAATGAGAGCACGCAGCCATGTTATTCCACGCATGAATGTCCTCCTAACTCCAATTCGCGAACTAACCGAAAGTATCATATTCTGCTCTATATTTACTATTTATGATGGAGATAAATCATGTTCATTCTTTTTTACACTTTATTATTATACTTGCAAGACTATAACCTTCGGTGACAAAACTGTCACATCTATTATATAACTGACCGCATTCATTGTAGCAAAATATGAATTAATCCTTTCAAAATGAAGAGCCAACACAACAATTTCAAGTATTACTTACTCCATAAGGTAGTAGCAGTACCTGTGTAAACTACTCTCCTCTTTTGTTGCTGATTCTGGATTTATACTAGGTCATATAGACAATAACCCACCTAAAATTATTATTAATTTCACTAATATTCTTTTATAATTACCACTTTCATCTCATTATTCTGAAGTACGTGAAGTTATACTATAAATTCTTTATTAATAGGATGCGTACTAAATACTAGTACTTAAAAATAATATGTTTTGACAGATCACTAATACTAAATAAGACACAATTATTCATTATGCAATTTCGCCAGATTCATTATTCTAAAGTTATCCCCAAATATTATTTGTACAAAATTATATGTTAACTCTAGTTGTCGCGATTGTTATACACAGTGGATAAGTACATTCTATAGTCTAATCATCTTTATAGTAGTGCTATATGATCTAAAGATTTTACCTGCAAGTTAAGCATCCTTTTCCAGTCATGCGTATTACTAAAGTCCTCAAACCCCTCATACACCATTTTAACTGGATCATATATCACACCGATGTAATTGAACGAACTGATAGACAAGACTTGCCTAGGTACTATTGTCTCATGGTGTGTCTCTACTAATGCTTTTATATGATATTGTATAGCGAACTCTTGTACTTGAGCTAGGTAACCTGTTGCCGAAGCAAATAGCTCACTATATGGTTAACACCCTATCTATAAGCAGGGACACCTATTCGAATCATAGATACCTCCAAACAAACGGGGCTGCCTCTTCCATCGCATCATGGGGTATAGATTTAATATCCATGCTGGTCCTTCGATTCTACTAAGCCCAATTCTCGTGGTGTCAGATCAGGGATGGACACTGTATATACGGATAGTTTCATTTCACTCATCTCCATATTTTGAATATTTAAAGTTCACCTAGATCTAACAACTCTCTATTTAAATACTCCAGAAACACCTTATATCCTTTAAAAAACCACTAAAAAACACAAAGAAAAACCACCATTGATCGAAATCAATAGTGGTTCTTATGCTTGGCGACGTCCTACTCTCCCAGGACCCTGCGGTCCAAGTACCATCGGCGCTGGAGGGCTTAACGGTCGTGTTCGGGATGGGTACGTGTGGAACCCCTCCGCTATCGCCACCAAACGTGATTTTTCGAAGCTTACGCTTCTCGAAATCGCTGCGTGAAAATATCAGCCCTTAGAAAGGACATGCAGCTATCAGATGTTTGATCACCTGAAAACTAGATACGAACGAATCTGCATTGAAACACTTGTCTCCGTAGTTTTTCCTTCGATGCAAAGCGTAATGCTTCCGAAGTTATTTTTCCTACGGAAAACTTTTAGGATAAGCCCTCGACCGATTAGTATTGGTCAGCTCCGTGCATTACTGCACTTCCACCTCCAACCTATCTACCTCGTAGTCTTCAAGGGGTCTTACTAATTGGGAAATCTCATCTTGAGGGGGGCTTCACGCTTAGATGCTTTCAGCGCTTATCCCGTCCGCACGTAGCTACCCAGCTATGCTCCTGGCGGAACAACTGGTACACCAGAGGTGCGTCCATCCCGGTCCTCTCGTACTAAGGACAGCTCCTCTCAAATTTCCTGCGCCCACGACAGATAGGGACCGAACTGTCTCACGACGTTCTGAACCCAGCTCGCGTACCGCTTTAATGGGCGAACAGCCCAACCCTTGGGACCTACTTCAGCCCCAGGATGCGATGAGCCGACATCGAGGTGCCAAACCTCCCCGTCGATGTGGACTCTTGGGGGAGATAAGCCTGTTATCCCCAGGGTAGCTTTTATCCGTTGAGCGATGGCCCTTCCATGCGGTACCACCGGATCACTAAGCCCGACTTTCGTCCCTGCTCGACTTGTAGGTCTCGCAGTCAAGCTCCCTTCTGCCTTTGCACTCTTCGAATGATTTCCAACCATTCTGAGGGAACCTTGGGGCGCCTCCGTTACTCTTTAGGAGGCGACCGCCCCAGTCAAACTGCCCACCTGACACTGTCCCCGAACCGGTTTACGGTCCTAGGTTAGAACCTAGATACGATCAGGGTGGTATCCCAACGGCGCCTCCATAGAAGCTTGCGCTCCTATTTCTCAGGCTCCCACCTATCCTGTACAAATCGTACCCAAATTCAATATCAAGCTGCAGTAAAGCTCCATGGGGTCTTTCCGTCTTGTCGCGGGTAACCTGCATCTTCACAGGTATTAAAATTTCACCGGATCTCTCGTTGAGACAGCGCCCAAATCGTTACGCCATTCGTGCGGGTCAGAATTTACCTGACAAGGAATTTCGCTACCTTAGGACCGTTATAGTTACGGCCGCCGTTTACTGGGGCTTCGGTTCATAGCTTCGGGTTTCCCCTAACCACTCCCCTTAACCTTCCAGCACCGGGCAGGCGTCAGCCCGTATACTTCGCCTTACGGCTTCGCACAGACCTGTGTTTTTGCTAAACAGTCGCTTGGGCCTTTTCACTGCGGCCCCCTCGTGCTATTCACACTACCGGGGCACCCCTTCTCCCGAAGTTACGGGGTCATTTTGCCGAGTTCCTTAACGAGAGTTCTTCCGCGCGCCTTAGAATTCTCTTCTCGCCTACCTGTGTCGGTTTGCGGTACGGGCACCTTCTCCTGGTTAGAGGCTTTTCTTGGCAGTGTGAGATCATGACCTTCGCTACTATAATTTTCGCTCCCCATCACAGCCCAGCCTATTAGTGTGCGGATTTGCCTACACACAAGCCTCACTGCTTAGACGGACTATTCCATCAGTCCGCGTCACTACCCTGCTGCGTCACCCCATTACTCATAACGGATTACGGTGGTACAGGAATTTCAACCTGTTGTCCATCCACTACGCCTTTCGGCCTCGCGTTAGGTCCCGACTTACCCTGAGAGGACGAGCCTTCCTCAGGAAACCTTGGGCTTTCGGCGGATCAGATTCTCACTGATCTTTTCGTTACTTATACCGGCATTCTCACTTGTATAGTGTCCAGCGCTCCTCACGGTACACCTTCAACCCCTATACAACGCTCCCCTACCCCAGATGCGATTTGCATCTAGCCATAGCTTCGGTGGTGTGTTTAGCCCCGTTACATTTTCGGCGCAGAGTCACTCGACCAGTGAGCTATTACGCACTCTTTCAATGGTGGCTGCTTCTAAGCCAACATCCTGGTTGTCTGTGCAACTCCACATCCTTTTCCACTCAACACACACTTGGGGACCTTAGCTGATGGTCTGGGCTGTTTCCCTTTCGACAATGGATCTTAGCACTCACTGTCTGACTCCCGGATATAAGTACATGGCATTCGGAGTTTGACTGAGCTTGGTAACCCTTGCGGGCCCCGCACCCAATCAGTGCTCTACCTCCACGACTCTTCATCCGAGGCTAGCCCTAAAGCTATTTCGGGGAGAACCAGCTATCTCCGAGTTCGATTGGAATTTCTCCGCTACCCCCACCTCATCCCCGCATTTTTCAACATGCGTGGGTTCGGGCCTCCAGTGCGTGTTACCGCACCTTCACCCTGGACAGGGGTAGATCACTCGGTTTCGGGTCTACGTCCACGTACTATATGTCGCCCTATTCAGACTCGCTTTCGCTGCGGCTCCGCCTTCTCAGCTTAACCTTGCACGGGAACGTAACTCGCCGGTTCATTCTACAAAAGGCACGCCATCACCCATTAATAGGGCTCTGACTTTTTGTAAGCACACGGTTTCAGGTTCTATTTCACTCCCCTTCCGGGGTGCTTTTCACCTTTCCCTCACGGTACTGTTTCACTATCGGTCGCTAGGGAGTATTTAGCCTTAGCAGATGGTCCTGCTGGATTCATACGGGGTTTCACGTGCCCCGCACTACTCGGGATACGTCTCGGAGGGAATACACTTTCAGCTACAGGGCTTTTACCTTCTATGCCGGGCCTTTCCAGACCTCTTCGCTTAATATATTCCTTTGTAACTCCATGTGAGACGTCCCACAACCCCAAGGAGCAAGCTCCTTGGTTTGGGCTAATCCGCGTTCGCTCGCCGCTACTGACGGAATCACTATTGTTTTCTCTTCCTCAGGGTACTTAGATGTTTCAGTTCCCCTGGTCTGTCTCTACCCACCCTATGTATTCAGGTGGGAGTGACTGCGTATTACCACAGCCGGGTTTCCCCATTCGGACACCCCCGGATCAAAGCTTGCTTACAGCTCCCCGAGGCAGTTTCGTTGTTCGCCACGTCCTTCATCGACTCCTAGCGCCTAGGCATCCTCCGTGTGCTCTTAGTAGCTTAACCTCAATTTTTCTCAAAGAGAAAATATTGTAGCTACTTTTACACTTTGTTTTGTTAACAAGTAACAAAACGTAAATATAAAAGAATGTTTCAACTTGCAAATTCGTTCGTTATCTAGTTTTCAAGGATCAAGTTCCTACCGCTTGTTCAGCGGAAGAATATCATATCATTTCTTTCCTCACCAGTCACCCGGTAAGTATTGGAAAAGATATTACTTTGAAAGATTGCTCTTTCAAAACTGAACACGAGTGAGTGTCGACTTTACATTGCAAAGTCTATTTACGCCGACTTACATCGGACGCTTTGAATGTTTCCGTTGCAGGAAACGATTCTCCATAGAAAGGAGGTGATCCAGCCGCACCTTCCGATACGGCTACCTTGTTACGACTTCACCCCAATCATCTACCCCACCTTCGGCGGCTGGCTCCCTTGCGGGTTACCCCACCGACTTCGGGTGTTGTAAACTCTCGTGGTGTGACGGGCGGTGTGTACAAGACCCGGGAACGTATTCACCGCGGCATGCTGATCCGCGATTACTAGCAATTCCGACTTCATGTAGGCGGGTTGCAGCCTACAATCCGAACTGAGACCAGCTTTGTTGGGATTGGCTCCACCTCGCGGTTTCGCAGCCCGTTGTACTGGCCATTGTAGTACGTGTGTAGCCCAGGTCATAAGGGGCATGATGATTTGACGTCATCCCCACCTTCCTCCGGTTTGTCACCGGCAGTCTGCTTAGAGTGCCCACCATAATGTGCTGGCAACTAAGCATAAGGGTTGCGCTCGTTGCGGGACTTAACCCAACATCTCACGACACGAGCTGACGACAACCATGCACCACCTGTCTCCTCTGTCCCGAAGGCCGCCACTATCTCTAGTGGATTCAGAGGGATGTCAAGACCTGGTAAGGTTCTTCGCGTTGCTTCGAATTAAACCACATACTCCACTGCTTGTGCGGGTCCCCGTCAATTCCTTTGAGTTTCAGTCTTGCGACCGTACTCCCCAGGCGGAGTGCTTAATGTGTTAACTTCGGCACCAAGGGTATCGAAACCCCTAACACCTAGCACTCATCGTTTACGGCGTGGACTACCAGGGTATCTAATCCTGTTTGCTCCCCACGCTTTCGCGCCTCAGCGTCAGTTACAGCCCAGAGAGTCGCCTTCGCCACTGGTGTTCCTCCACATATCTACGCATTTCACCGCTACACGTGGAATTCCACTCTCCTCTTCTGTACTCAAGTCACCCAGTTTTCAGTGCGACCCAGGGTTGAGCCCTGGAATTAAACACCAAACTTAAATGACCGCCTGCGCGCGCTTTACGCCCAATAATTCCGGACAACGCTTGCCCCCTACGTATTACCGCGGCTGCTGGCACGTAGTTAGCCGGGGCTTTCTTCTCAGGTACCGTCACCTTGAGAGCAGTTACTCTCCCAAGCGTTCTTCCCTGGCAACAGAGCTTTACGATCCGAAAACCTTCATCACTCACGCGGCGTTGCTCCGTCAGACTTTCGTCCATTGCGGAAGATTCCCTACTGCTGCCTCCCGTAGGAGTCTGGGCCGTGTCTCAGTCCCAGTGTGGCCGTTCACCCTCTCAGGTCGGCTACGCATCGTCGCCTTGGTGAGCCGTTACCTCACCAACTAGCTAATGCGCCGCAGGCCCATCTGTAAGTGGCAGATTACTCCGCCTTTCAGTGTCTCCCCAGGAGAGGAAACAAGTTATCCGGTATTAGCTACCGTTTCCGGTAGTTATCCCAGTCTTACAGGCAGGTTACCTACGTGTTACTCACCCGTCCGCCGCTAAGTGATTTGAAAGCAAGCTTTCAAATCACTCCGCTCGACTTGCATGTATTAGGCACGCCGCCAGCGTTCGTCCTGAGCCAGGATCAAACTCTCCATATAAGACCAAACGAAGTTTGGTTGACCGTCATTTAATTGATCCATCTCCTTGCAGAGAAGATAATTAAATGGCGATTTAATGAAAAGAGCGATTCGCTCATTTTGAAACAAACTGACGAGAAATTTCTTTCTCTATCAAATGATTTCTCATTTGTTTTGTTCTCACTTTCGTGAAAACCACTCACTCGTTGTTCAGTTTTCAAAGATCAATTTCTTTCATTCTTCGCCGTTAGTTACTCTCGGCGACAACTTCTATATCATAACATGTCCGGTTCGTTTATGCAAGCTTTATTTTACTCATTATTTTGTAAGAAGTAATGCTTGCTTATTCATTCAAAGGTTGTTCGAATGACCGGACTAATAATATATCATGTATGAATATTGAATGCAAGCTTTTTTATTTATTAAAGTTTACAATATCCATGCAATCTAAACAGCCGTAATTTCCTATACCATTAGAAAACACGGCTGCATCTATTTGTACGCTATTTTTTATTTTTATAGTTGTCCATCGGTGTCTACAATTTCCTCTATGTACAGATGGCGGCTTTGTTCTAAATTAATAATATCACCATTAATAGAAACCATAGGCCGAGTTGGATTATTACTATTCGAAAATACGATTTCTCCAATTTGATCACTACTTAGACGTACGACGGTTCCATTATGGAATTCCGTCACTCTTTTAATAAACACTTGTACTAATTCCGGATCTAATTTACCGAAAGATTCTGCATGGATTTGTTCCAACACTAAATATGGAGATTGACCCAATCGATAAACTTTATTCAGAGTCATCGCATGAAATATATCTACTATCCCAACCATTTTGGCGTAAATATGAATTTTGCTACTCTCGACATTCATTGGATACCCAGTGCCATCAACTTTCTCATGATGTTGCAATGCAGATAAACGTACACCCTCATTGATCCCAGTAACATTTTTCAAAATCTGATATCCATATTTCGTATGTTGTCGCATTTCTTTAATTTCATCTGTCGTTAATGTCGAAGGCTTATACAATACAGCTGGATCTACCTTTATTTTACCGATATCATGAAATAATCCAGCAAATGCAGCCTGCAACCAATCCTTCTGTGGAAGACCACACCATTGAGCAAGTTTATAAGAGGATAAAGCACACAAAACGGCATTGTGATAAATATAATCATAATCATTTAATATACATGGAGTAAAGGAAAGTATATGGTACTCCTTTATGTGACTGACCATTCTCTCCAATTGATTACGAATCTCATAAATGGGAATTCCCGCTGCTAGAACAGAAGAATAACCATTCTTAGTAAGGTTAACCATCCTTTCATACTCTTTAACGAAAGAAGATCGTTCATTCTCAGAAATACTAGGAGCATTAACCACTAATTTGTCAGCTGTTAACGTAGTATCTTTATTAGCTAGTATATCCTTTGCTTGGATCCCCTTATCGCCTACTTCCTGGATTTCTACATAATCTACAAGAAATGCCCTTAGAATATCTAAATCTCGAGCAAGCAATATCGTCTCTTTATGAAAAAGAAGTGCACCTAATGGCGTGAATACATCTTTTGTTAATTTGGACCCTGGTTTCACATTTAACACGGACACATTATACATAGATTGATAGCACCTCTACTTCACCATTGTTATTCATAACCTGAGTATTCCAATTAGTTTTTAGATTTGCGTAATTATGAAATTGATTCTTATTATATTATTTATTGGTTGACGTAACAATCATTATAATACAATTTCAATACATTATTCTAAAATAGATGAATAAATGTTTACCTTCTACTTTCTTATATTTAAAAATGACCCCGGTACAAGTACCGAGGTCATTTAAATATGCAATTCTAAAACTTTATCTTGTGATCATATTAATCTTTGAAGAATAACTTCTACTCTTCTTCTGTCGATTCATCTTCCATATCCACTAGCGAATCGGCATCTTCTACAGAAGTTTCTATAACTTCTGTTTGTTCTTCAACGATGCCAGAGTTCACACTTACCTCACTGTATTCTTCGTCATCTTCAGGCAAGTCTTCTGTTTCTTCTGTTTTATCTACACGACATACAGTAGAAACAGCATCATCTTCATGTACATTAATCAACTTAACACCTTGAGTATAGCGGCCCATGGTCGATATTCCTTCCATACTCATACGGATTAGGATCCCAAGTGTAGTAATAATCATCAAGTCTTCGTCATTCTTAACTACCTTCAATGCAATAACCGCACCATTCTTCTCGGTCACATTAATGGTCTTAATACCTTTACCACCACGACTTTGTGAACGATAATCACTAGCTGGTGTTCTCTTGCCGTATCCATTGGCCGTAACAATTAAGATGTCTAAGTCCTTATCAATGACATCCATACCAATGACAAGGTCATCATCTCCTAAGCGGATACCCCTTACGCCTGTTGCACTTCGACCCATGGAACGGACATCATTCTCAGAGAAGCGAATAGACATCCCTTGAGATGTACCCATAATCACTTCTTGTTCGCTCGTAACAAGTTTCACTCCGATCAGAGCATCATCATCACGAAGATTAATTGCAATCAGACCGCCCTTACGAATATTGGTATAGTCTTCAAGTGGCGTTTTCTTCACAACACCTTGTTGAGTCGCAAAGAATAGATAATCTTCACTCTCGAATTTCTCTACTGGAATTACGGCGTTAACAGTCTCACCTTGTTCGATCTGAATCAAGTTGATTATCGCCGTTCCACGCGCTGTGCGGCTCAAATCAGGAATTTCATAAGCCTTGAGACGATATACCTTTCCTCGATCTGTAAAGAACAAGAGATAATGATGCGTATTCGTTGCGAATAGATGTTCAACGAAATCTTGATCTTTCGTATCCATACCCATTACGCCACGGCCACCACGCTTCTGACTACGATAGGTAGTTGCAGGCAGACGTTTAATATATCCTGAATGACTGATGGTGATGATTACTTCTTCTTGTGGAATAAGATCCTCATCAAGGATGCTCTCTTCACCAACTGTGATTTCAGTTCTACGTTCATCATTGAAACGTTCTTTAATTTCATTCAGTTCTTCACTAACGATTTGTAATATTAGTGATTCATTAGCTAATATTTCACGATATTCTGCAATCTTCTTCATGAGTTCTTGGAACTCATTCTCAATTTTATCACGTTCCAACCCTGTAAGGCGTTGTAGACGCATCTCCATAATAGCTTGCGCCTGCTCAAGACTTAGATCAAATTTAGACATAAGTCCATCACGTGCAATATCTGAGGTTTGTGAACTACGGATCAGTGCGATAACTTCATCTAAATGATCAAGTGCTATACGCAATCCTTCCAAGATATGTGCTCGTGCTTCCGCCTTTTTCAGTTCAAATTCTGTGCGACGACGGATGACAACTTTTTGATGTTCGAGATAATGATATAACATTTCATACAAGCTTAGAGTTTTCGGTTCATTATTAACAATAGCTAACATGTTCATCCCAAAAGTGGACTGCATCGGTGTCTGTTTGTATAAATTATTCAGTACAACATTGGGATTCACATCGCGACGTAGTTCCACAACTACACGCATACCATTACGGTCTGATTCATCTCTTAAATCTGTAATACCATCTATGTTCTTATCACGAACAAGTTCAGCAATCTTCTCAACAAGTCGTGCTTTGTTAACTTGGTATGGAAGCTCATATACAACGATACGTGCTTTATTATTATATTCTTCAATATTAGCCTTAGCTCGCATCGTTACAGAACCACGTCCGGTCTGATAAGCTTGTCGGATACCATGGCGTCCTAAGATGTAACCGGCAGTTGGGAAATCGGGTCCCTTGATATATTCCATTAACTCAAGTGAGCTAATTTCTGGATTTCTAATCAAAGCCTGAACACCATCAATGACTTCACCTAGGTTATGTGGTGGAATATTAGTTGCCATACCTACGGCAATCCCTGATACACCATTCACCAACAAGTTAGGGAAACGTGATGGTAGAACCATAGGTTCTTGTTCTTCACCATCATAGTTAGGTTGAAAATCAACTGTATCCTTGTTGATATCTCTTAACATTTCCATTGCAATTTTAGATAGGCGCGCTTCCGTATAACGCATCGCTGCAGCCATATCACCATCAACAGAACCAAAGTTACCATGACCCTCTACGAGCATATAACGCATTGAGAAATCCTGTGCCATCCGTACCATGGTATGATATACCGCTGTATCTCCGTGTGGGTGATACTTACCAATAACGTCACCGACAATTCTGGCTGATTTCTTAAATGGTTTATCTGGGGTCATCCCCAAGTCATTCATTGCATACAAAATACGACGATGCACGGGCTTCAATCCATCTCTTACATCTGGCAAAGCTCGGCTTACGATAATACTCATCGCATAGTCCATAAATGACTCACGCATTTCTACTCCGATGTCCCTGTCTTTAATCTCTTCCGGCATGCTGTACCTCCTCCAATTCCTATCAACCATCAATAAAATACGATATATGTAAATAGAAATAGTAATCTTAATTATATTACTTTCTTAAAAGGCAAACAATTAAACGTCAAATCTGACAAAGGGGCAAAATCACCCTTTTTTATACATTCTTATATTTTAAAAAATAGGGATATGCCCTGCCTTCTTATACTGCTCATTCATACAATGTTGAATAAATCCCTAACTCTTAGTATACCATTCTTTTACTGCCTTGTCTTAATTTTCGCCTTATCAATATGTCCATAATAAATGTTGAAAGGATGAATACTCTTGGCTATTCAGCGCATCTCAAGCAAATGGTCTAAAACCAAAGTGCTTCTGCGAGATGAGCATATCTCAACACATATCCCTGTTACCTGTAAATACTCCCCGGATGCTCTAGCTAGGCTATTAAGTGAATTTAACGTCGTCTTTTTGAAGCCTGATATAGGTACTTATGGGCGTGGTGTATTGTCTATTGAACAATTGAACCAAGAGAATCTAGACTCAGACGTTAATATCCAGACTAATCCCTATCTTTATCGACTTCGCTATGCTACGAAAACTCTGATGTTCTCATCTCTTGAGGAACTGGATCTTGGACTGCAGCCATACATCCACGATTGCACCTATTTAATTCAACAAGGCATTCACTTATTGAATTACAATAATCGTCCTTTCGATTTACGAGTCCTCACCCAAAAGGGTCCTAATCAACAATGGTTCTCCACTGGTATCATAGGACGTGTAGCAGCACCAAATAAGGTCATTACCAATCATCGTAGTGGGGGAAAATGCCAAACGTTAGAAACGTTACTGTCACCGTATATGAATGCCATGGAAATATTGAATCAACAGCGAACACTGAAAAAGTTAGGTGTTGCCGTTGCTCAGCAGCTTCAAAAGAAATATCCCAATATTAAAGAACTCGGGCTTGATATCGCTATTGATGATCATTATTCGCCTTGGATATTAGAAGTAAATACCCTTCCTGCCTTATTTCCTTTCAAAAAATACATTGATGACAAGGAAATCTATCGTCGTATCCATCGTTATGCTGTATCCTATGGGAGATTTTCCGCAAGCTGAAACGGCTAAGCCGTCCTTTTTAAGGACGGTATCCGTCTCTGCCGAAATATAAGAGTATAAAGTATGAAGAATCAATTTCATAATTACGCAACCCGATTCATGTGCATCGGCGATTATGAAATTGATTCAAGTGAAACTTATATTTTCTTATATTTAGAAAGAAAAAGAGAAGATGCTCCGTTAGCACCTTCTCTTTTCTCTGCAAAAATTGGTTTTAAACATCCAAGTTCTTAACTGACTTCGCATGTTCATAAATAAAATCACGTCGCGGTTCTACATTGTCGCCCATTAGTGTATCAAATAAACTATCTGCTAACATGGCATCATCAATCGTCACTTGAAGCATTGAGCGGCATTCTGGATCCATCGTAGTTTCCCATAATTGGCCTGCATTCATTTCTCCAAGTCCTTTATATCGTTGAACATTATATTTAACATTAGCTCCAAATTCACTAATGATTTGATCTCTTTCCTTCTCCGAGTTTGCATAACGGATCACCTTATTGCGTTCCACTTTAAACAAAGGCGGTTGTGCAATATAGACATATCCAGCATCAAGGAGTTTTCTCATATAGCGGTAAAAGAAAGTCAACATTAGCGTACGAATATGCGCTCCATCAACATCGGCATCTGTCATAATGATTACCTTGTGGTAACGAGCTTTACTGATGTCGAAATCCTCACCAACGCCAGTTCCCATTGCAGTAATCATATTACGAATTTCAGCATTAGAGAGAATACGGTCTAATCTAGCCTTCTCAACATTTAGTATTTTACCACGTAGAGGGAGAATGGCTTGGAAATGTCGATCTCTACCTTGCTTGGCAGAACCCCCCGCAGAGTCCCCTTCGACGATGTAAAGCTCACTGATCGATGCATCTTTGGAGGAACAATCCGCTAGTTTACCGGGCAATGAACCGACTTCTAACGCACTCTTGCGTCTTGTTAACTCACGAGCCTTACGAGCTGCCTCTCTAGCTCTTGAAGCCTGTAGACCCTTTTCTAGAATACGACGAGATACTGCTGGATTCTCTTCAAGGAACTCCTGTAGCTTCTCAGCAAACAATGATTCCACGATCCCGCGAACTTCACTGTTTCCAAGCTTTGTTTTGGTTTGGCCTTCGAACTGTGGCTCTGGAATTTTCACAGAGATAATCGCAGTTAATCCTTCACGGACATCATCACCTGTGAGATTCGAGTTATTGTCTTTAATCATACCAGACTTACGAGCATAATCATTGATAATACGTGTTAACGCACTCTTAAATCCAGATTCATGTGTCCCGCCTTCATGCGTATTAATATTATTACAGAACGAATATATATTCTCTGTATAGCTATCGTTATACTGCAAGGCAACTTCCACCTGCATCATATCACGCGAACCTTCTACGTAAATAGGTTCCTCATGAAGAGCTTCTCTTTTTTCATTTAGGTATTTCACATATTCTTTAATTCCGCCTTCATACATGAAATGGTTCGATAGTTCCGTTCTTTCATCCGTTAATGTTAGAGCTATCCCTTTATTCAAAAATGCAATTTCACGAACACGTGACAAGAGCGTTGGGTAATCAAACTCAGTTGTCTCCGTAAAAATCTCTGGATCTGGATGGAAAGTTACAGTTGTACCATGTTCATCTGAATCACCTATGATTTTCACATCATATTGAGGCACACCGCGGCGATATTCTTGCTGATAGATATGTCCTTCACGTTTAACCGTTACAACAACTTTCTCAGATAAGGCATTTACAACAGATACACCAACACCGTGCAAACCACCAGAGACTTTATATCCGCCACCGCCAAATTTACCACCTGCATGGAGTACGGTCATAACCACTTCTAAAGCCGGACGTTTCATCTTTGCGTGTTCCCCTACGGGAATACCGCGTCCGTTATCTACTACAGTCACGCTATTATCTTTATGAATTGTAACTTCAATGTGATCACATATACCGGCCATTGCTTCGTCGATACTATTGTCCACAACTTCCCAGACTAAATGATGCAAGCCCTTTACACTAGTTGATCCTATATACATACCCGGACGCTTACGAACAGCTTCTAGGCCTTCTAGTACCTGAATCTGACTCTCATCATACATTGGTTCATTCATAGACATGCCTTCACCTACTTCTATATATTCTGGATCCTATTATTCTAAATATTTGTATAGAACACGTTTACTCTCTTTTTAAGAGTTACAGAAGAAATCGGCGAATAATAAACTGTATCTTTTGTCACAACAATAGATTTAGGTTCTTCTTCCCCAATATTGACTAATGTCTTTTCCTCTTTAACGTGATTTACAAATTTTTTGGAAATTTTGGATGACTTCTCAATGGATATGTCAAAAATAGCAATGAGCTCTGAAGAACGAATAATTCTTTCTCCGCCCAAATGTATATACATCGTGACCCTCCACTCTTTTATGAACCCACCTGACCAGAATGCACATGAAAGATATTTGCATTCTTTAACTTATCCGTATTCAGACTCTCAACACCCGTTGCAGTGATGAACGTCTGGACTTTACTCTGAAATGTTTCAATGAGCTGTGTCTGACGATATGGATCAAGTTCAGATAATACATCATCGAGTAATAGGACCGGATACTCACCAATTTCTTCCTTGATCAATTCAATCTCAGCCAATTTAAGTGATAGGGCAGTTGTCCGCTGTTGCCCTTGAGACCCATAGGTGTGTACTTCTTTACCGTTTATGTAAAAGGTCATATCATCACGGTGAGGCCCCGCAAGTGTCATGCCGCGCCTAATTTCTTGATCCTTTAGTTGTCTTAACTTTATCATAAATTGCTCAAATAAAACAGCTTCATCTTCCTCAGTGACTTCTCCGAACGATGGAACATAACGTAATTGGAGATCTTCACTCCCATTAGTTATCCCATGATGAATGGCCTCAGCCCACTTCTGCAACTTAATTATAAATTGTTTCCTTTTTTTTATAATTTTAACACCATGCTCCACAAGTTGTTCATTCCAGATGTCCAACAAACCTTCTTGAGTATCCACTTTGCCCCATAATTGCTTTAGGTAATTGTTACGCTGAACTAATATCTTTTGATACTGTTGCAAATGATATAGGTAGCTAGGCTGTACCTGACCAATCTCCATATCAAGAAAACGACGACGAATTCCTGGAGTACCTTTAACAATTTCCAAATCTTCTGGTGCGAACATAACGACATTGAGTGAACCTATGAACGCACTTAGTTTTCGTTGTTCAAGCCCATTAATCTTCGCTTTCTTCCCCTGAGCGGATAACCTCAGTTCTAATAAAACATCTCCATATTTCTTCTCAACCGTTGCTGATACATGTGCACTTGTTTGTTCAAATGCTATAAGTTCACGATCCTTCGACGTACGGTGACTCTTGGTAAGTGCTAATACAAATATGGCTTCAAGTAGATTGGTCTTGCCTTGAGCATTCGGACCTATCAACAGGTTGACATCCCCGAAGGAATTCAGCTGTAACTGTTCATAATTACGATATTGCTGCAAGTTGATGTTTCTTACAAACACATGTAACCCTCCTCATTTTCCATCCCTGTAACGAAGTTATGGGCTTTGAGGTGGTCGATCACGATTCCTTTGTGACCTCAAATGTACCTTCATCCGTGACCTTTACAATATCACCAGGATATAGTTTGCGACCACGGCGTTCTTCTAATTCTCCATTTACGGAGATCATTCCTTCTTGAATGAGTGCCTTAGCCATTCCACCTGTAGATACACAATTAGACAATTTCAAGAATGTATCCAGTTTGATATATTCACTGTGGATAATAATTTTATTCATTTTCTTTTCCTTTCTGGTTCAATACCCTGTTGTTTAGTTATTGGTTCGATAAGGCAAAATGACGAATAAACTTTGGCTATCATCCATAGGTTTGAGCACGATCGGACTCATTATACCGGTGAAAGCAATCATTAACTGTTCACTTTCAACTATTTTTAGAACATCTAACATATATTTAGAGTTAAAGGAGATGCGTAATGGCTCACCTTTGAAATCAATTAAATCAAGTTCCTCTCGTACTTTACCTAATTCCGTTGAACTAGAAGATATTTCAATTCCGCCTTCTTCCAAAGTTTGCAACCGCACAATATTGGTTTTTTCTTCTCTCGACAACAAATAAGCACGATCGATTGATTCACTTAATTTTTTTGTTTCAACAATTAGTTCTGTTTTATAGGTTGACGGAATAATTCTAGAAGTATCCGGATAAATTCCTTCCAGAATTCTTGAATAGAAGAGAACATGATCTATTTTGAATAATACTTGATTATCTGACACGACAATATCAACTAACGTATTCTGATCGGGAATAATCTTGCTTAATTCATTTAATGTTTTACCAGCAATTACGACGTTGTTGAATTTAATATCTGTAGCGTTCAAATAAGCTGAACGTGTAGCTAATCGATGGCGATCAGTCGCAGTAAATTTCAACTCATTATTCTCTAAATTCCATAGAACCCCTGTAAGAATAGGTGTTGTCTCATGTGTAGATATCGAGAATCCTGTTTGTTTAATCATATTTTTCAATAAATCACCTGGAACAGATACCGTTTCGTTCCCCTCTATAGCAGGCAGAATAGGGAATTCTTCAGGATCAAGGCCAACCATTTGGATTTCTGTAGCACCTGATGAAATATAGGTGTGAAATTGTTCCTTTACCTCCATTTTAATTTCCTGTGAAGGCAATTTCTTAATGATTTCTACAAAGAATTTAGCAGGCAGAACGACACTACCCGTTTCCTCAATTTGGACAATCGTATGTTTATCATCTTCAACTGGAATAAAGGATTGAATAGAAATATCTGTATCACTTGCCGTAAGTGTTACACCTTGATGATTTACATCTAATTTAATCCCACTAAGAATAGGGATCGTTGTACGGCTTGAAATAGCTTTATACACTTGTTGAATGGATTCGTTTAAATAGTCTTTTAGAATAATGATTTTCATTATTTCACTCCTTGGGAAATTCGGAAAAAGGGTTAGAATGGACGACCTTTTTCACACTCTTTATAGATGATTATTCTTTATATATTTTATTAGTAATAGTAATAGGCGCGGTGGATATGTGGATAACCCTAATTCGTTTAATAAAATCAAGCCTATCCACATGTGTATAGATTGTGTATAGGCTTTAACTTGTTCAGGTAGGATTTTTGATCTTTTCTATGAGATTATTTACAACTTTAAATAGATCCTGATCAACTTTGAGCAATTGCGATATCTTCTCATGAGCATGGATTACGGTTGTATGATCTCTTCCACCGAATGCTTCGCCTATTTTAGGTAAAGAATAGTCAGTTAATTCTCGTGAAAGATACATAGCAATTTGCCTTGGGAATGCAATAGCCTTCGTTCGTTTCCGTGCCTTAAAATCATCCATACGCAGGTTGTAGTATTCTCCTACTTTTTGTTGAATATCCTGCATCGTGATCATTTTGGGACGGCTTGATGGAATAATATCCTTTAATGCTTCAGCAGCTAAATGAGTAGTTACATCTTGATTCGTCAGTGATGAATAAGCTACTACACGGATTAATGCACCTTCTAATTCACGTATGTTCGTGTCAATTTGATTCGCTATATACATCATAGCCTCATTGGGAATATCCAAGTTTTCAGCTTTCGCCTTTTTGCGCAAAATGGCAGTTCTCGTCTCGAGATCTGGTGGTTGGATATCCGTAATCAAGCCCCATTCAAACCGTGATCTTAAACGTTCTTCTAACGTCGGAATCTCCTTAGGCGGCCTATCACTAGAAATAATTATTTGTTTAACTTCTTCGTGAAGGGCATTGAATGTATGGAAGAATTCTTCTTGGGTGGACTCTTTGCCTGCAATGAATTGAATATCATCTACGAGAAGAATGTCGACACTACGATATTTATTGCGGAAACTTTCCGTTCGATTATCCCGAATGGAGTTAATAAATTCGTTCGTAAACTTCTCGGAAGATAGATAAACAACCTTACTATTTGGATTATGTTCCAGAACGTAATGGCCAATGGCATGCATTAAATGTGTTTTTCCTAGTCCTACACCACCATATAAAAAGAGCGGGTTATAGGCTTTGGCTGGAGCTTCTGCAACTGCCAAAGAAGCTGCATGAGCGAATCGGTTACCTGACCCAATAACGAAAGTATCAAAGGTATACTTCGGATTAAGCATGTGTGTCATGGATTCTTCATGAGAAATTTGAGGTTGTGAAGAAGTAAAGGTAGGAATCGTATCCTCAATCTTTGCCTCTTCAATAACAAATTTAACTTCAAGTTGCTTGCCGATCACTTCAAAAAGAGTAGAACCCACTAATTTTGTATAGCGACTCTCAAGCCATTCCACAGCAAATGTAGTCGGGGCTGAAATTACAATGGATTGTTCATTCATTGTGGTAGCCTTAGTTGCCTTAAACCAAGTATCGAAACTGGGCTTACTTAGCTTGGACTGAATTATAGATAAGATTTGTTGCCATAGTTCGGAAGTATGGCTTTCCACAGATATTGTCACTCCTTTAAATCTCCAAATCAGGCTTGAGCCATGAGGACTTTTGTCGAATAAAAATGAAATATGGTTCATTTATCCCCAGAACCCTCTAATGAGCAAACATAAAAAAATGGATAAATTGAACTTGTTCACAACTTTATCCACAGGTTGTTGATAATATTGAGCTATTTTATAACTATTCACATTAAAAAGTATTACTATCATAGCAAAAGAACCGCCTTATTTCAATGATTGCTGCCATTTTATCCACAAACTCAATAACTTGTGTATAATTTTTATGAACACCACAAGATATTGTTTATAATTTGTTAAATATTCGACAGCATCTTGTAAAATATAAAAAAACTTATGCACAGCTTGTGCAGTAATTCATCGAAAATGATAATTTTATGAACAAGTGGATAAGTTTATTTTTAAGTCATAAATTTAAAACAGCTGTGGAAAACTTTTTTTTGGATATATTAATTGAGGTAAAAGAGGAATCGTATGGATTGTTGACTTTCATACGACTACATGGTTATAATATAAAAAGGCATTTTCTATGGTTATGGAAATGATTAAATTATGATAGTAATTCCTGTTAGGGGGTGCAATACATGGGACCAACTTTCAAACCGAACGTGAGCAAACGAGCAAAGGTTCATGGTTTCCGTAAAAGAATGAGCACGAAAAACGGCCGTAAAGTGCTGGCTGCTCGTCGCTTAAAAGGCAGAAAAATATTGAGTGCGTAATGTGAGCATGCATGAAGACCACTGCGGTGGTCTTTTTTTCTATTAATAATTGAAGTAACTATTCTGTTATGAAATATTTCATGATTTTATATTGGTTTATGGGTTCTGAAGAGTGCCTATACTATATGTAACAAGCAGAAATTATAAATTGAAGTGAAATTGGGAGAGACTCGTGCAAAAAAGATTACGTTTACGAAACCGCGCTGACTTCAGTCGCGTATATCGTCATGGAAAGTCATTTGCAAATCGTCAATTTGTGACCTATTGGTTCACGAAGAAAGAAGTTGAGCAATTCAGAGTTGGTATTTCAGTTAGTAAAAAGGTAGGGAATGCAGTTGTTCGTAATCGGTTGAGGAGAATGGTGAAGGAAATTGTACGTCATCATCAATCGGAATTAATAGAGCATATAGATCTCGTATTTATTGTTCGAAATGGTGCTCTGGACATGCCTTATAAAGATATGGAAAAGAGTATTCTGCATGTGTTACGTAAAGCGTCACTTCTGAAGTCTTGCAAGCGATGAAGTGATGTTTATTTGTCCCTATGATTATGTTATGATTTACTATGAAATGTAGCATGTAGAGAGGGGTTATCGAGTGTCACGATTGAATACTAAACTGGGTAGGAAATGGATCCTCCTCAGCATGATGATGATTACAGTAATGACCGTACTATCAGGATGTGGAACGAATGCAGCTCCAACCAAAACTCTAGATGAATTGGCAGAAGGCGGTTTTTGGCAGAGTAATGTAGTATATTGGTTCGCCAAAGCACTTGATACGTTCGCAGGTTGGTTTGGTGGAGAATATGGACTTGCCGTATTACTCATGGTGATTATTGTTCGTACAATCATTCTACCATTAACCATTAAACAGGTTAGAAGTTCTAGAGCAATGCAAGCAATACAACCCGAACTAGCAAAAATTAAAGAGAAATACAAGGATAACCCTGAGCAACAACAACAAGAAACGATGAAGTTATTCCAAGAGAATAAAGTGAATCCTATGGCAGGCTGTCTACCATTAATTGTGCAGATGCCAATATTTATCGCTCTTTATAACTCTATATATGGTAATGAATTATTACGTCATGGTGAATTCCTATGGTTACAACTAGGAGAGCCTGACAAAACATTTATTCTTCCTCTTTTAGCTGCACTAACAACATTCTTGCAGACGAAGATGATGATGAAGATGAACCCGACGCCACAACAAGGTATGATGCAGTTCATGATGTTTGTTTACCCAGTATTGATCTTCTTCATGTCTTACAATTTCCCAGCAGCGTTACCTTTATACTGGTTCTTCAGTAACTTGTATACATTGGTACAGAACTTCTTCCTATATCGTAAAAAGGGAGATGTAGCTACTACTTCAGGAGTTGTCGCAGCAGGTAATAGTAAATCGAATATTAAAGGAAGCCAAG
Organism: Paenibacillus crassostreae; assembly: GCF_001857945.1. Classification (NCBI taxonomy): domain Bacteria; kingdom Bacillati; phylum Bacillota; class Bacilli; order Caryophanales; family Paenibacillaceae; genus Paenibacillus; species Paenibacillus crassostreae. The sequence goes on from NZ_CP017770.1 coordinate 2,572,521, forward strand.
GCAAGGGCCAAGGCAACCATAATCATTCAAGCAAGAAGAAAAAGGGGGCAAAAAGGTCTAAATGAGCAACGTCATCGCGTCAGGAAAAACCGTTGAAGAAGCTGTGAATAAAGGACTTTCCCAACTTGGGGTTAGCCAAGACCGTGTAACGGTTAATATACTTTGTCAGCCGTCAAAAGGATTCCTGGGACTGATCGGTGTCAAAGAAGCTAAAGTAGAACTTACTTTACTTGAAAAACGAACACCAGATCCAGTAATTGAGACGGTGAAGCTTCAATCTAATTCTAGCAATCTAGATGTAGTTGAGGGAGACCCTTATGCTGTAGCAGTACAATTCATTATTAATGTTGGAACAAGCATGGGATTAGAAGTAAAGGTAAATGTTCAACATGGAAAAGATGCCACAACACTTCATATCAGTGGGCCAGATTTAGGACTTATGATTGGTAGAAGAGGTCAAACCCTTGATTCTCTTCAATATTTAGCTAATATCGTAGCCAATCGTGTATCAAATAGTTTCATTAGGATCATTCTAGATGCAGAGAATTTCCGTGAACGACGTAAGAAGACACTTGAGGAACTAGCGGATCGTTTGGCGGATCGAGTCATTCGTTCACATAAAGATGTAGTTCTTGAGCCAATGTCTCCGCAAGAACGAAAGGTTATTCATGCTAAGCTTCAGGATCATAAGCAGGTGAAGACCTATAGTAAAGGCGAAGAGCCGAACAGGCGTGTAGTCATTTCGTTGAAATAAATGGGATTCTATATAGATGCAATGACTCTCTGAAAGGGATAGGGATTCATTGCATTTTTATGTTTTATATGAAAGGGTGAGTTCTTTGATTAGTGATACTATTGCAGCAATTGCCACAGCTGTTGGAGAAGCTGGAATAGCAGTCATCCGCGTGAGTGGACCAGAAGCTATTCTAGAAGTGGAGCGGATATTTAAAAGCCGCATCAAACTAACAGAAGCAGATTCACATACAGTTCATTACGGACATATTATCAATCCTCATACAGGTGAGGAGATTGAAGAGGTCCTGACCACAGTAATGAGAGCACCGCGTTCTTTTACAATGGAGAATGTGGTTGAGATTAGTGCACATGGTGGCGTTATTTCAGTTACAAGAGTGATGGACATTCTATTGCAACAGAATATTAGACTGGCTGAACCAGGAGAATTTACGAAACGTGCATTCTTGAATGGACGGATTGACTTATCCCAAGCTGAGGCTGTTATTGATCTTATTCGCTCAAAATCCGATCGTGCTTTTTCAATTGCATTGAAACAGGTAAAAGGTGATCTATCTCAGCAAATTAAAAATCAAAGACATACATTGATTGAGACTATGGCTCATATTGAAGTGAATATCGATTATCCTGAGCATGATGTGGAATCGATGACCTCTTCTTTCATCAAAGATAAATGTAGCGAGGTTATGACTGGGATCGATAAGTTGCTAAAGACAGCAGAAGAAGGGAAGATCTTGCGAGAAGGGATTACAACAGCTATTGTTGGACGCCCTAATGTAGGTAAATCTTCTTTGTTAAACACGTTAGCGCATGATAACAAAGCGATTGTGACAGATATCCCAGGAACTACCCGTGATGTGATTGAGGAGTTCGTAACGATTAATAATATACCTCTTAAGTTGCTAGATACAGCGGGCATACGTGAGACGCTTGATGTTGTTGAGAAAATTGGGGTAGAGCGTTCAAAGAATGCAGTGAATGAAGCAGATCTTATTCTGCTTGTATTAGATGCCAGTCAACCTATTCATGAGGATGAATTGGTATTAATGGAACAAATCCGTGGTAGACAATGTATTGTGATTATGAATAAAATAGACTTACCATCCGTGGTAGACATGGATGTGGTAACGCGTTACATTGATAAGGATCTCATTGTTCAAATGTCCGTAAAGCAGCAAGAAGGTATTGATGCATTGGAAAATGCGATATCAAAGTTGTTCTTTAGTGGGCAATTGGAGTCCAATGATTTAACTTATGTAAGTAATGTTCGCCATATTGCTTTATTAAAGAAGGCGAAGCAATCGCTACAAGATGCTTATGATGCTGCAGAGCAGCTTATTCCTATAGATATGATTCAGATTGATGTTAGATTGGCTTGGGAGCAACTTGGAGAAATCATTGGGGATACAGCAGGGGATTCGTTGCTCGATCAGATTTTCTCACAGTTCTGTTTAGGTAAATAAATGGTTGAATGAATATATATTCAAATGAAGGAGGTAAGGGCATGAGTTATGTTGGAGGAAATTATGATGTTATTGTCATCGGTGCAGGTCATGCGGGTGTTGAAGCGGCATTAGCTTCTGCTCGAATGGGTTGTTCAACATTGATCATAACAATCAATTTAGATATGGTTGCTTTTATGCCATGTAATCCATCTATCGGTGGACCGGCTAAGGGGCATGTAGTTCGCGAAATTGATGCACTAGGTGGCGAAATGGGTCGAAATACTGATCGGACATTTATTCAAATGCGGATGTTAAATACCGGTAAGGGACCAGCTGTTCATGCATTACGGGCGCAAGCAGATAAATTCTCTTATCAGCACACAATGAAGGAAACGTTGGAGAAAGAACCTAAGTTAACCCTACGCCAGGGAATGGTTGAGGAATTGATTGTCGAAGATGGACATTGTGTGGGTGTTATTACGAAGACAGGCACGGAATATCGAGGTAAATCGATTGTACTCACAACTGGAACTTATTTACGAGGTAAAGTTATTATGGGTGAGTTGATGTACGAAAGTGGCCCGAACAATCAACAACCATCAGTAAAATTAGCGGAGAACCTTCGTGAACATGGATTCGATCTTGTCCGGTTCAAGACAGGTACTCCACCACGTGTGCATAAGGATACGATTGATTTCAGCAAGACTGAAATTCAACCAGGAGATGATAAACCTAAATTCTTCTCATATGACACTGTTTCTTCAACCAATGAGCAACTACCTTGTTGGTTAACTTATACATCAGTTGAGACACAAAAGATTATTACGGATAATCTCCATCGTGCTCCGATGTTCTCTGGCTTAATTGAAGGAACTGGGCCACGTTATTGTCCATCGATCGAGGATAAGATCGTTCGTTTTAGCGATAAAACAAGACATCAAATTTTCTTAGAACCAGAAGGCAAGAACACATCAGAATATTATGTACAAGGCTTATCAACTAGTATGCCAGAAGATGTACAGCTATCCATGTTACGTTCAATTGAGGGCTTGGAAAAAGTAGAAATGATGCGAAATGGTTATGCTATTGAATATGATGCGATGGTGCCAACACAATTATTGCCGTCACTAGAAACTAAAAAAATGCCTGGATTGTTCACAGCAGGCCAGATTAATGGTACATCAGGTTATGAAGAAGCTGCAGGTCAGGGAGTTATGGCAGGAATTAATGCGGCGCGTAAGGTACAAGGTAAAGAGGCTGTTGTTCTTAGTCGCTCCCAAGGTTATATTGGGGTTCTTATTGACGACCTAGTGACCAAGGGAACGAACGAACCGTACCGTTTGTTAACTTCACGTGCTGAATACCGTCTGTTACTTCGTCATGACAACGCAGATCTACGTCTAACACAGATTGGGCATGATATTGGCCTGATCACTGATGAGAGATATGCAAGATTTCTATTTAAAAAGGAAACTGTAGAGATGGAGATCGAACGTCTGCGTGAAGAAAAGGCTAAACCCAAGGCAGTGAATACTCTCTTAGAAGCTTCTGATTCATCGCAAATTCAAGATGGAAGTAACATGTTGGTTCTTCTTCGTAGACCTGAGATTAACTATAGCCACATTGAACAACTTTCTCCTTCTCCGTATAATCTTACGGATGAAATGAAGGAACAAGTGGAAATTCAAATTAAATATGCAGGTTATATTGAGAAGCAAATGGCACATGTTCAAAAGTTACAGAAGATGGAGAAGAAGAAGATGCCTGATTCAATTGACTATACAGAAATCAATGGTTTGGCTATAGAAGCACGTCAGAAATTAGAGAAAATTCGTCCAATTTCTATTGGGCAAGCGTCACGTATTTCGGGAGTTACACCTGCGGATATTTCTGTGTTGCTAGTATATCTCGAACATTATAATCGTGTAACAGCAGCAAGGGGCTAGATCATGGACTCTATACAACAATTATTTGCTGATCGTCTACAAGAACATGGAATCATATTAAATGAATTACAATTAGAGCAATTTGAAACGTATTTCAAAGAATTGGTCAATTGGAATGAAAAGATGAATTTAACAGGAATTACGGAGCGGGATCAGGTATACACGAAGCATTTCTACGATTCCGTTTCACTTTCTTTCTATATGGAGATGGAACATATAAAGACGTTGGCTGATATTGGTTCAGGCGCAGGTTTTCCCGGCATCCCATTGAAGATTTGTTTCCCAGAGATTCAATTGACTATTATAGACTCACTTAATAAGAGAATCACCTTTCTCAAGAACATCGTAGAAAAGTTAAATCTTGCTGGTGTTGAACTTATTCATGGAAGAGCAGAAGATTGGGGACATAAACAAGGATATCGAGATCATTATGATTTAGTCACGGCTAGAGCTGTAGCAAAGTTAGCTTTGCTGAATGAATTCTGCTTACCCTTTGTACGTGTTGATGGTATTTTTGCTGCAATGAAGGGTAGTGATCCAACTGAGGAAATTAAAGAAGCTTCTTATAGTCTTAAACAACTAAAGGGGAAACTTAACAAGGTTGAGAAGTTCACACTTCCAGTAGAAGATGCAGAGCGTCACATTATAATTGTTCAAAAAAGAACCGCAACACCCCAAAAATATCCGAGAAGTCCGGGAGTTGCAGCTAAGTCGCCACTTATATAGTTAAAGAAACATTGTTTCACGTGAAACAATATGATCAATATAAAAGTTACCTTCCTTCATATAAGGAGAGGTAACTTTTTTTTGAAAGGATATGAAAGTATAAGTTTCACTTGAATCAATTTCATAATCGTCGATGCATCTAAATCGATTTGCGTAATTATGAAATTGATTCTTGATACTCTGCTTATTACAAATACAATTCTCGATAAATGAGCAATAATAAATAGAAAAAATGAGTCTGATAGAATAGGATTATATCAGAAAAAGTGATAGAATAGGTTAGACAGGCACTTCTTACGATATTAAGCGGAAGATTGACCCTTACAAACAGTAGAATGTCCATAAATATACAAAGTTCAGTGAACCCGTTTATGCTTTGTATCATGTTTAGAAGGTGCTGTAATCCTTGCGGAGTATGATTCTCAGATAATCCAAGATTGATTCAGTACTATTATGAAACTAGGTGGTAATATACGGAATGAAAGAACAATTTTCTAAGTTATTTGGACTAACCGAACGGAATAATGGAGATGAAGTGAAACAAATTCCGGTTGAGGACATTGTCTCAAGTCCTTATCAACCGCGAACTATCTTTGACGATAGTAAGATAGACGAGCTGTGTCAGACGATTAAAACTCTTGGAGTTATTCAACCCATTGTTGTTCGTTTCCGTAATGACAAGTACGAGCTTGTCGCTGGAGAACGAAGATGGCGAGCTGTTAAAAAGCTTGGGCTTGAGACTATACCTGCTATCATCCGTGATTTCAACGATTCACAGGCAGCGTCTATCGCGCTAATTGAGAATTTGCAACGTGAAGGGTTAACATCAATCGAAGAGGCTGTTGCTTATCAGAATCTTATTGATTTACATCAATTAACACAAGAGAGCTTGGCCCAAAGACTTGGTAAGAGTCAATCGACGATTGCGAATAAAATCCGACTACTACATCTTCCTGAACAAGTAAAACTAGCATTGATGGAACGAAAAATCACAGAACGGCATGCACGTGCACTATTATCACTTCCAACTGAAGAATTACAACTTAAATTATTGTCAGAAGTGATCGCTAAAGAATTAAATGTCAAACAAACAGAAGCTAGAGTTGCTTATTATAAAGAGTCTACCCATACTAAGAAGGCAAAGCGTATTTCATATTCCAAAGATGTCCGCCTTGCATTGAATACGATTAGACAGTCTATTGATATGGTGTCTGGATCGGGTATGTCGATTAAGACTACAGAGAGTGATCATGAAGATCATTATGAAATTGTAATCCAGATTCCTAAAAGATCATGAGTAAGTGGAATAGGAACGGCAGGGTTAATCGATTATATCTCTGTGAAGAAGAGATATAGTTCCGGTTCTGATTAAATGATGAAGTTATGGTCGTATGGAATGAGCAGTGGTTAAACACATATCTCACAACCTACACGAAGAGTCAATTATACATTGAGGTGAAATGAGTGTCTAAAATTATCGCCATAGCTAATCAAAAGGGCGGGGTAGGAAAAACTACGACTTCCGTGAACTTAGGAGCTAGTTTGGCTACTTTAGGAAAAAGAGTACTTCTCGTTGATATTGATCCACAAGGGAATACAACTAGTGGCGTTGGTATAAACAAAGCTGATGTAGAAAACTGCATTTATGATATTATCATTAATGAGATTCATCCCAATGATGCAATTACTCCTACACAGGTAGAAGGGTTACATATTATTCCTGCTACTATTCAATTGGCTGGAGCGGAAATCGAGTTAGTTCCAACGATATCAAGAGAACTCCGGTTGAAAAGAGCTTTGCATTTAGTTAAAGATAAATACGATTATATTCTGATAGATTGCCCACCATCATTAGGTATATTGACGATCAATTCACTTACAGCTGCAGATTCAGTGTTAATACCGATTCAATGTGAATATTATGCATTGGAGGGTCTAAGCCAACTGTTGAATACGATCCGTCTGGTACAGAAACAACTGAATACGTCACTACAAATTGAAGGTGTATTGTTAACGATGTTTGATGCACGGACCAATTTGGGAATCCAAGTGATAGAGGAAGTTAAGAAGTATTTTCAAGACAAAGTATACCGTACGGTTATCCCGAGAAATGTTCGTCTAAGCGAAGCTCCCTCACATGGTCAATCCATTATTACGTATGATTCACGCTCTAAAGGAGCGGAATTCTATATAGAGTTGGCGAAGGAAGTGATTTCTTATGAGTAAGCGTTTAGGAAAGGGATTAGATGCTTTAATACCATCACTTTCCATTAACGATGATGATAAAATTATTGAAATTCCATTAAGTCAGCTGCGTGCTAACCCATATCAGCCACGGAAGGAATTTAAAGAGGAAGCTATTCAAGAATTAGCGGAATCTATTCGTCAACACGGTGTTATACAACCTATTATCGTCCGTAGCGTGCTTAAGGGATATGAGATTATCGCAGGGGAAAGACGCTTCAGAGCTTCTCAATACTGTGGAAAGGCTACTGTTCCAGCAGTTGTTCGCAACTTTAGTGATCAACAGGTTATGGAAATTGCATTGATCGAGAACTTACAACGCGAGAACTTAAATGCAATGGAAGTAGCGGTTGCCTACCAAGGGATTATGGATCAGTATTCTTTAACGCAAGAAGAACTCTCGCTCAAGGTGGGCAAATCCAGATCTCATATCGCAAATTTCCTACGTTTACTAGCACTACCTGAAGAAGTGAAAGAATATGTTTCACGTGGAACATTATCAATGGGTCATGCCAGAGCAATCGTGGGGATCAAAGATCCTGTAGTTATTAAACAGTTAGCTAAACAATGTGTTGATCATGAATGGAGTGTAAGAGAATTGGAGGAAACGGTAAAACATTTAGACCGTAAGCCTGTTGAAACTCAGAAACCTTCAGCGAAGAAAAGTGATCCATATATTGATCATCTAGAAGAATCATTACGTGATCGTTTTAGAACAACTGTAAAGATAAAGCACAATAAAGATAAAGGTAAAATCGAGCTCAACTATTACAGTAAACAAGACTTGGAAAGACTGTTGGAATTGTTGCAACAAGAATCAATTTCATAATTAATCAAACCGATTTAAATGTAACTATATATAGGTAGGATGAACCGTTCTGATCGTTATATAGTATTCATTTAAGTTGCATAGGCGAGTATGAAATTGATTCAACAAGTTTAAAAATATTGTAGTTGAAGAAGGACATATCTAGTTTGTTTTCCATTATTGGAAAGGGATATGTCTTTCTACATTTCAGGGGGGATTCTCATCATATATTTAGATCATGCCGCTACCTCGTGGCCTAAGCCTCCTGCTGTGAATCAGGCAATGCAGTTAGCAATGGAGGAATCGGCTGCTAATCCTGGAAGAGGAAGCCATGTTATGGCTGTTAAAGCTAGTCGCGTGATATTTGAATGTAGAATGCAATTGGCTAAATTATTCAATGTGAATAATGCAAATGATCTTGCCTTTACTCATAACACAACTGTTGCACTAAATATGGCGATTAAGGGGATATTACAAGAGGGTGACCATGTTGTTGCAACGATGGTGGAACATAACTCTGTGCGCCGACCTTTAGAATATTTGAAAAGGACTCTTGGGATTACAGTTGATTATGTAAAGGTTAATGGGAAAGGTGAATTGAACCTGAGAGATGTAGAAAAAGCTCTAAGACAATCCACACGATTACTAGTATGTACTCATAGTTCCAATTTATTGGGTAGCATATTGCCGATTGCAGAGATGGGTAGATTAGCACATGAGCATGGGGCACTTTTCTTGGTTGATGCAGCGCAAAGCGCTGGTATCCTAGATATTGATATAGAACGTATGAATGTCGATATGATGGCCTTTCCAGGCCATAAGGGATTGTTAGGTCCTCAAGGGACTGGAGGGCTTTATATAGGGCCTCACGTTGATCTAGAGCCGTTAATCCATGGAGGGACGGGTAGTCAATCGGAGGAGAAGGAACAACCGTCTGTTCGACCTGATCGTTATGAAGCAGGGACACCAAATACAGTGGGATTAGCAGGGTTGACTGTTGGGGTGAAAAAAGTGATTGAACTTACGCCTAAGTGGATATATAGTCATGAGTGGAGTCTTACTCAACGGATGATGGAAGGGTTGATGGCGATCCCCCAACTTACACTATTAGGTCCAGATCAGGGACAACCACGAACAGGTATTGTTTCTTTTGTCCATGATAAATATGATTCATCAGAAATTGCTTTTCGCTTAGATCGTGAGTATGGCATTGCCGTAAGAGCTGGATTCCATTGTACTCCACTAGCGCATTATGCCATACATACGGAGAAGAGTGGTGCTGTACGTGTTAGCGTAGGGTTGAGTACAACAGAAGCTGAAGTGGATGAATTGGCTAGAGCGATAAAGCAAATATGTAGTTCATAAAGTCCAAGTTTCAAGAAAAGGAATGAATCATCAATGTCAGAACTAAACGATTTAGTCATGGAAAACTTAGCCTTATATATCGGAATTATCATGTTGATTGTATTTGTATTACTGGCTTTAATGTTCACGCAGCTATCTAAGTTAAATAAATTACGCCGTAGATATGAACAGATGATGGCTGGAACAGGGGTGAATAATTTAGAAAGTCTTCTCATCGATTTAAAAATACAACTTGATCGTTTGGAAGATGAACATGGGAAACAAAAAGGGACGTTAGAGAATACAATGGAAAAATTACAATCTGTCAAAGGACATGTTGGACTTGTCAGATATAATGCATTTGGTGAACGCGGAAGTGATCTTAGTTTCTCCGTCGCAATGATTGATGATCAATCCGATGGGGTTGTTCTTACTTCCATCTATAATCGAGATAATTCTTATATTTATGCGAAACCACTCCAACAAGGTGATTCATCCTATTCACTATCTAATGAAGAGAAGGAAGCCATTAATCTCGCAAAGCAAAAAATGTAGACGGAGTCTTCCATTCCTTAATTGCGGCATATAAGCTGAGTGCGATCGTATCAGATAGTTGCATGACTAGATTTAATCGTGTGTTTTGTAATACAAAGTATTCCATGAAGCCGCCTACGTTGACGATGCCAGTTATATGGATATCACCGACGGGCGGTAATTGTTTTTTTACCCCTGCACCAGGCAGTAAAGGTCCTTCATTAATCTGGATGCATCCGATACTAGAGGATTGACCTAAACAAGCATCTATACCGATGATATAAGGCTGCTGATAGCTATCATAAATCATAGATAACTTATCTTGCAGATTGACAGCGTGGACAGGTTCCTCTAGAGTTCCATAGATATGGAATAGATGGCTTTTATAACGAGTTAATGCCGTGCCCACGAGTGGACCAAGGCAATCTCCAGTAGAACGATCCGTTCCCACGCAGACGACGATTAGGGGTTGCCAATCCTTCACTTGGGATAGATGGAAGAGTAATCGATGAGTGAGTGCTGAATGGATTTCAGGGTCGGTATGTGGTATTTTTAAGCAAGCGGGTTGTTGATTGGAGAATGGATTAGATGGAGAACTCATAGGATCTTCCTTTCATCGACAGTATAGTAGTATCTAGTATATGGTTGAAAGAGGAAATTTATACGCTATTGATGATCTGAACGTGAGAAACCCTTATACAACACTATTAATAAAAGAATGTACATATAATAGAGGTAGTAATGGATTGGAAGATTGGAGGGTTATGTGATGGATGATTGGCTACTCATCGCATTTGATTCAACACAGCAAGCATTGAGAGCGGAAATGCTATTAGAATATGCAGAAATTGAGATAGACTTGTTCCCAACACCTAAGGATGTGACAGCAGGTTGTGCTTTATCTATTCTTTTTCCCGGAAGCGAGTTATCTGTTGTTCAGAATATAATTGAACAGGAGAAAGTTGAAATTCGCGGGATATTTAAAAAGAACAACTTGGATCATTATGAAATCATCGAGAGGTAGGGGGAGCATAAGCTGGTGAATAACTTACTTGAGATTGAGAACACAGGAGAAGCCATTGAAGAGGCTTTGAAATTTAAAGATAAGATATGGAACTGGTTCACAGATGTTGATATGTGGATGTCAGTCCTTGTTGCTGGTATTCGGATTGTTATTATTTTCTTACTGAGTCAATTGATTATTAAGATTGTATATAAAGTGATTGATCGTACTTTGGCACATCAGGAGAATAGTAAACTACGAATGAATCCACGTCGGCTTATGACAGTCGGTGGACTCTTAAAGAATGTAACTTCAGTGGCATGTAATTTCATCATGATTCTGATCGTGTTATCTGAATTTAACTTTCAATTAGCACCCCTGCTTGCAGGAGCGGGAGTTCTTGGTTTAGCTATTGGATTTGGTGCTCAAAGTCTGGTGAAAGATGTGATCACAGGATTCTTTATCATATTAGAAGATCAATTTGCTGTTGGCGACGTTATCCAGACAGGTGCCTTCAGGGGTACGGTGGAGTTAATCGGTCTTCGCACTACACGTATTGTTAGTCATACAGGTGAAGTATATATTTTACCTAATGGTGGGATTTTGACAGTAACCAATTTCACTTTATCTAACGCAATGGCTATAGTAGATATTCCTATGAAGAATGAACGCAATCTAGAGGATTCAATTCAACTGATACAGGAAGCGATGGAGCATATAAATGAATATAGTCCACAAATGATTGGCAAACCCGATGTGCTTGGCGTTCAATCACTGAGTACAAGCGAATACGTGATTCGTATCGTGACGGATTGTCTACCTAATACGCGTGATGAAGTAGAGCGTCAGATCCATGCGGGAATTAAGAAGGCTATTGAGGAAGATGAATCTTTACAATTGGCTAAGGCTGATCAACTAACTATAGATACAGTAGGTGGAGAGGGGTAAGAGAATGGAGCGTAAAGTATTTCAATTGGGAGACATTGTACAGATGAAGAAGCAGCATCCATGTGGGAGTAATGAAATGGAAGTTATTCGGATGGGAATGGATATTCGAATTAAATGTGTAGGCTGCCAACATAGTGTACTTATTCCTCGTATGAAGTTTGAAAAAAACATGAAGAAGGTTCTCCGTTCGACAATTCCAACAGCAGAGACGGATACCTTAAATTGATACGAAGTATCACTAAGCTCGGAAGGATAAACTCCTTGAAGAAGGACGGCATAGCCGTTTCTGCTTGTTGCTTTTTTAGGTCTATTCCAGTATAATCAATCATGCTGCGGAAAGGTACCCAAGAGGTCTAAGGGGGCTGACTCGAAATCAGTTAGGCGTCGCAAGGCGTGCGTGGGTTCGACTCCCACTCTTTCCGCCATTACTATTATCATTACCAACCCTCTGTGGAACGTCACAGAGGGTTTTTAGGTAATATATACAAAGGTGTTATTATACAAGCCAAAGAAGGACCCGTTAGGATCCTTCTTGTGACAGCGGTGCTGACGATTAGGAATTCTTCATTCACATGAACAGTGAAACATTAGATTTCCGGTGATTTGTTCGAAATACAAGAAAACATAAGCTTTACCCTATTTTCTTACTTATATTCCTCACAGAAATCGATACTAACCATATATAGGGTCAGTGTCTGAATCTGCTTGACTTATCAAGTCCAACGGAACCACACCTCTCTCATGCACCGCTTGATAATATTATGGCCAGATTGCTAAAGCTTATACATGAACGGCAAAAAAATTATTTATCATAATGATTATGCGATTTTCCCTTATTCACCTTTTTCCATTTACGGTTCTGATTACTTGTGTTAGGGAAACGATCTCCCTTACGCAATGTAACATGTTTAGGGTCAACGATAGGTGTGTCTAAACTTTCTCCAAATTCCATGTAATGACCATTATTGGGGGCTCTGTCTCCAACTCTAAATTCAGTTTTTTCACCCATTCATCATTCCTCCTAGAAGTAAAAAATGAATTACGTTATTAGTGTGTACCATATGATAAGAATCATGTGTCCAACAATTTGGACAAGTTGAAGATTAACTTGCATTGAACCCGGTAATTTGGTATATTAATCAGGTGCGAGTTAACGCTCGTTCCTTGCTCCTGACGATAGATCAGGGGCCGTGAGTCCATGAGGAGGTGAAATAATATGCGCAAATATGAAGTGATGTACATTATTCGTCCTGATATTGAACAAGATGTTGTTCAGGCTACAGTCGAAAAATTCCAAGGCATCATCTCCAACGGTGGAGAAATTACAAAGCATGACGTAATGGGTAAACGCCGTCTTGCGTATGAGATCAAGAAATTCAATGATGGTACTTTCGTTCTAGTTAACTTCAACGGTACACCAGAAGTTATTAATGAACTTGAGCGTCTTATGAAGATTTCTGACGAAGTAATTCGTTATCTCATTACCAATGACGTAGCTTAATTCATTTTCGGTTTTGTAGTTAAATCGCTTGAGGGAGGGGACTTACATTGTTGAATCGTGTCATTTTGATCGGCCGATTAACGAAGGATCCAGAATTACGTTACACGCCTTCAGGGGTAGCAGTAACGCAATTTACGCTTGCTGTAGATCGTCAATTTACAGCACAAGGCGGAGAACGCGAAGCGGATTTCATTCCAATCGTAACCTGGAGACAACTTGCAGAGACTTGCGCCAATTATTTGCGTAAAGGCCGCTTAACAGCAGTTGAAGGACGCATTCAAGTTCGGAATTACGAGAATAATGAAGGTAAACGTGTATACGTTACTGAGATTATTGCCGATAATGTTCGTTTCTTGGAGTCATCAAACCGCGAAGGCGGAAGTGGTGGGAATAGTAGTGCAACGCGTGAAGAGTCTTCTTATGGAGGCGAAGGACGTGGAAACCAGGTCTCACGCAGTAACAACAACAATAATCAAGATCCTTTTTCCGATGACGGAAAACCGATAGATATTTCGGATGATGATTTGCCATTTTAAATATGGAAAGGACTGACTAGCATGGCTTTTAAACCAAGAGAATCTGCCGATAACGATAAGAGACCGGCACGCCGTGGTGGACGTAATAAACGTAAGAAAGTTTGTTTCTTTACTGCCAACAAAATTACTCACATTGATTATAAAGATATAGATTTGCTCAAGAAATTTATTAGCGAACGTGGTAAGATTTTGCCGCGTCGTGTAACAGGTACTAGTGCAAAATATCAACGTGCATTGACGATTGCAATCAAACGCTCACGTCAAATCGCTTTGTTGCCATACACTACTGAATAGTAGAGTATAAATAGAAGAGACAGTTGCTTATGCAGCTGTCTCTTTTTGTCGTTTCAAAAAGAAGTTTATTCATTAACCAATGTCAGGTAATATAACATTTATGTGATGGTTTATTACGAAGATGATCATGGTGATGTTAGATATAAATTAATAAAAACTGGGATTTATGAAATTATACTGAAATTAAATGAAATTTTGTGAAATAATAATGATAATACATAGATGAATTGCAAAATAATTGAAAATAAATACTTTCGTAAAAAATAGATTGACGTGAGTTATTATAACATTGTATGATTTACATTAATTTAAGAGGGAATAATTTCCTGATAACTATTATTGACCATAGGTATATTACACGGTGAAGCTTTAATGCACTATTGCAGCGTTGTAACTATTGTCAATAAGAGTAGTAATAATCTACCAACATGAATATCATCTATGAGGAATGGTTACAGATTTTCAAAATAATCCTAGGAGGGTGATTGATTAGCATTTTGGTTATTTCCTATGTACAAAAGATTGAGCCTAGTTAATTAATCTAAAGGGGGATTTACTTTGAAGAAGAAATTATCAAGTATGATGCTAATTCTTTTGGTTATGATCACCATTCTGTCAGCATGTGCAGGAAATAATACGGTAGCACCAGCTGAGGAAACTCCCCCAGCAACTGTTACGGAAACGGTAGAGCCAGCAGAGACCGAGCCAACGGAAGTGGTTGAAACAGAAGCGGGTAAGAATGATGGGATATTCCCTGCTAGTGATCTATCCCTTAATCCAGCTCCAGCTGTAAATCGTACAGACACACTCATTGTTGGTATGACAGCACCCAATGGTACATTCAGTCCATTCTTCTGGTCTACAGTATATGATAAATATGTTGTAGAAACTGTATTTGATTCATTCTTAGAAGTTCAAGGAGATGGGACGTTCAAAGAAAGTCTTGCAGAGAGCGTTGAGGTATCAGAAGACGGCTTGAAATATACATTTAAATTAAAACCAGGTGTTAAGTATAGTGATGGAACACCTGTCACAGTGAATGATTACTTGTTCGCATTGAAAGTATATCTCGACCCAACATATGATGGTGAATCAGACATCCTGTCATTAAATATTGCAGGTGCAAAGGAATTCCAGGATGGCAAATCTAAAGACATTTCCGGCGTAACCATCATTGACGACAACACCATCGAAATTAATGTTACTGAAATTACAGCTACAACAAAAGATTCATTAGGTATTATTGAATTCGTACCTGAAGCTTACTATGGTAAAGGTTATGCCTTTGGTAAATTAGATTCCATTAAAGAATTAAATGACAAACCCATTGGTACTGGTAAATATATTCTTAAGAGCTATGCGGCAGGGCAAGAAGTTGTATTTGAAGCAAATCCAGATTACTTCAATGGTGCTCCTAAAATTAAGAATTTGATCTATAAGGTGACAACTGATGATACGAAGCTTGCGATGTTACAAGCGGGTGAGATCGATATGGATATGGTTACAGTTAATGAAGATAATGTAGAAGAATTGCAATTATTAGGATTCCTAGATGTGAATATATATCCGACGAATGGTTATGGATATGTTGCCTTTAATCATGAATTAGCTAAATTCTCAGATGTAAAAGTCCGCCAGGCTCTTACCATCGGTCTTAATCGTGCGGATATTGTAGAAGGTGTCTATGGAATCTTTGCAGATGTTATCAACGTTCCTGAATCCAAAGTAGGCTGGGCTTATACAGATGAAGGTGTTGAGACTTATGATTTCGATATCGAAAAGGCGAAAACACTCTTAGATGAAGCCGGATGGGTTGTTGGATCCGATGGTATTCGCGAGAAGGATGGAGAGAAATTCAAGATTGATTTCTCTGCTACAGCAGAGAATCCGGTTGTAGATGCCTTGCTTCCAATTATGACGAAGAATTATAAGGAATTAGGTCTTGATTTTTCTCCTGAAACACTTGATTTCAATGCGATCATGGCTAAAAAGGATGAAGGAGATTTTGATATGTACTTCGCAGCTTGGGGGTTAACTCCAGATCCAGACAACACCGTGTATATTACGGATGGAGCACAAAACGATATCGGTTATTCCAATGCTAAAGTGGATGAGTTGATGAAAAAGGGTAAAGTTGAACTAGATCAAGCAAAACGTAAAGAAATCTACAAAGAGATGTATCAAGAATTAAATGCAGATCTTCCTTACATCTACATGTATCAAAGAAGAGATATGTGGGCTATTAACGGAAGAATTAAAGGATTCGATCTCACCCCATATAAACACTTTACTTTTAGCCTTAACCAAGTAGAAGTTGCCCAATAGTATACTAGTAAACAATAGAATAAAGGATATATGCTCAGTCCATAAGGGCTGAGCATATCCTATTATGAAGCTAGGAGGAATACTATGAGGCAGTACATATTTCGTAGACTGCTGCAAATGATCCCAACGCTAATAGGTATTACTATTATTGTATTTGGAATTTCCCGAATGGTTCCAGGTGATTATATTACGGCGAAGGCCTCACCTAATATGACGGCAGAGAAAGAGGTACAGCTTCGTGAAATATACGGTCTAGATAAGCCGATCGGCAAGGCCTATATTGACTGGGTAGGGAATATGGCTGTAGGTGATATGGGTGATTCAATGCAGCATAAGAAACCTGTTACTAAGGTCATTAATACGTATGTATGGAATTCAGTTATTATTGCCTTTACAAGTCTAGTGTTAAGTTGGATTATTGCCATATTTGCTGGGGTCTTCTCAGCTAAATTTCAACACTCATTTTTAGATAAAATCATTACACTACTCATCTTTATTTCGATGTCACTACCCTCGTTCTTCATAGGACTTCTACTTATATTAATCGTTAGTCTAAATCTGGGAATTACTCCTGTGGGGGGAATGACGACGGCTGGACTTGGGGCTACTGGATGGGAATATATCATGGATGTAGCTCATCACATGTTACTACCTACCCTAGTATTAACTATGATTAGTACGGGTAGCCTTACGCGTTATTTCCGAAGCTCGATGTTGGAAGTGATCCGTCAGGATTATATTCGGACAGCCCGTGCGAAAGGGTTGAAGGAACGAACGGTTATTTTTAAACATGCCCTACGTAATGCGATGATTCCAGCGATTACTTTACTCGGATTTGAACTACCTGCATTGTTCGGTGGCGCAATTATACTGGAGAAGGTATTCATATGGCCAGGGATTGGTCAGATATATTTAGGATCAATCAGTATGCGTGACTATCCGTTTATGCTCGGATTCACGATATTCCTTGCGGCACTAACTTTGCTGGGGAATCTGCTCTCTGATGTACTATATGGTGTGGCAGATCCAAGAATTCGCTTGAAGTAGGAGGAGATTAATGTGTCCGTAGACGTAACACTTTTAGAGATGAATGCACAGGCTCCTGTAAAGGCACCAGCTTCTCCTTGGAGATTGGCGATGCGTCGCTTTGTAAACAATCGGTTAGCATTCATGGGGCTTATTATACTCATATTTATGTTTTTACTTAGCTTTGTAGGACCGCTGTTATCTCCCTATAGCTTAGATGATATCACCATTGCTGATAAGAATTTGGCACCTAATAAGGATCATTGGTTAGGTACAGATAAACTAGGTCGAGATATTCTATTGAGAGTCATGCTTGCGGGTCAAATTTCTTTAAGGGTTGGGATCATAGCGACATCAATATCGGTAACGATTGGAGTAGTCTTAGGTGCTCTTGCTGGATTCTACCGTAAAGCAGTTGATACCATTATTATGCGTATCGCTGATATATTCATGTCACTACCAACACTACCCATTCTAATCATTCTAGGTGCCGTGTTATCGGATCTTAAAGTGGATTCCGGCGATCGGATTTATTTCCTGATGTTGATCATTGGGGTCTTGGGTTGGACGGGTGTCTCACGACTTGTACGGGGGCAGATCCTATCTCTGCGGGAGACGGAATTTATGCAAGCTACAGAAGCTCTAGGATTACGAGATCGTCGTAAAATCTTTCGTCATCTACTCCCTAATGTGGTTCCTATTATTATTGTTTGGGCAACGTTGGGAGTAGCAGGAGCTATTCTTTATGAATCAGCGCTGAGTTACTTAGGAATTGGTGTAGTTCCTCCAACCCCATCATGGGGTAATATGATTTCAGCTGCTAACAATATGATCGATTTCCGTAAAAGACCATGGTTATGGATTCCGCCAGGGATGTGTATTCTTATAACGGTTGTTGCAATCAACTTGATTGGTGAGGGCCTTCGTGATGCCCTGGATCCCAAAATGAAGAAATAGGGCACCCGGATGCTGAAGATAGGAGATGCGATATGGCTAAAAATGTAGTGGAATTCCGTAATTTAAAGACGCATTTTCATACATCAGATGGGATTGTTAAAGCGGTTGATGATGTTAGCTTTTCAATTCGTGAGGGTGAGACATTATGTGTCGTGGGGGAATCTGGATGTGGTAAAAGCGTTACAGCGATGTCATTGATGCGGTTGATTGAGACACCTCCGGGTAAGATTGCTGGCGGAGAAATACTGTTTGAAGGCAAAGATATTCTGAAGATGAGTAAGCGTGATATGAGTCTTATTCGTGGGAATGAAATCTCAATTATTTTCCAAGAGCCGATGTCTTCACTTAACCCGGTATTGACGATTGGGGAACAGATCACTGAACCAATTATTCTTCATCTGCTGATGAATCGTAAAGAGGCGCGACTCAAGGCGATTGAATTAATAAATCTTGTAGGAATTCCGCGTGCGGAGAAAATATACGATTCATTCCCTCATGAATTAAGTGGAGGAATGCGTCAACGAATTATGATCGCCATTGCACTTAGTTGCAATCCGAAGCTACTCATTGCTGATGAACCAACAACAGCTTTAGATGTAACTATACAGGCACAGATACTAGACTTAATGCGTGAGATTAAGAATAAAATGAACACTTCTATAATGCTTATTACTCATGACTTGGGTGTCGTAGCTGAGATGGCTGATTATGTTGTCGTTATGTATGCTG
Source organism: Paenibacillus crassostreae (assembly GCF_001857945.1). NCBI lineage: Bacteria > Bacillati > Bacillota > Bacilli > Caryophanales > Paenibacillaceae > Paenibacillus > Paenibacillus crassostreae. The sequence continues at coordinate 2,591,640 of NZ_CP017770.1, forward strand.
GAAAAGTGATTGAAGAGGCTCCTGTATTAGAATTGTTTAAAGAACCTAAACATCCTTATACGCAAGGACTTCTGAAAGCTAAACCAATTATTAATCAAGAAAAAGACCGATTATATTCGATTCCCGGACAGGTTCCTAACCCTGTGGATTTGGAAGACAATTGCCACTTTCATGCACGCTGCGAGTTCTGTATGGATATTTGTAAAGCGAAACAACCCCCATTTCGTTCACTTGCGAATGGCGAACATAAAGTAGCCTGCTGGTTATATGAAGAGGAGAGGGAAGTACAATGAATCAACCATTGTTAGAAGTTCAGAACCTTAAGAAGTACTTTCCAATTACGGGTGGTATATTCTCACGGACTGTAGGCCATGTCAAGGCGGTTGAGGATGTTTCTTTTCAAATTAATAAGGGTGAATCTCTGGGTCTTGTGGGTGAGTCTGGTTGTGGTAAAAGCACGATTGGTCGTACGATCCTCCGATTGCAAGAGAAGACCTCAGGTAATGTATTCTTCAAGGGGCAAGATATCTATAAGCTTCCCAAAGATAAATTGCGTAAAATTCGACCGAAGCTACAGATTGTATTTCAGGATCCATATAGCTCACTAAACCCAAAAGTTAAGGTGGGTGATGCGATTGGTGAAGCATTGCTAGATCATGGATTAGTTCATCCAAGGGAGCTCAAGGAACGTGTGATAGAGACGATGAATATTTGTGGATTAGCTAGTTATCAATACCAGCGTTATCCTCATGAATTCTCAGGTGGACAAAGACAACGTATCGGTATCGCACGTGCATTGATTTTGAATCCTGAATTCATTGTAGCCGACGAACCTGTATCAGCACTGGATGTATCTATACAAGCACAGATCATCAATCTTCTGAGCGATCTGCAGCAAGATAAAGGTCTGACGTACTTGTTCATCTCTCATGATCTGAGCGTGGTTGAGCATCTATGTGACCGAGTTGGGGTGATGTATCTAGGATCTATGGTGGAGATGGCACCGAAAAGAGAATTATTCCGAAACCCATTACACCCGTATACCAAAGCTCTAATGTCAGCTATACCTATTCCAGATCCAACGATTAAGCGGGAGCGGATTGTTCTACAAGGGGATATTCCTAGCCCGGCCAATCCACCATCTGGATGCAAGTTTCATACACGTTGCCCAATCGCCTCTGATATTTGTAAGCAACGGAATCCAGAATATCGAAATGTAGGAAATGATCATTTTGTAGCTTGTCATTTTGTATAGGATATTAGAAACATCTTCTAAATAAATAGGTCCACTCATATGGTTATATGGGAAACGTAAGCGATGGAGAGTTTTCTCTGTCGCTTTTTTTAAAATATAAGAAAGTATAAGTTTTACGCTATACTTTATAGCTTATATTTCTCGCTTAAACACTTACCGTCCTTATAAGGACGCCGAAGGCGTTTATGCTTGTTAGCATTGTATGTATTTTTCAGTTTCCTTTTAGAGATTTAACGTTTACAATAGTTTGGTATGATCACTCACTTATTTTAACTCTATTCCACATATAAGAAGGAACGACACAAATATGAAGACTAAAACAAAAAGTTTCACAATCGTTGCTATCGTATTGGTATTAATATTGGCAGGAGGCTATATTTTTCGCAAATCATTGGCAGTGCTCGCATTTGATATTTTTCTAGCTGATCAGGTAGAGAATACGTTGCAAGAGAAGTCATACAAGCCGCTTGAGGAAGATATAGCTACTCGAACACCAAAGGCAGAGCCCATTGCAGTTCAGAGTAAGCCGTTCTCAATCTTGCTACTAGGCACTGATCAACGTGAGGATGAGCCAGCTCGTTCAGATACGATGATCTATGCAGTCATGCGCCCGAAGGAGTCAAAGGTATTGTTGGTATCCATTCCACGTGACACCTACACAGAGATTGTGGGAAAGGGGAAGAAGGATAAGATTAATCACGCCTTCGCTTTCGGCGGCGAACAGATGGCTGTAGATACGATGGAGAAATTGCTCGATCATAGCTTAGATTATTATGCTACGATTAATTTCGTGGGATTGAAAGATGCGGTCGACGCGATTGGTGGTATAGAGCTCCCGATCCAAAAGGATATCGTTAACAAGGGTGCCGATCATGAGAAATTCACAGTAAAAGCCAATCAATTAACCTACAATGGTACAGACGCCTTGAACTATGTGAGATATCGTGAGGACAGTGATTTCAATCGTACGAAGAGACAGCAAGTTTTCTTGGATCAGGTAGCTAAGAAGATGATGAATGTGAACCAAGTATCTAATATTCCACAGTTGTTAGATATTATGGGGACTAATTTTCAGACGAATATGCAACCCAAGTTTATTCTTGATCTTGCTAAACAGATATTAACTGGTAGTGAAGTACAAATTACAAGTTATACTGTTATGGGTGAGAACATTCGATTGGATGGTATATCTTATGAGGAAGCTGATGAAGAAGATCTTCAATTTGCTCAAGACTTAATAGATAATTGGATGAACAGCACTACATCAACTTATCAGTTACTGATGCCGGATGATCAGAATACAACTATGAAAGACACTTCTGTCAGCAGCCCAATCGAGTAGGGCTGCTGATTTAGATTCTATTGGAACATTTAGGTGTTATAAACGTATGAAGCTAGAGGACTTTGTAACAAGATTAGGAGGATCATGTCATATGAATATTGCTTTTTTTCTACTTCCCAAGCAGGAAGTGGTATGCTTGACGTTGGAATCAACGTTAAGACAGACATTGGAGAAGATGGAGTTCCATAGGTATACATCTGTACCTATGTTGGATAATGATGGTCAATATGCGGGTACAATCACTGAAGGTGATTTATTATGGTATATGAAAAATTCTGAAGGGAAAGTTACTTTTGAGAATGCCACGAAATTTCTGATTAAGGATATCCCCATTAAGATGAGTAATAAGCCTGTTTCAATTAATGCGAATATGGAGGATCTGATAAATCTCGCTAAGGTTCAGAACTTTGTGCCTGTCGTTGATGATATGAACCGATTCATAGGTATTGTTCGGAGAAGTCAGATTATTGAATATTGTGAAAAATTCGTATCTAAAGAGTCGGTAGAAGGTGGCTCGAAATCATATTAGTTATCTCTGTAGTGTAGGCATAGGTTATGATATAATCAAGAATAAAGCTTTTTTGGGGAGGTTAACGTGTCCAACATGCCTAAGGATTTGGATGTAGCCAAACGTGCTAAAGTGATTGAATGGCTGAAAACTGAAGTGGTCGATCATGTATCCCGTTTATTCAAAGCACTATGGGAAGGTAGTACAGCTCGTGTTAGCGACAGTCTTGCTAGCTTGATCATGAGTTCATACATCTTAGGGCGAAGGCTAGGCGTGTCTTACCGTGAAATTGACGAGTTGTTAATTGACAAATTAAAAAAACATAAGCAAGAAGGACATCAATTGGAGGAATGGTACCAGGATATTTCCTCACTTGAAGAACATTTACGTAAGAGGTGAAACTATTGAAATCGAGCTGGAAGTCGTTAGCTTGGACTGGGATTTATATAATCCTCATTCTATCATTGCTAACTAATTTATCGCTGATCACGGCATTGTTGTTGATTGTGCCGGTAATTGTATTGTTTAACATATTAGATACTAAAGGATTTATGATTCATGTCATTCCAGTATGGATCGTTGCATTTCTGATCCATCCCATTTATTTGTTGATGGCATTGTATTTTGCTGTCCCAGCCATCTTCATGGGAAGATGTTATAAGAGACGGGCAACCGCCCTACGGACTATTGTTGTTGGAGCAGCTACAATTCTAGTGGAGATGCTCCTGCTACTCTTTATTGGAACGGTCTTGTTCCAATTCGATCTTTCACAATATATGCAGGATATCGTTAACATCACGATGAAGCCACTGCAGGATATGGTAGCTAGTAACGGCCTTTCAACAGATTTGCTACCGTCGACAGAGGACATGAGTTTATTGGTGGATATGACAATTCAAAGAATACCTTATGCATTGATTGTTAGCTCGTTCTTGATGGCTATAATCTCACATGTCATTGTCCGCCCTATTCTATCGGGTATGGGCTACAGTGTGCCGAAGCTTATACCAGCAAGGGAATGGAGATTCCCCAGATCATTAATATGGTATTACTTAATTGGTGTTGTCATTGATATGATTGCATACAACTCAGATAGTGGTTATTTAAATATGATTTCTGCGAATCTGGTTCCTATATTGAACGTATTCTTCGCAATTCAGGCCATAGGGTTCTTCTTTTACCTAGCGTATATTCGTAAATGGCATAGCATTATACCGTTCTTAATAGCCATTCCTGTATTATTATTTCCACCCATGGCTATTATCGGTATTCTAGATATCGCATTCCCATTGCGTCAGCTAATGACTAAACCAAAACGATAGGATGGAGAGTCATGCCTAAATTTCTACAGAGACGCTGGCACGGCTATCAAAGCGTATGGGCGTTTATGCTTTTATTGCTGCTCGTGATCTTTGTATCGTGGTACAATTGGCCACTTGGAATCATCTGTCTGTGTATTGTAGCTGTTCTCAGTTATATAATGTTAAAGACGGAAATGGCATTCCGAAAAGATCTACTTGAATATATCAATGGGCTTTCATTCCGTATTAAACGGGTAGAAAGCGAAGCGATAAGTATGCTTCCCTTTGGTATTGTACTATATAGTGAAGATCGTAATATCGAATGGAATAATCATTATGTTAGCAATATGTTTAAGCGTAAGTCACTGATCGGAACCGCTTTACAGGATGTATTCCCACCGTTAATTACAGCGATTAGTGATAAGAAAGAGGCTAAGGATCACTCTCATCCACATAAAGAGCATCGTGTTGAGATGCAACATGAGGATCGCTACTATGAGTTAATCGTCATTCCGGATGAGCGACTTGTGTATTTACATGATATTACTGATCTCGCCATCCTAAAAAATCAATATAATGATGAGAAATTAGCATTGGGTATGATCTCTTTAGATAATCTCGATGAAGCTTCACAAGGGATGGATGATCAACAGCGGACGGCGCTTATTGCGAAGGCTGCGAACGTGATTACTCTCTGGGCAAAAGCATATGGTGTATACTTACGTCGTCTTTCTTCAGATCGATACCTCATGATGTTGAGTCATGAATCGCTGCAAGAGTTGGAGAAAAGTCGCTTTGTTATTCTAGACGAAGTACGGGAAATGACGGCTGATCTTAAGGTTCCAATGACATTGAGTGTTGGACTAGCTTTTGGCCCCAATGATATTTCTGAATTAGGAGAGCTTGCACAATCAAGCCTTGATATGGCGCTTGGGCGTGGTGGAGATCAGGCTGCAGTGAAGGACGGACAGCGATTATCTTTTTATGGAGGAAAATCGAATGCGGTAGAGAAACGGACGCGAGTTCGCGCTAGAGTGATCGCACATGCTCTTCGAGATCTCATGCAAGAGAGCGATAAGGTATTCATTATGGGACATCGAATGCCGGATATGGATGTTATCGGTGCTTCCATTGGATTACTCAAAGCAGCACAGATGTATAATGTAGAGGCTTATATTGTATTATCGGGTAATAATCCTTCGATTGAACGTATGTTAATACAGGTAGAGAAAGATGAGAAATTAGTAGAACGATTTATAACACCAGAACAAGCCTTACAAATGCTCACTGGACATAGTCTATTAGTAGTTGTAGATACGCATAAAGCTTCTATGACTATGGAGCCTAAATTAGTACACAATGCTACCCGAATTGTCGTGGTGGACCATCACCGACGTAGTGAAGAGTTCATTAATGATGCTGTACTTGTCTATATGGAGCCTTACGCTTCATCAGCTTGTGAGTTAGTTACAGAGTTACTACAATATATTCACGAAAAAATACAACTGACGCAGATCGAAGCCACGATGTTGTTGGCAGGGATTATTGTGGACACGAAGCATTTTGCGCTTCATACGGGTTCTAGAACTTTTGAGGCTGCAGGATTCTTACGACGAAGTGGTGCGGATACAGTTATGATTCAACGGATGTTAAAAGAGGATCTTCAGGAATACTTAGCCAAGGCGGAAATCATCAAGAACGCGAAGATGATTCATCAACACATCGCTTTAGCGGTAACGGAGCAGGGAGTCGTTATTTCACAACTGTTGATTGCGCAGGTAGCAGATACACTTCTGACGATGACAGATGTCGTATCCTCTTTTGTAATAAGTGAACGTCCGGATGGGATGGTAGGTATTAGTGCTCGCTCGCTAGGACGTATGAATGTGCAGGTTGTGATGGAAATGTTAGGCGGAGGTGGACATTTAACCAATGCAGCTGTACAACTAAAGTGTACGGTAACAGAAGCCGAAGCTAAATTAATAGAGGTATTGCAACAAATTGAGGAGAAAGAGGGTCTATTCGAATGAAAGTTATTTTTATAAAGGATATGAAGGGCCAAGCTAAAAAAGGTGATGTAAAAGAAGTATCGGAAGGGTATGCAGCGAATTTTCTGTTCCCTCGTGGATTAGCACGTGCAGCAACGGATGGCAATATGAAGACGCTTGAGAATCAAGTATCAGCAGAACAAAAACGTAAACAACAAGAAAAAGATGAGGCCATCGTTCTAGGTAAAAAACTTGAGGAATTGACGATAGAACTTGCTACTAAAGCGGGTGAAGGCGGCCGATTGTTCGGAGCTATTACAAGTAAGCAAATTGCCGAAGCACTAGCAGCTAAAGGTGTAAAAATAGATAAACGTAAGATTGAATTAAGTGAACCGATTCGGCACTTGGGTGTAACTCAGGTTCCAGTTAAGCTACATCCTGAAGTGAAGGCAACGCTTAAGGTTCAAGTAACGGAGGGTTAAAATGGGTGGAGAGTTGTTCTTTGATCGGATTCCACCACAGAATTTAGAGGCGGAACAGGCTGTCATTGGTGCGATATTATTGCAGGATGAAGCTTTAATTACTGCAATGGAGCGTATCAACACGGATGATTTCTATGATAAACCACATCAATTAATTTTTGAGGCGATGTTACAACTAGGTGAAGGTAATCAACCGATTGATCTAGTGACATTGACTTCTTTATTGCAGGACCGTGGACAACTGGAGGAAATCGGTGGTGTCAGTTATTTAGCGAGATTGGCACATTCCGTGCCAACAGCTGCAAACGTAGATTATTACGCGCAGATTATTGAAGAGAAGTCTATGTTGCGCCGCCTTATTCGCACAGCTACACAAATTGTTAGTGAAGGATATACCGGTGGTGAAGATGTATCAGGTATGCTTGGGGATGCCGAGCGTAAAATTCTGGAGATCTCCAATCGTCGTAGTGGGAGCGGGTTTGTTCTAATCCGTGATGTCTTGATGGAGGTATTCGATCGTGTAGAAATGCTACATGAGAATAAAGGTGGTACGTCAGGTATTCCAACAGGATTCGTGGATCTAGATAAAATGACCAATGGATTCCAACGTAACGACCTTATCATCGTAGCAGCCCGACCTTCTGTAGGTAAAACGGCATTTGCATTGAATATAGCTCAGAATGTTGCCGTCCGTGCCAATGAAACAGTAGCTATCTTCAGTCTGGAAATGTCAGCACCCCAGCTTGTACAACGTATGATCTGTGCCGAAGCGAATCTAGACGCCAATGTGATGCGAACTGGGGATTTCAAAGATGATGATTGGGCCAAGCTTACGATGGGAATCTCATCATTATCCGAAGCAGATATCTATATCGATGATACGCCAGGTGTAACGGTAGCTGATATTCGTTCAAAATGTCGCCGGCTGAAGAAAGAGAATGGTCTTGGGATGATTGTGATCGATTATCTTCAGTTGATTCAAGGTCGTGGCAAGGCCGGAGAAAATCGTCAGCAGGAAGTATCTGAAATCTCCCGTACTCTGAAGCAGATTGCTCGTGAGCTTGAAGTGCCTGTCGTAGCCTTGTCTCAGTTAAGCCGTGGGGTAGAGCAACGTCAAGACAAACGGCCGATGATGAGTGACTTGCGTGAGTCTGGATCTATTGAGCAAGATGCTGATATCGTTTCTTTCTTATACCGTGATGATTACTACAATGCGGATACGGAGAAGAAGAATATTATTGAAATTATTATTGCTAAGCAACGTAATGGTCCAGTTGGAACAGTTGAGTTGGTCTTCCTAAAAAACTTTAATAAATTCGTTAATTATGAGCATGCACATTCCGACCCATTTGCAGGATGATAAAGCAAAATTTATCCTTGATCACCGCAAATTATATTCTATATCCGAACAATCACACTTTTTATATAGTGATTGTTCGTTTTTTGTTTGACATTAAAAAAGGGGACTGATAAACTATTATTGCTGCTTTAGTGTAGGATAGTATCGTGTATGGTTTAGAAATGTGAACCATATACTAAGATACTGATTATGATTTCAATAATAGGTGTATTAGCACCAAAAGGGGAATGAATATGTCAACAGTAGTCGTTGTGGGAACACAATGGGGAGACGAAGGCAAAGGGAAAATCACAGACTTTCTCGCAGAGAGCGCCGATGTGGTGGCCCGGTATCAGGGCGGTAACAATGCCGGCCATACCATTCTGATTGACGATAAGAAGTTTAAGTTAAGCCTTATTCCATCTGGCGTATTCTACGAAAATAAAGTATGCGTTATTGGTAATGGAATGGTTATTAACCCAGCTGCACTCATCGAAGAAATAAATTATATCCATGACAATGGATTTACTACTAATAATTTAGTTATAAGCGACCGTGCACATGTCATTATGCCGTATCACATGGTGCTTGATGCACTTGAAGAAGATCGTAAAGGTGCTAATAAGATTGGTACGACTCGTAAGGGGATTGGCCCTTGTTATATGGATAAAGCTGCACGTAACGGTATTCGTATCTCAGATCTTATGGATGCGGAGGAATTTGAATCTAGACTTCGTCAAATGATGCAAGAGAAGAATCACGTACTTGAACAGGTATATGGTGTGGAGCCAATTGATGTAGAAGAGACTCTAAAGCAATATCTGGAATATGCTGAGATTATTCGCCATTATGTAACGGATACATCCGTTGTTTTGAATGATGCTATTGATGAGAACCGTAAAGTGTTGTTCGAAGGAGCTCAAGGTGTGATGTTAGACATCGACCAAGGAACCTATCCTTATGTTACTTCATCGAACCCTTCGGCGGGTGGAGTTTGTATCGGTTCGGGTGTAGGTCCATCCAAAATCCAGCAAGTTATCGGAGTGGCTAAATCTTATACAACTCGTGTCGGGGATGGTCCATTCCCAACAGAATTGAACGATGAAGTCGGTGACTATATTCGCGAGACAGGCCATGAATATGGTACTGTTACTGGACGTGCACGTCGTGTAGGTTGGTTCGATAGTGTTGTAGTACGACATGCTCGTCGTGTTAGTGGGATAACAGGATTATCTTTGAACTCATTGGATGTCCTGTCAGGTCTTAAAACGGTTAAAATTTGTACGGGTTATATGTATCGTGGAGAGTTGATCACGACATATCCAGCTAGCCTGAAGATGCTTGCAGAATGTGAAGCGGTATATGAAGAATTACCAGGTTGGAGTGAAGATATTACAGGTGCGAAGACGCTAGCTGATCTTCCAGAGAACACACGTAACTATGTGAACCGAGTATCCGAATTGACAGGTATTCCGATTGCAATCTTCTCCGTAGGACGTAATCGTGATCAGACAAATCAGGTTCTTCCAATCTATAAATAGCATGTAGCTTTCCAAAGGGATGTTGAATAAAGCTTGTCTGTCACTACTGTGGCGGGCAGGCTTTTTTTAAATATAAGGAAATATAAGTTTCATTTGATAATCTAATCCTTATATTTCCGCTGAAACGGCTATGCCGTCTTTGAAAAAGGACGGCATAGCCGTTTCTGCTTGTATAGTTACGTAATCATTCAACGGATTAAACGGACATCTTCTGGGCAATACTGTGCATCATAGGGAACATAGTGATCGGATCATGGGATGTTAAGGAGGATATACGATGAAGTTCGTAGGTTGGTTTTGTAAGGTTGCCCTAATGGTGATGTTGGTGAGCTCATTAACCGTTGCTACTACAGGTTGGGTTGTAAATGCTTATCTAAAGTCCATATTAGCAAGTTATAATGTACAACTACCTGGTGAACCTTTGACCTTTGGAAGTATGTTGCAAGGAATGATGGGACTAGGCGCAAAGGATACCAAAGATGCTGACATCCCATTAGTGAAAGATGAAGTACCCGTAGAGACGAAGAGCAATCCAACTTCCACTGTTGAAGAGGAAGAGCCTGTTGAGGATGCGTTGCCTGTCATGGGGGGGGACTATAAAGAGGATGCTGCTGGAGTCGGACAACAAGAGCAGTTACAGATAGAGCAGGATCAACAAGTTGTTATTTCACCAGATGAGTTAGTTCAGAAGAAAGATGAAATGATTGACAGCGACAAGGAAGAGATATTTAACATATTAATGACAAAACTTCCCCAAGAGCGCGTGCAAGAAATTACCGTTGCTATGGAGAACGGCTTAACTGAACAAGAACTTGTACAAGTAGAGAGTATTCTATCTGAATATCTGAATGATGAGGAATATGATAAGCTACTAACGTTACTTAGACCGTGATTAGATGAGTAATGTCACTTATTTGTCATTTATTATAAGTTAACAAATAAATGGAAAAATCTGAAAACCCATATAACAATGGGTTTTTTTGATGTTTGGTAAAGGTTGAAATGAATCTAAATGTTATGGTAAAGTAAACAAGGAACATAAAAGGTTAAAATTTTGATACTTTTTAAACAATTCTCTATTCATCGATGACTCTCCCTGAAGTAAGGTAGAATCATCTAATTTTCGAAAGAATCGACTTAAAATTAAAATAATGGGAAGTATAAGCATTTGGAGACGGGTGATTGTTAATTTAGTTTATCACTCGAAGATGCGGGTACCGTACTTATAGGAATCAATTTCATAATCGCTTATGTAATTTGATTCAGTGGTAAACCGATTCTTCTTTAATTGGTTATAAAGGAGCTCAATGATGAAAGGTAGCAATGACGTATCATGGATAAAGAATATCCAGAAGAGCATAACGAGATTCATCCATCCTAATGAGCATGAGGATGAGGATGACAATAATAGTAAGGGATCACGGTTCATCCGTTCTATATGGAGCCAAGTTCAAACTAAGAATAAAGGTAAGAAATGGTGGCTTGTAACAACTACTGGGATTGTGATAACAATAGGTCTTGTGTTTGCAGGTAATGAGTATGTAAATGCCAACAAAATTGCCTACTATAACGTATATGTCGGGGATGAAGTGATCGGAAGTATCGACAACCCTAATCAAATCGAACAATTATATAGCCGGAAACGACAGGAATATCAGAATAAATATCCGAATGTGGAAATGACTCTATATACAGAGAACATTACTACGGAAGCTGAGGTAGCTTTTAAGGCAGAGGTCAATAGCGAAGCTACTCTTAAGAGACTCGATGGGATGCTAAGTGCAGAAGCCGAAGGCGTAGAATTAAAGGTTGATGGTAAGGTTATTGGGATTGTTAAAGATCAAGAAACGGTAGATGATATTCTAGAACAACTAGCACAACAGTATTTACCTGAGGGAGCCAAACAGCAACTACAAGTTAAACAAATGAGTAGTTCGGTAACAGCATCTACAGTGAGTACAGCGCAAGCTCCAGAATCATCTGTTAAGTCGGTTAAAATTGTCGAAGAAGTTGCAGTTACACCAACTACAGTAGATCCTGAGCAGGTACTTAGTGTAGAGGATGTAACAGCACTTCTGTCTAAGAGTAATGAAGCCCCCATCGTCTATACGATTAAAGAAGGGGATACATTAGGTTCTATCGTACAAAAATATGGAATTACCGAGAAGCAGGTATATCTAAACAATCCTGATATTAAGGAGAAATATCTACAAATAGGAGATACTTTAACGCTTACTGTACCGAAGCTTCCAATCACAGTTACCACGGTTGAACAAGTGGCTGAAGAGATTGTGACAGCTCCGCAGATCGAGATTAGAAAAACAGAAGAACTCGAAGCAGGGAAATCCAAAGTGGTTCGTCCTGGTCAGGAAGGACTCAAAGTCATGGAATATATCGTGACTAAAGAGAATGGTCAAGTCATTGATGAACAATGGCTGGGTCAGGAAGTGATCAAAGAGTCAGTTACCGAGGTTGTACTGCAAGGAACCAAGATTGCCGGGCAAGGTTCAGGACAATTTGCATGGCCTGTAAGTGGAGCAACCATATCTAGTACATATGGCTCTCGCTGGGGAAGATCACATAAAGGTATCGATATTGTATCGGGGAATCGTACGATTATGGCCTCTGATGAGGGAGTAGTTACCTTCACAGGAAACATTAGTGGTTATGGAAAGGCCGTTGTTATAGATCATAGCAATGGGTATACAACGCTTTATGGTCACTTAAGTAGTATCTCGGTCAATCAAGGACAGACGATCGAGAAGGGAAGTAGCATTGGTGTGATGGGGAATACAGGACGCTCGACGGGCACTCATTTACATTTTGAAATAAAGAAAAATGATGTCGCTCAGAATCCTATGAAATACTTAAACTAGAATTTTGTTCAAGATAGAAGAGCATGACCCATAGAGGTCTGCTCTTTTGTGCTATATAAGATGTTATTAAGGTGTGGACAATAATCAGGTGTGCTAAAATATAAAGAGGTCTTACATTCGATGTCTTGAAATATAAGGTGGGATATATTCATGCAAGGAACCATTCTAGTTGTTGATGATGAACAGCCCATTACAGATATATTGAAATTCAACTTAGAAAAAGAGGGGTACGATGTTATCTGTGCATTGGATGGCATTACTGCTGTTGAATTAGCGTTATCTAAGAAGCCTGATCTTATGCTACTTGATCTGATGTTACCCGGTAAAGATGGAATGGACGTATGCCGTGAAATACGAGCTGCGCAACTTCATTTTCCTATCATTATGTTAACAGCAAAAGATGGGGAAATTGACAAGGTACTGGGATTAGAGATGGGTGCAGATGATTATGTGACGAAGCCCTTTAGCACAAGGGAGCTACTAGCTCGGGTTAAGGCACATATGAGAAGAGTGACGAAGAAGGAAACACCTTCAGAAGAAATTATAGATGATGAAAAGCAAGGAATACCTTTCTTCGACTTGTTTATTGATACCGATATGTATTTGGTATATAAGAATGGCGAAGCACTTGATTTGACGCATCGGGAGTATGAATTACTATTCTATCTTGTGAAACATGCAGGTAAAGTGATGACGCGTGAGCACCTGCTGCAAGCTGTATGGGGATTTGAGTATTTCGGTGATGTGCGTACGGTGGATGTGACTATTCGTAGGCTTCGTGAAAAAATAGAGGAGAACCCTAGCAAACCAGAATATATTCTAACACGCAGGGGGCTTGGTTATGTGATGAGAAGCCTTAAAAACGGAGGGCTGTAATGAAACCCGCCTCTTTTTTTCGTACCGTTCAAGCAAAGCTTATTATTGTATATATGCTGTTGATTCTTATTGCGATGCAACTCATCGGGGTCTATTTCGTGAGTGCAATGAAGAATTCACTTACTAGTAATTTCACCAATGATTTGCAAGAGCAAGCAGAGCTACTCTCTGTGATGGCGGCAGATAAATTAGGTGACGATATCGAAGAGGGAAAGAACTCGGTTGAAAGCTTAGGAGTAATCGTCAATAATCTATTCAATCTGAGTGGCGTAGAAATTCAGGTGCTGGACGCCAGTGGGAAGGTACTAATTACCTCCCTATCTTCCCATGCTGATTATGTGGGACGTAAGAATACACAGACGGTTGTGAGCCGTGCTCTCCAAGGGATTAGCGATAACGAGGAGTACGTAATTGACGAGGATAATGAGCGTAAACGAGTGGTTGCGAAGCCCATCATTAATAATAGCAAAATTGTGGGTGCCATCTATATTGTCGCTTCGATGACGGAGTTGCATGATACGATTGGACGAGTTAATAATATCTTTATCTCTGGTATGTTACTAGCATTAGGATTAACGGCCATTCTTGGCGTTATTCTAGCACATACAATTACACAGCCTATCAAAGAAATGACACGCCATGCGACCGCAGTGGCAGAAGGAAACTTCGAACAGCGGATGCCGGTATTCGGTAATGATGAAATTGGGCAATTAAGTGAAGCCTTTAACTATATGACCAGTCGTCTAAGTGATGCACTCTTACAGAATGAAGAGGAGAAGGAGAAGTTAGCTTCGATTCTAACGAATATGAGTGATGGCGTCATTGCCACGGATGAAGCGGGACATGTTATTCTTATGAATCGTCGAGCGAGCGCGATGTTAAGTCTAGACGAGGATGAATCAGATCAGAAGGACATCGTACAGCTACTCGGACTTGATTCTGAACAAGCTCATGCCGTGGCAGATGGGTCTATGAACAGTGCATTACTGGAGATGAGTATTCCAGGAGTAGATACCGCATATAAGGTACGAGTTACTTTCACATCGATTCATCGACGAGAATTCGGGATTGCCGGGACAATTGTTGTGTTACAGGATGTAACAGAACAAGAGAAGTTGGAGGCATCGCGGCGTGAATTCGTAGCTAATGTATCGCATGAGTTGCGGACACCACTTACAACCATTAAGAGCTATACTGAGGCTTTGGATGATGGAGCTATTGAGGATACACAGCTAGCCCAACGCTTCGTCGGCGTTATTCAGAATGAGACGGAACGAATGATTCGACTTGTAACGGATCTTCTTCACTTATCCAGACTGGATAATAAAGAGTCTTCTTTACGTAAAGAACCAACGGATGTACTGGAGATGTTGGAGGATGTAACGGACCGGTTTTCTTTTCAAATGCAACAGAAGCATATTAAATCGAACATTATAGTGCAAGAGGGTATTGAAAGTGTGTTATTTGATCGTGATCAAATTGACCAGGTACTTGATAATTTAGTATCCAATTCGCTTAAATATACACCAGATGGTGGTCTAGTTACGCTTGAAGCTAGGTTGACGGATGACTATCAGCTTGCTATTTCAGTACAGGATACAGGAATTGGTATTCCAAAGAAAGATATAGATCACATATTTGACCGATTCTATCGTGTGGACAAGGCACGTTCGCGTAATATGGGAGGGACGGGTCTAGGCCTTTCGATTGCCCGGGAAATTGTAAACGCACATGGAGGGATAATGACACTCCAATCTGAACTTGAACAAGGTACGAAAGTTAGCTTCATACTTCCAATAGTTGAGGATGGGGGTGTGATGGTATGAAAGAAAAGCTGAAGTCCATAGTACTCGTCTTGTTAGTCGTAGGTAGTTTAGTTGAGAGTTATTATCTCATGTATCGTCTTCCAGGAAGTGACTCCGTCATTAAGTCGGCAACGAGCTATATTAAGACAGAATATATGGGCCCGGAATCTGATGTAGAGAGTCTTATTTATCCGAATAAAATGATTATTCATATGGGTGAGGATAAACATACGATATTCTATCCGAATTCTACGTTCTATAATTTGATCTTCTCACGCCTTGAGGGGCGGAGCTTCGATAGCTTTCAGCGTCGCTCTTTGCAAGACATCAATATGGCAGAAATTCGCACCCAGAATCCAGGAATTGAATTAAGTTTTGGTGAGGGCGTACCAGTGTCATTGCTGCAACGTGTGATGCAGATCCAACCAGATTCTTTATTTCAAGCTGAGCAAATTAATCGAATCTGGATTTATAATGTAAGTAGTGAGTCTAAAGCACGTGCTTTATTCTTTAGTACAGAAGGTGACGTTGTATATGAGGCTGGAAAAGCTGACCTTACAGCACAGGATGTACAACAACATGTGGATTTCGGACAATCGTGGATACCTTATTCGTCTGTGAATGGAAGCTACTATATTCCAGAAACCGAAGTGGAAATGGTAGCAGCTACAATAGGTGTCGATGCCTATACCTCAGAACAAATGCAGCGTAGTTTATTCTTCGATCCCAGCATTACTCGTAATATCAAGGAGAAGGATGGCTCGGAAATTTATACGGATAGTAAGCGTAGTTTACAAGTAAGACAGGAACAGAAATGGATGAGTTATAGCGATCCTGCCGCTTTGCCTGATGGAGAAGACGACATAGCCAAAGAAGTGTTAGCCGCTGTCGATTTCGTCAACCAGCACGGAGGCTGGAATGGTGATTATCGGCTAAGCCTTGCTGGCGGAGGTATAGACCAGAATGAGGTGGAGTTCCAGCAGTATTACGGCACCTATCCTATTCTGGAAACACCACAGTTCCAATATGGGTTGATCAAGCTTAACTTACACCAAGGAACCGTATCGACCTACGAGAGATCGCTCATTTATATACAACCCGAGGAAGCGAAGAAGGAAATGAAGACGTTATCTGGTGGAGATGATCTAAGGTATAAATTGAAGAGCATAAGTCAGCAATCAGAAATCGTCGATTTATATCCGGCTTACTTACCTACAAGGACAGACAAAGGTCTACAATTAAAACCTGTGTGGGCGGTTAATCTTAAATCTGGTGCAGTCATCGTGCTGGATTGATAAATTGAGATCATAGAAATGATTGAGAACAGGGGGGATGGGAATGGATTGGGGAAGGGCTAAGAATGTTTTGATCTATGCTTTCTTATTATTAAATCTCGTGCTAGGCTATCAATTGTGGAATGATGTAAGTGAACAAGTAACAAGTAGTCTGGATTATACATCACTAGATGAGAATACTCAGATCATCATGCAAGAGAAGAATATTCAGATCCTATGCCTTATTCCTGCGGGAACCCCAGTACTTCCTAAGATTAACTATCACTATATAAATGATGAATCGGTGGAACCTGTCGAACTGGATGAACCAGTGGATAGTAAGTTAGTTTTCATGGGTGATGACTTAGTCAAAGCACTGGAGGATCAGATTCCTAGATTCGAAGAGTATCGTTATGATTCTATGGAAAGTGAGAATGGGGTCTTTGTATTTCATCCTTTGGTAGAATCGGAATGGCCACTTTTTAATGATCAGTTGAAGCTAAAGTTACATTATACTGACCGTAAAATAACTTCATATCAATTGTCCGAGATAAAGATTGTTTCGTCCAATGAAGAAGAACAACAAAAGGTACTAACTGCCGTTGATGCATTAGCTACTTTAATCAATAAATATATTGCGCCTAATTCTGTTGTGAAGGATATACAGTTAGGTTATTATGGCGAGATGTTTAATTCGGAGAATCAAGTGGCTGCACCTGCGTGGCGCTTCACACTTGAGAATGAAGTGTATTATGTACAAGGCATCAGTGGGGACGTTATTAGTTCCAAGACAGAAAAAGTGAAGGAGTAGAGTGTGAGTTATGGGAATATCTTTTACAGTATTGTCTAGTGGGTCGACAGGGAACGCAACAGTAGTCACGAACGGTGAGACAACGCTATTGATTGACGCTGGATTCAGTGCACGTCGGGTGGATGAGTTATTAAAGGAGCGGGATCTGAATGGTGGGGATATCGATGGTATTCTAGTGACGCATGAGCATTCTGATCATATTAAGGGACTAGGTCCAGTGGCTCGTAAATATAATCTTCCTATTTATGCGAATGAGAAGACATGGGATGCTATGGATAAATCGATAGGTAAAATTGCAGAAGAGAATCGGATTGTTATGGATAGTGGTGAGGCGAAGGACTTCGGCACATTACGTGTGGAATCATTTGGGATTTCGCATGACGCGGCAGAACCCGTAGGATATAACTTCTATGAGGATGATGAGAAACTTAGTGTAGCTACGGATCTGGGTTATGTTAGTGATAAAGTAAAGCAAGCTCTCTCGAATGCAGATGTATTGGTTCTGGAAGCTAATCACGATATAGAATTATTACGAATGGGGCGTTATCCATGGAATACGAAACGACGTATTCTTGGTGATATGGGCCATCTCTCTAATGTTGCTTCTGGAGAAGCGATGAGTGAACTTCTTACAGGCGATACGAAACGTACGTATCTAGCACATTTAAGTCGAGATCACAATATGATGGATTTGGCTAAAATGACAGTACGCGATGCAATGGAAGAACGCGGATGTTTCTATAAAGAGACGGAATTCCAATTGTGTGATACTTTCTATGATCGTCCTACACCATGGGATAAGGTGAGCAAGAGATCAATTGATCCAGTTCATCAGCCTTCGTAGCCAATTCGTCTCGTGTTAGTATGCCCTTGTCTACTAGAAGTTCAATCATGGTACTCAGGGCAAGGGTATTTCGATAATGCTCATCCTTCATATCTCCAAGTTTGGCCATCATATGTACGATATCCTGCGATATACTTCTCTGTTCCATTTAGTAATCACCACTCTCCTATTAATGTGTAAAGCCCGTTATTAACCACAATATGGCTGGGTAAAAAGGTTATATACTAGTATCACGTATGATACAATGAACACAACAGAATGTAATCTATGAAGTGACTTCACAACGATACTAGTCATGATATTAGTGTAGTCTGTTTGACTCCAGATTATTCCTACGGATTGAGAATTTGAATTTTATTTTCAAAATATAAGAAAGTATAAGTTTCACTTGAATCAATTTCATTATCGCCGATGCATCTAAATCGATTTGCGTAATTATGAAATTGATTCTTAATACTCTAGTTCTTATATTTCGGCAGAGACGGATTCTGTCCTTGAAAGAGGACATCATGGCCGTTTCTGCTAGTAGAATTGGTATTTTGATGTTCAAAAATACATTATTTGGTGATATAAAAAATAAGATGGCGCAGAATAGCAACTTTTATGCTCTGACAACTGTTATATATATATGAGGTTTTTCTAAGAGAAAATGGACACTCGCTAACCTGTTGTTGATGGTGTCATTATGTTCTAGATAATTAAGAGGGTAATCATAAGGGAGAGGATTTACTATGGGTTTGTTCGAAGATGATTTCTATTCGCCCAAAGTATCAAGACAGAGAAAAGAGCATACCAAAGTAAAGTCCGCTGCTGGAAATTGGTCCAAAGTTCGCCGTCCAGGGATGTCGACATTGCAAATCTCGGTAATTAGTTCGGTGATCAGTGCTTTACTCGCTGTAGTCTTATTCAGCCTGATTACAGGATTGCCGTCTTCGACTCCAGAAGCAGCTGCTGTGAGTGCAGTACCATTGAAGATGGAGACTGATCCTTATGAACGATTAATACAAGCAGCAGCCAAAGTACGTCCTGCAGTTGTAAGCATTTCTAATTATCAGGATCTGAATAGCGATATCATAGACTTGGATGAATCGGGTCTGGGATCAGGTGTTATTTTTAAAGAGGAGAATGGGCTAGCCTATATCATTACGAATAATCATGTGATATCGGAAGCGGATGAATTGGAAGTGACGACAGTTGACGGCGATCAAATTTCAGCTACATTAGTAGGAACGGATATCGTTAGTGACATTGCGGTTCTATCGATCAATGGAGATAAGATTGATACCGTTGCTAAGATTGGGAATTCTAAGGAAATTCGCTTAGGTGAAACAGTCATTGCCCTCGGTAACCCTTTAGGACTTGGAGATACACTTACCTCTGGTATTGTGAGCCATACCAAGCGCGACATTCCTGTCTCCTTAAATAAGGATGGAATATATGATTGGGAGCAGGAAGTGATCCAGACAGACGCAGCTATTAATGAGGGTAATAGTGGTGGTGCTCTAGTTAATCTGGATGGTGAATTGATCGGGATTAATACGATGAAAATATCCGATATGGGCGTAGAGGGAATTGGCTTTGCGATTCCAACGGATTCAGTCATGCGCATCGTGGATGAATTGATGTTAACCGGGACTATAACTAGACCATATATCGGTGTGTATACCGTAGATTTGAATAATAGATTTACACCATTCGATGCGGAAGAACGGAAGAATCTGAAGTTGCCAAGTAGTGTAGAGGATGGCATCATCGTCTTAGATGCGGTTGGCCCTGCATTAGTGGCAGGATTGAAATTAAATGACGTTATCACGAAGCTGGATAGTGAGCCGATTAGTTCAACCTTGGAGCTTCGCAAGTTCCTCTATGATCAGCGCAAAGTTGGCGATGTTCTAGAAGTTACGTTCTATCGCGATGGTGAATTGAAGGTAGTGAAATTAACGCTTGAAGATAAGCCGGTGGAGTAGGATGAAATAAAAGGGTAGCGGGTTCAATGTAGATTATGGATGTGTTATGGGCGAATTCGGGTTATAATAGATAGATAATCAGCAGAGTGTTGGACAGAAAGGATGCTTTCATTCATGTACGTGGTATGCAAAGATCATGTAGAGCTTGCAATCGACAAATTCGTTGATGAATATGAAGATGCACCAGATATTGTAGACTTGAAGGAGACCGAATTCTCCGACTGGGACCCGCCAGTGAAATGCATTGAATGTGAAGAAGCTGCGGAGTATTTGGTGGTATGAGTGAAGGGGCGTGAAAGTTGCGCCCTTTTTGTATGCAATCATAGGTGACTATGAGGATAGCTTCGATAACGATAATAGCTGCGAAGTCAGATGCGAGGACAGCTACGATAACGGATTGTACTTCCGATCGCTGTTATCCCTGGATTTCTTGATTGGATACCGCCTAAGCGGTAGAAATCCAAGGATAAAGGCGAACGCTCCGCTTCTCCACTACAATTCCGTTCTCTTCGCTGAAGCTCATGTGTATGGGTGCGAGTGCAATCGAAGGGGGCGCTACTTTCACGTATAGTGGGTAGTAGAGGGATGTGGGAAGACTTATTTATATTAGTCTTCTTAGGTAAGGGCAAGTGCAAGGGCTTAAGGGCAAGTGAAAAATGTAAAATGATAGAGAAAAGTGATAAAGAATAGTGCGGGTGTGAGTACTGAAGATTAGTACGTGAAATAGGAGTTAATAAGTTTAAGAAAAGGTAAGTGCTATGGGTGAGTACTAACTCTGGGATTTAGGATAATGGCACGGGGCAGGGATTAGGACTAAGGTACTTGGGAGAATAGAGAATAGAGAATAGAGAATAGAGAATAGAGAATAGAGAATAGAGAATAGATTATAGAGTAAGAAAAATAGAAGGGTAGTTAGGGCAAGTGTTGTGAAGCAGGATACATATATATGAGGGTGAGGGATTTAGGTGTTTATACAGATTATTGGTGTGGGGAAGTTGAAAGAGAAGTATTTGGTGTTGGGCATTCAGGAATATGCCAAGCGGCTTAATCCATACATCAAATTTCAGATGGTTGAGGTGGCGGACGAGAAGGCACCCGACACCTTGAGCGAAGCAGAGGTGTCTATTGTTAAAGAGCGCGAGGGCGAACGCATCCTCGCGCATATTAAGAGCGAGGCGCATGTTGTTGCGCTCGCTATCGGTGGCCAGCTATGGAGCTCGGAAGAGCTGGCCGCTGAGATCGACAAGCTCGGCACCTACGGGACGAGCCATGTCGTATTCGTCATCGGAGGAAGCCACGGGCTCTCCGATGCAGTACTCCGTCGCGCCCAACAGAAGCTCAGCTTCGGGCGCATGACGCTGCCGCATCAACTGATGCGGCTGGTACTGACCGAGCAGGTATATCGCGCGGTGAAGATTAATCGGGGGGAACCGTATCACAAATAAACCAGTTACTAATAACATTAACATCGGACTGAACATTGCCTTAAAACCGTTCATCAAAAACAACTCTTCATCATTTAAATTATACCGAAGCGATGGTACATGCTTGTATACTCTAGCCCAATATAACCGCCGCCGATGATCGCTAATGATTTTGGTAGTTTTTGTTGATTGAATAATGTCTTACTCGTATACACACCTTGTAATTGAACACCATCAATTGGCGGAATGCTCGTTATTGCACCCGTGTTAATGAAAATAGGCAGAGCAGTGAGTTGTATGGTTTCATTCTCTGAATCAACAGCAATTACATTGTTCTCAACAAACTTCGTGAAGCTGTTAATAATGGTTTTGCTATGGTTATGGTGGCGGCTCCGGTCGACTTATCATTCTTCCGACGTAGCGAGCCCCACAAGATAACTTCCAATTTCATAGCTTAATCTCAGCGCAGTGCCTAACACTTCATCTGGAAGTTTATTCGTGTAGTTGTGAGCTTCGAAAGAAAACACACCCTGATAGTTAATATCTCTAAGAGCCTTCATGATCGGCTTCCAATTAATTTGGCCAAACAGAGGCATAATATGAGGATGCTTCCAACCATAATGATCCGACACATGGGTCGCTTTGAGAAGCTTGCCAATATAACGAATTTCTTGTGGTTGATCAGCTTGCATAAGATCACCATGCTCGAAGTCCCAGCAAATTCCAATCCTTGGTTCATTGAGTAAGGTAATGAATTCAACCAGTTCTTCAGCACTGGTTCCATATTTTCTTTTTGGTGCTATATCCACATCCCACTGATTCTCAATCGATATATCATAATTAAATTTCCTTGTTCTCTCGAGATACTTTTTGAAATATTCATGATTTGCTGCCTTAGATGCTTCTCTTGGTCTTGGTGTATCTAATTGAGTGCTTAAGTGTGTAACGACGACCTTAGACCCTAAAATATAAGCGCATTTCAAGGATCGGTCCACAAGCCTCTCATGCATTACAATTTGTTCAGTAGTTAAATTTGGCCTCAAGAAGTCGTAGGAATAGGCATGTGCTTGGCTAAGCTTAACCCCGTAGGCTTCTGCTTTCTCCGCAACTGAGTGAATCCATGCTTCCCAATCGTCGTCGAGTAATTTCGCCCCTTCCAAGGACCAATCATAGCTATTAAAGTCAAGTTCCTTAAATCCCGCTTCAGAGCCTAATCGTAGTGTATCTTCTAAAGGTAATCGTGTTCCGTTGGGTCTGATGTAAACGATATTCGTTGATGTACCCAGTCTCATGTCTGTCCCGCCTTAAATGAAAGATAGGGTATTGGAGGGCACTGTCTCCTCTCCAATACCACACAGTATACGAAATCTATTGAATTGGATTGGCTTTATAATAGTTATCTAAAGCATCATTGCTTCTCGTAACCATCTCTTTCGTCGCTTCATCGATAGTTAGTTTTTGTTCCACGAAATCAATAATCACTTCTTTGAGTATAGCTGATAACTCAACTGGAACCGGATCAAATGGTTCTTGAACCTTTACATTAGATGCCAAGAGACTATCGATCGGCACATTGAAAGCTGGTTTTTCTTCAAGATGCTTATTCATGGTGTCAAGTTCATAAGTTTGCATGTTTACAGGGATATATCCTGTAGATTCATGCCATGTAAATTGTACTTCAGCAGATGCTACATAATTAATGAAGTCCCATGACGCCTTAATGCTTTCTTGATTCCCACGATCAAACGTATATAAGGATCCTCCACCAATCGCAATGCCGCCGTTTGAAGTGGCATCAACTAATGGAAGCGGAGCTACACCCAGCTCGAACTTATCTTTAGAGCTAGCTGTAAATTCATTGATTCTTGAAGAAGATTGAACAATCATCGCATGTTTGCCCGCAATGAATTCTTCCCTTTGGTTATTATCGATATGTTGTAAACCGCCAGATTTAACAAGCTTGTCATATTCCGTAAGGAATCGTGTCATCGTACCTTCAACACCGAACACAGCCTCTGTGAATTTCCCTGACCGGCCAGACTCGTTATTGCCTATGAAGCTGCCGCCATCCATCATACCGATCCAGTTCGAGATATGCCAGCGATCCGGAACGAGAACTAAACCATGACGTGTGATTTGATCTCCGTCTTTAACTGTAAGCTTTGCAGCATAATCGGCTAATTCGGTAATCGTTTCTGGTGACTTCTCAGGATCTAGATTGGCTTCTCGGAACATATCCTTGTTATAGTAGAGCAGGATCGCCGAATTGGAAAATGGAACTCCCATTAATCTATCTTGATAAGATACCATTTCGATGGAATTTGGAAACAAATCTTTCTTTTGAATGCCATCTGGATTTTCTTGCATGAGATCCTCTGCCCATTTCAGGTAGGATAGCTCACTCATATACGTCAAATCGAAGCCCTGTACTAGCGCAATATCTGGCATGTTTTTAGTATCATCTACCTGTACGACTGTTTTGATTTTTGGCATAAGCTCCGTGCCTTGATAGACTGAGGTGACATGAATGCCACGATCTTTACCTACGGTATTATTATATTGTTCGACAATGGCGTCTAGTGATTCGCCGTTAGCCCCACCCATGACGTGCCAGAACGTAACTTCTGTAGGAGCAGCTTGTTGAGGTGAAGCGGCTTGGGATGCGGTCGGGCTCTCTTTTTCGTTCCCAGATTGAATAGCATTATTGCCTGAGTTACTACAGCCGACTAACATTGCGATTAGAAGAATGAAGAATGTTACTCTAACGGTATTCTTTTTCATTTGTTTCTCTCCTCTATTCATTTTTTATATATTCTAATTAGTACTTGTATACTAATTAAAATTCACAGTAAAAGCTGACTAGCCCTTAAGCGCCCCAGCGGAAATGTCTCCCATTAGTTGCTTACGGAAGATCAGGAATATAAAGATAGAAGGGATTAGCACAATAATGGTTGCTGCCATTGTAGGGCCATACATCACACCTTCCGCATAATTCAGCAGTGTGATTCCTACTTGCACCGGTCTCATCTCATCTCGATTAGTTACGAGCAGTGGCCACATATATTGGTTCCACATATTGATGAACGAAGATATGAACACAACAGCGAGCACCGGCTTCGATAAGGGCATCAATATCTTATAGAAGAAAGTAAAGTTTCCAACCCCATCTACATATGCTGCATCTCTTAATTCATGGGATACAGTCATGAAGTACTGGCGCATCATAAAGATATTAAAGGCTGAAACCAGGAAAATGATGACCATACCTGAATATGTATTTACAAGCCCCATTCTTGAAACCGTCAAATAGTTAGTCACGATAACCGTATCAGGATGAATCATCATTGTTCCAAGGACTATAAAAAACAGAAACTGTTTACCCTTGAAGTTGAAAAACGCAAATGCATACGCAGCTAAGCTACCAATAACGATCCTGAAAAAGCTGGCGACTACAGCGATGATCAAGGAGTTTAGGATGAATCGCAACAACTGGGTCATTTGCAAGGCATCATAATAATTCTGCATATAGATATAATTAGGAAATAATCGAGGTGGATAAGTCAGAATGTCAGCTGGCTTCAAAAAGGATGTGAAAAAAGCATAAATGATAGGCAAACTAACGACGATACCAAGGGCTACATACAAAAGCTGTATCGCAATTGATTTATAACGAGCAGCCTTCCGCGCTTTTATCATTGGTAATGAACCCCCCTTCTCTCGTAAATAAAGCTGGCCAGTAAAATTCCGAAAGCTAGAATAAATCCGACGATCGCTGAGGCGTATGCATTACTGTAATTAAAGGCTACGAATCCTTGGTGATACATGTAATAAATAATAGATTGGGTCGCTCCTCTAGGCCCGCCATCGGTCAATATAATGATGGTTGATGACAGCAGTACAGAGCTTACAATATTAGTGCATAGTAGAAAAAACAATGTCGGTGATATTAAGGGCAAGATAATATATCTGACTCTCATCCATCGACCTGCTCCTTCCATTTGACTGCTCTCGAGCAGCTCCTTGGGAACATTGCGAATAGCAGAAAGCATAAATAGAAAGTTGATTCCTAAGCTTAGCCAAATCTCCAATGAAGAAACGGTGAACATGGCCACTCGCTTATCCGTAAACCACTTCGTATCTAAGCCAAATAGATAATTAAATATACCAAGGGATGGATTGAGAAGAAATTTATAAACTAATGCGGTTGTAGCTACAGACATGGCCATGGGTATGGCATACATTGTTTCGTAAAGCTTGCTAAGCATTCTTCTTTGATTGGCTGCAAGCGCAAGGAATAAGCTGATGATCATAACGCTTGGAACGATATACACAACGTACAGGAGTGTGTTTATAACAGCCATTCTGAAATTGGAATCTGTGAAAATGTTCGTATAATTTCTAATTCCCGCAAACGACGAAATATGGCCTGAAGCATTGATATAAAAAAAGCTATCATAGACGGTCTTAAAAAAGGGGTAATAGGTGAATAAAACCAACAGCGCAATAGTAGGAAACACATAAATATAGGGTTCCAAATTTCGGGTAGATTTCATGTTAGTTACTCTCCCAATTGTTCTGATTATTGGCAATATAGATTAACTGCTTCTAGTACACCATAGGCCAAGGGTTTTTCGGTAACATAATTTGCAGCTTGCTTCACTTCGTCCGGAGCTGTTCCGATTGCAACACCTATTCCGGCGGAGGTTATCATTTCTAAATCGTTGTAATGGTCTCCGATTGCCATAATCTCGGATAACTCGATTTGTAGCAGTTCGGCGATTTGCCTAATGCCAGTTCCTTTATTGATACCTACTGGTGCAATTTCTACACAGCTGCTATCGTACTTTGTAATTGCATATTTCCTACTAAATCGTTGAAATAGTGAATCTGTAATTCTCTCAATTTGATGGGTTTTATCCCAAATTGTAATTTTGGACAGCTTTAATAGCTCCCATTCGTTTATCATAGGCATATATTCCTGAAGATAACGTCCAAATAATTGGTTTTGTTTTACAATCCATGGTGTCTTCTGAAGTACAGTATCATGCTTGTCTCCTGCGAAGATAACAGACATGTCGTAACTCACGGCATTCTCTATAAGAGACTGGAGGGGCCACACCCTGAAACTGTGCTTTACGATTACATTTGATTGTTGGACGATTACAGCGCCGTTTGTAAGCACGCAGGGGTCTTCGATCTCAAGTCTACTAATGATGCTATTAGACAACTCAGGGGTTCTTCCTGTCGCGATAATAAATCGAATATCTCTCGCGTTCAATTCATGTATCATTCTGGGAATGAATGACTCGATTACTTCGTCTTTTCCAATTAACGTTCCGTCCATATCACACACTACAAGTTTAATAGTCATAGAATAACTCCCTGCTGCTCATATATGCTCAGTCGATAATCATGCTGATTTTCCTCGCTAAACCAGTGATATCGTACCCGTTAACTTCTTCTAATTGAGCTAAGTAATCATCGGGGAAAGAAGAATAGCCATTCAGCGCACCTACGATTGCTCCTGCCATTGAAGCCATCGTATCTGTATCCGATCCTGCATTAACAGCGGTAATAATAGTTCGCATCGAGTGGCCTTGAGCTGCAACAATAAAGCCGAATACTGCAGGTACGGATTCATAGATCGGCAATCCCGTACCTACAAGATCAGCAATGTCAGTCATTGCTTGCTCCAAGGATGAGGCCTTCAATGCTAATTCAATGGCTAAATGTATTCTTTTGACAACAGATGGGCCGGCCAATAGGCTTACTGTTCCTCTGCTATTCTCTAGTCCAAGTGTGGCTCCGTCCAATCCGGCTTGCACGATCGAGTAGACATCAGAGGTATCTTTCATTGCTTCGCTCACAGCCGCCGCGATCGCACATGCTCCAGAGATAGAAAGCTGATTAGGGTGGGTTGGCATGCTAAGGCATATGGCATCTATAACCGCTTTTTCCCTATTACCTGGATTGAATAGACCTGCAGGTGAAATCTTCATCGCTGCGCCGTTCGACCCCTTTGTATTATCGCAAACGATAAAGTCATACGGATTAGGTAAGGTGACGCCTCTTAAGCGTTGAACCGCCGCCTTTGTAGTTGGTCCTGCAAATTTCTCGAAAAAAGCCTCATCATCTGACCAACGTAATAATGCCTCAACTGCAACGCTCTCGTCGATAACACCGCCATGATCAGCGATTGCCAGTGCCGTATGATAAGTAAGACTGAAATCGTCTGTCACACTGCCTGCTTGCCTACCTCTAGCAAAGGTATCCTGTGGCGGAGTAATAAATCGATCTACGTACCCGCCAAATTTTTCAATAATAAGTTCAGTAGGCCTTAATTCTGTCACAGCACCCATTGCATCACCAGTTGCAGCTCCTAATAAACTTCCAAGCACTTTGTCGTATTTATCCATCATATCTTCCTTTCATAATTCTAGTTAACCGTTAAACTTAGGCGATAAGGCTATTCTAATATGAAGCGGAAGCAATTAGCAAGACAAAAACGAGCTAATTGGGAAATTTAACATTGTCATTACAATCCGATTATAATCTTTACGTAATTCTATCTTTGCCTTTAGAAGTCTCTATTGCTAATATAAAGAAAACAAGCGTAGGGAGCTCGAACTCAAATGGCTAAACCAACGATTAAAAATATTGCAGAGCTTGCTGGCGTATCCACAGCCACTGTCTCCTATGTACTTAACAATAACTATTCCAAAGTTGGAGAACAAACTCGTAATCGTATACTTGACCTCATATCAGAATTAGATTACAAACCCAGTGCAATCGCGAGAGGCTTGAACAATGGTAGAAGTCATATGATCGGATTGATTGTACCCGATATTTCCAAGTCTCATTTTTCCGTATTAGTATCTGGGATAGAAGCCGCATTTAACAAAGCGAATTATGGAATTCTAATCTGCAATGCCTACAACAGCCTAACGAAGGAACAAGAATACTATAATCGGTTATCTGAGAAAAACGTAGATGGGATTATTATCGCAGCGGGAGCCATTCATGGACGTTACGAGGATGTTGATTTCGATAGTTCTTTGATTCCATTAGTCATGATTGATAGGTATATTGAAGGATTGGAGAATCAATACGGAGTATATTCAGACAACTACCATGGTACATATCTGGGCACGAAATATTTGCTTGAACAAGGACATACAAAGATTGGTTGCATTACAGGGCCCTTAGAATCAGCCAATACGACGGAGCGAATTCGAGGGTATAGACACGCTCTTGAGGAACAAGGAGTGGTCGCTTTCGAGGAGTGGATCTATTCTGGAAGTCATAGCTTGGAAACCGGGGCTACGGGATTGGAGAGTATGATGAAGTCTAACACTCCCACCGCAATACTCGCAGGAGGAGACTTATTAGCCTACGGTGTATATCAAGCAGCAAGATCTCTCAACATTTCCATTCCCGAGGAGCTATCTGTGATCGGCATTGATGACAACATTTTCTCGGAATTGATTACGCCGAAATTATCAGTGCTGCGGCCGCCGCTTTATAAAATTGGGACAAAGGCTGCAACTATGCTGCAGCAATTAATTGATAATAAAAAGCTTCGTAAACGGAAGATTGTATATTCCCCCGAGTTAGTCATCCGGGAGAGCACCAGAAGATTACCTTGAGGTGCTCGAGGGTTGGGCTGTGCTCTCTCTTATTATAAAATTTGTTTGATAACTGAACGTTTTTTGATTCCATGTTTTATGGTCAAGTAAACCAAATAACAATTCCGTCGCTTGTATACCCATCTCTAAAATCGGTAGACGTACCGTTGTTAACGGAGGCGTGATGATTTCTGAAAATGAGATGTCGCTGAAACCGATTACAGATAAATCAAGAGGAATATGGAGCTTTAGTTCGGATGCCTTTCGGTATACTCCATAGGCCAGAATATCATTGCATGTCATAATTGCGGTCACCTTACTTTTAAGCAGGACATCTGTTGCTGTAGCACCCATCTCCAAGCTATCATTTCCCGTATGTACCCACGACGACTCAATAGGCAGTTTCTGATCAAGCATGGCTTCGTTATATCCTCTTAACCGTTCGGATGAGTTTAACGTTGTCAGTGTACCTACAATACATCCGATTCTACGATGACCCTTCTCGATTAAATGTTGTACCGCTGTGTAGCTTCCCTTGAAATCATCTGATATGACGCTGTAAACATCCTCTTCGTCTCTAATAAGACGGTCCATTATAACAACAGGAAAAGATTCGCGCGCCAGAGTATTATAATAATCGGTGTTATTTATCGTGCTGGAGGCCACAATTAATCCATCCACACAGTTTTCTTTCATAATTCGAATATAGTTCAATTCTAGCCCCATATTATTATGGGTATTACATAGAAACACACCATAACCTGCTTGATTCGCGGCATCCTCCACCACCCTGATAAGTGTTGAATAAAATGGATTTGATACATTGGGAATCAGCAATCCTATGATCTTCGACTTTCCGATAACAAGATTTCGGGCAAACATGTTGGGTTTATAGTTATGTTTATGAATTAATTCAAGTATAGTATTCCGTGTCATTTCGCTTGTTTTCGTTTCACGGTTATGGATAACATTAGATACCGTCATAGCAGATACCCCTGCCATCTTGGCAATATCCTTAATAGTGACCATCGATTCGCCATCTCCTACATTCTAACAATTCAAGCTTGTCTGTATTGTTATTCTATCCTAACATAGGAACAACCCTTTATGCTTCTCTCAAGTACTTTATATTTGATTTTGCCAGCTTGCACATATGGTGTCTGATATTGTTAGGCGTCGTAAAATGATCAGATTAACGCAATAGATAAAGGGCATCCAACCGGATGCCTTTTAAATTTCTCGTTTAAGATGATACGGTGAATCGAATCACTAATAGCATCTGCCTCTTCAAACAATCCAATGTCCCAAGGAATGGAATCTGCTTATTATGCAAGACCGTCCAGCGAATGATGCTATAGCGGCAACAAAAATCGACTGTGGTACTGATGTCAGCTTTGGCGCTTTAACGCGCATGTTGTTTGACCACTTAAAGAGTAAAAACGTCGATATAAAATACAAACATAGTGTTGATAATATTAAACGTACTAGTGACGGCTCATGGGAATTGAAAGTGAAGAATGCGTGTCACTAATGGAAAACCTAGAGCTGCTGCACGAAGTTCATACTTCAACAGCGCAAACGCTTGGTCTAAGCATAAAGAAGCCGGTCTATAGTTAATATGTACTTAGGAAGTAAAGAGGGGTTCCCCTTCTTTGCTTCCTATGACCGTGCCCATAACCACAAACCAGCTCCAACGCCCGATCTTAAATTTAAGGAATTGATATAGGGCCCACAAAAACATCACCAACACGCCAATCATCATAGAAATCATAATAATATGAGGAAATATCAATAATCCCGACATCCAAGTATCATTCCAATTCGCTTCAATATAAGCTGAATTCAGGTATAATCAACAGTCCAGACATCACATATAACATCAATATTTTTATGGCATTTAAAATTAGAGGGTAAGCAAATTTATAATAAGTATGGAATTGATTTGTTTAAAGATTTGAAATCCTTTATTAAATTTGAAGAAAATTTTGATTTATATAATTTGATTTATATAAAGGGTTATTTATTGAAGCTAAAGAAAGTATATTTAAAAATAAAATTAATGGGTATGACTTATCGATGCTTTTTTTTGTTTGTAGGAATGTAAGTTTATTAACTTGTTTTAAAATGGGGAAACCAAATTTCGGGAGATATTCAGCTTATCAAAGTATTGTTACATATTTAAGATTTTCACCAATAGAATGGAATAATTATTTGCTTTTAGCAGATTGGAGGCTGGATTATACTAGGGGGGTAAATATGGATTTAGAGTATCCATCTATAAAAAAGATGAGTGATATTCTTTTAGAAGTTGAATGTTTTTTAAATTGTTGTAAAAAAATTATATATGAAGAGGTATAAAAATGCGCAATGTAGAAAAGTTAAACGCTTTCTTAGAAGAAGTTGAGAATGAAAAATCCGTGATATTTGATTACAAAAAAGTTAGTAGTTTTGAAAGAGAAATCTATATGTCCATCCATAATCTATTAAATAAAAATTATAGTTATGAATTAAAAGGAATGTCTACAGTGCATTATGATAGTCTAAGAGAAGAAGTTCCATTAGAGGAAAAGGATGTAGAAATAATTGAAACAGGGTTTCAGTTAAGTTCGATGATAACTTCAAGGACCACTAGCTTTGGTTATGGTAGCCACACAGCTAAAACAATTAAAAATTATAAGCTTGATTTATTTATTGAAGTTTTAAAAAAATTTATTGCTTTAAATAGTTAAACCTCTCTAACCTTCATTACGGAGAACCGTACCATAAGTAGGGTTGAATTTTCATATGTTGTTCCGCTTAATTATGTATGGACTGAGGGGAAGTTCTATTTCCACGGTGCTGGAGATGGAAGACGTAATCAGGTGATGAAGGAAAATCTGGAGGTATGTTTACGGTATGTGAGGAATATGTGAGGAATTTGATCCTGTACCTGCCAAAATGGATACGGCTTATATAAGCGTAATGATATTTGGACGAAGCCACTCATGTAGTTCAGGAATTGATGAATAAATATGTACCTGGCTATTATAAACACCCCTTATCCAAGCAGCATGTGGACAAGTATAGGTCGGCTGTATTTGGCGGATCGGTTCAAGTATGACGGGTAATTCCAAATTATGTGACGGCAAAAGGAAGTTCCGTTGAAGCAGAAAAAATGTATAGAACGGAGATGAAGCTAGGACCAGAGAAATAATGATAAGATATCATTCGACACGCACTACGCCGATTCCGCTCTTGGGCATCACACGCAGTCTCTAATTACCTAGCCCTGCTGAAAGATCTTCCCAAATGTGGACTCTGCTCCAATCGGATGATATGGCGGGTATAGTGGCATAGGTGGGAACTATTTGATGTTTAAATTGAGAGTGAATGCCCTAAGACTATAAAATATAGTTTTTAGGGATTTTTTGAGTGCTAATTTTAATTATTTTGCTTGAGTTCTATAGGTGGATATTTAAGAAAAGCCCAATTTCGCTTTATAAGTGTTACGCTGAACCTTATCATAAATAGGGCGAAATTTTTCGTGGTACCTGCTTGCTGGGAGCGGAAAAGTGCTTTGGACGGGAATGTGTGGAGTCATTAATGGCTAGTGACGAAGAGTGGTATGCTATATGTTGATACCTTTTTTAGTGAGTGTGAACTATTAAATTGAACAAGTGGGGTGAAATAATTGGATGCCCGCCAAATAAAAATATTGGTTGTTGAAGATGATAATGAAATTAATCAATTATTGTGCGAAATTATTACGGGTATTGGATATGATCCACAACCGGTATTTTCCGGGACGGAAGCTCTGTTGTATTTGGCACGAAAGCAAGAGTGGAGTATGATGCTGCTGGATTTGATGCTTCCTGGTCTTAGCGGTGAAGAAATTTTACAACAGTTAGGAGAGGAACGTCAGTTTCCCGTAATCATTATATCTGCCAAAGGAGAACAGCAAACTAAAGTGTCGATTTTACGCATGGGTGCCGACGACTTTATTACGAAGCCCTTTGACATTGAAGAAGTTTCCGCCAGAATAGACGCCCATCTTAGAAGATATAGACGTACCCTTACAAAGGATCCAATTGGGCAAATTACGTATAAAGACATTCATTTGAACTTAGATACGAAAATGGTATTGGTAAACGGCGCTGATGTGATCTTGACCGCGAGAGAATTTACAGTATTGGAGCTCTTAATGTCTTATCCGAAGAAAGTATTCACAAAGCCGAATCTATTCGAAGCGGTTTGGGGAGATGCTTACTTAGGTGATGACAACACGATTACTGTACATATGAGCAACTTAAGAAGAAAACTGGCACAGGCAAACCCGGAAGCCGAGTATATTGAAACCCTTTGGGGTATGGGGTACCGATTGAAATAATGAATTAATGTTTTCTTAAGGTTCTGATTAATCTTCTATTATGATCTCATGATTACAATGAAATTCATTAGATCAGATAGGAGAATGTGAAATGAGAAAACTATTTATAATGGTTATGACGATAGCGCTCATAACCCCGGTTCTTTATTTGCCTTTAACGACTCATGCTGCACCTGTATTCGGCAAGGAAGCAATAGATGAATATGTTGAACGTTATTTGGAACGAAATGGGCTGCCGGGTGCATCGATTGTAATCGTTAAGGATGGCGAGATCGTCCATTCGAAAGGATATGGGCATGATTCCGAAGGAAGCCCCATTACGGAACATTCTTTAATGAGAATTGCTTCTGTATCTAAATCATTTACCGCATTCGCAGTACTGCAACTTATAGACGAAGGAGCAATCAAGCTGGACGATCCGGTAGTCCGGCATTTACCAGAGCTAACGATGGACGACCACAGATTTGGGCAAGTTACCATACGTCATCTGTTGAGCCATACTTCCGGGATTCCCAATCCAACCATTGTGCCTAAGGCTGATACCGTGGAACAAGGCATTAAGCGTCTACATCGGTGGCAGCTCCAATCCAATCCAGGGGATCGATATTCGTATAGTAATGCGAATTATTGGATCTTATCATGGCTGGTGGAGAACGTAAGCGGTATGGAGCTCGCTGCGTATCTAGACACGAAGGTGTTCTCTCCGCTCCGCATGGGCGACTCACTCTCAGCTGTGAACTCCGGCGATGAGATTCCCGAGTTACCTCGAGGGTATGTAACTGCCTATGGGACGGCAATCCCAATAACGGGGATGGAGCAAATGTTCAGTGGTTCAGGGGGAATCGTTACTACAGCATCTGACATGGGAAAATGGCTCTCCATGCATACCAATGACGGAGTAAGCCCATCAGGAGAAAGATTATTGTCCACATCTTTATTGGAGGAATCGTATTCCCCTCAGCCTAGCAGTGAGAACTACGGTCTTGGCTGGTCGCTGAGTTCTTCACGTGTAGAGCCGCAACGTATATCTCATAGCGGGTCATTATCAAGCTTTCAGGCTCAACAAGACATAATCCCAAGCAGCGGCTATGCAATAGCTGTAATGCTCAATAGTTTTAGCACCACCTTCGAGCATTCTTATGAGATGAGCTCAGGGATTATCAAACTAACTGAGGGACAAGAACCCGCAATGAAGGCGCCGGTACCTACAATTATAGATTTATCACTCGGATTGCTTACATTGTTAGTTCTGGGCTTTGGAATCAGAGGAATCAAACGAAGCTCGAATTGGTCGCACAAACGCCAACAACATTCAGCCTTGCGATACTATCTTCGGTTAATCCCTCAGTTGATTTCAATTGCAGGTATAGGGTGGTTGATGTTTATTGTTCCAAATTTGCAGGACAATAGTGCGACATTCCAAGATATTTTTCGTCTATGGCCGGCTTTTGCTGTCTTATTAACGGTGATCTTCTTATATGCGGCATTCGTTACAGGGATGCGGATTTATTATCGAATAAGAGGGGGTGAATCCTAAGATGGATGAATCAGTTCTAACAACAAACGATTTGACGAAGAAGTATAAGGATCAAATCGCCCTCGACCATGTAAATCTAACAGTAAGAAAGGGAGATATATACGGTTTTATCGGGCAGAATGGGGCAGGAAAAAGCACATTGCTACGAGTAGTGACCTCACTCGCCCGCCCGACGAGCGGTGCCGTCAGCCTGTTCGGAGAAAGCAGCGGAGCGAATCTGATCGAGGCCAGGAAGCGCGTAGGGGCGATTATTGAAAATCCTACTTTATTTCCTGACATGACGGCGCGCGATAATCTTGAAGTACACCGATTGCAAAGAGGCATTCCCGGAAGGTCTTGTATTTCAAAGACGCTTGAGCTTGTCGGGCTTCAGGATACAGGGAATAAGAAGGCGAAGAACTTCTCTCTCGGTATGAAACAACGATTGGGTTTAGCGCTCGCTTTACTGGGTGACCCGGAGCTGCTCATATTGGACGAACCGACGAATGGTCTTGACCCTATGGGGATCGTTGAGCTTAGAGAACTTATCAAGAGGCTGAATCGTGAGAAGGGATTAACGATTCTGATCTCTAGCCATATCTTAAGTGAGCTTCATCAGTTAGCCACTACTTACGGTATAATCCATAAAGGCAAACTGTTGGAGCAAATAACACATGAACAATTAAACGTGAAGTGCAAGCAACATCTTCGTATTCGAGTAGATGAAGCAAGCAAAGCTGCAACTGTGCTAGAGATGGAATTGGAAACCAAAGATTATGATGTTCTTCAGGATGGTACGATCAAGCTTTACAGTCTCCTTGACGATGTGAGTAGGGTATCCAAGGCTTTGACCAGCAGCGGTTTGGTCATTGAGTATTTCGCGCCTGGAGGCGAGGACTTGGAAAGCTACTTTACCAAACTAGTCGGGGGGCAGGTTTCATGATTAATTTACTACGTGCGGAGCTGTTCAAACTCATAAAGAATAAAGTATTCTGGACACTGACCATCATCGTGACGGTTGTCTTCGCTCTCCTACACTATCTAATAACCATAGGTTGGTGGAAGGTGAGTAACAGCTTTGTTGATTCGGGCCTGGAACTGTTCACTTCATTTGCACTTGCTATAACCCCGTTTTACTTTATGCTATTCTTAAGCACGCTTGCAGGATTTTTCGTTGCAAATGACTTTATGATAGGTGTAGTTAAGCTCTTCGTGATGGGTGGACATCGCAGAAGTCACATATTCTTAGCTAAGCTGCTTATATTTGCACTGGGATCAATTATTCTGACTGTGGTATGTCCGCTTTTTGTAACCTTTGGTGGGAAGCTATTGTTTGGATTCGGCGAAATGACAGACCCAGCAGCAATAGGCTATTTTGCAAGATCGCTTGGTTTGTTCCTCCTTCATTTAATGGGATTCGTTACCTTATTGATACTGATCGCGCTGCTCGTTGAAGATAGCGGGAAAACCATCATTATTTCCATCGTACTCGCAGTACTGATTTCCGTGGCAGATGTTATGCGACCTTTACCTGGATTTCTGGAGACTTTGTATCAATATTCAATATTTCATCATCTTACCGATTCCTTCAGAGTCACGATGACCCATTCCGATGTTATAGAATCATTACTGGTTGCTTTGTGTACAATTCTAATCTTGGTATTCTGCGGAAATGCTGTGTTCCAGAGAAAAGAAGTTAAATAATTAAAGGAGAAGGGGGAGAATGAATGATCTATGCAGTGATTGCTTTAGTCCTACTTGTGCTTATTCTTCTCCTTCGACTCGTATTGATAAAGAAGGAATTGAGAAGCTTATCTTACCAGATGGAAAGATTTCATCAAGGCTTGACTGGGAAGAAAATAGATATTTCTTTACTGGACAAGGATCTCGAAGACCTTGCCGGGAATATCAATCAATTAATCGATCTAACTGTACAGTCGAATAGGAATAGAATACGTAATGACCGGGAATTAAGACAAGCTATTGCTAATATGTCCCATGATTTGAGAACACCTCTGACATCAATAAGGGGATATATCCAACTGTTGGAAGTGAATAATGCTTCAGTCGAGAAACGTCAGAAGTATATTTCCATTGCCCACACCACAACAAAACGGTTACATTCGTTACTCGATGATTTCTTTGAGTTGTCGACAGTACAATCTAACGATTATCACCTTAAATTCGAACCTCTTCAATTGAATTCGCTGTTATGGGAAATAATGGCCAGTTTTTATGATCGATTTAATGAGAGGCAATTGGAGCCAAAGTTTCATGTGACTGATGAAGTTGTTATCATCCATGCGGATGAATCAGCGGTCAAACGAGTATTAGAGAATATAATTAGTAATGTGGTAAAGCATGCAACAGGTGAAGTATCCATTTGCCTTAAGAAATTGAGCGGAAAGATTGTGCTTGTCGTAAGCAATGAAGCTGGCAATCTAAACGATCATGACATAGGGCGACTATTCGATCGTTTCTACACAGCAGATCAGTCAAGGTCAGGCAGAAGATCAGGCTTAGGTTTATCCATTGCCCATAGCCTCATGTTGAAGATGAACGGCCGGTTGACTGCCGAGTTAAATGACGGTTATTTAGAGATGAAATGCGAATGGAATCAATGACATATTCGCCTCTAGAGTGATACGCTGAACCGTACAGCGCTTGCCCTATTTATCATATTATCTCAGAAATAACACGGGCCTTACACTTCGAATCGCAACAGTCTGTATAATAGATGATGTGAATTCTCTAGGTGCCGCCAAATAGTTTACACCGGCGGCAGCTGTAAGATTCATCCGCATTGACCTTGCTAAGGAGTGATTACACATGGGCGCAAGTATCAAAGATGTAGCCAAACGAGCCGGAGTCTCTGTCACCAGTGTGTCTCGTGTTCTGAATAGTGAGAAATATATTAGCCAACGTATTCTTGAGAAGGTGAACCAGGCGATCGAGGAATTGAACTACTCCCCAAGCCAGATTGCCCGCAGTTTAAAAAAACAGAAAACCAGTACAATTGGTATCATCGTTCCCGATCTCACGAATTATTTCTGCTCAACTATATTAAGCAGTATTGAGGAAAGTGCCAGCGAGTATGGCTATAATCTGATCGTCTGCAATATCGCAGAGAATCTGGAAAAGGAATTGAAATACCTGCATGCTGTCCAGGAGATGCGGGTAGACGGAATCATTATCATGCACCAGAAGGTGAACCAACGTATCCTTTCTTTTATAGAAAGCGCTTCTATGCCAATCCTGTTCTCTTGTGTCCGCTCCCCGCTGCCAGGCAGGTTCTCTGTGCTGATTAATGACTATCAGGCGGCACTGGATGCTACCGAATATCTGATTGGCCTCGGTCATCGCCGGATTGCCTTCCTGGGTGGGGATCTGGGGGATGTAACGGCAGGTTACAGTCGCTATCAAGGTTATTTAGATGCCTTACACAAATCCGGTATTCCGCTGAATCATGATTTCATCAAGTTCGGCAACTATAAGCTGGAGAGCGGCCGAGTAATGATGCAGGAAATTCTGGAGCAAGGAGAGTGCCCTACCGTTGTTTTTGCCGCCAGTGACGATATGGCAGTAGGCGCCATGAACTGTATACTTGATTATGGACTCAGTGTTCCTGAAGATATCTCTGTCATGGGATTTGACGATAGTCTGATTGCCAAGGCAGTCAGGCCAATGCTTACTACTATGCAGCAGCCTGTCCGAGAGCTCGGGCGGATTTCGCTTGAATATCTGCACACTTTGATTGAAGATCCGGATCAGCCGGACTGCAGAGACATTTATCTGCCGCACCGGATCATGGAGCGAGCAAGCTGTCGAAGATTATAATATGAGACACCGTACATGCAGGTCCATCCAGGTTGAAGGACCTGCTTTATTTTGTATAAAAGGGGGTGTCCCAAAAGTGATATGATATGCTCCCCATACGGTAGACAGGTGAAATAATAAAAACCTGTTACTGTATGGGGAGTATTTTTATGCATAAAAGGAAGCATACAGCTGCAGAGAAGTTCACTATCATTCAGGAGATTGAGAGCGGTCATATCGGAGTTAAAGCTGCAACTCAAAAGTTTGGCGTCACCAAAACAACGCTTGCCAAGCCCTTAGAGGCGCTTGCTTGTAACATGCCCTTATAGGTCTAATGGAAGCCACCGGCTTAGCCAGTGGTTATGAATTGTGTTCCTTCAGGTTGGGGGTAAAATCAACAAATTTTAATATAAATCGACAGAAAAGCTGCTTTTCTTTTAACAAAAAATGATTATGCTATGGAAGGAAGTATTTCCGGTATCGATAACATATAGGCGATTACAGTGCGAAAGGGATACAGATAATGCATAAGGATATTATCGCGGTTGAAGGAAAGCTCACTCCGTGTAGTTCTAAAACACATATTACTTACCAGTTTCACTTGGATCACCCCTTGTCTTCACTGGAGATCGAATTCAGGTATGCTCCCAAACAATTTTTAGACAGGGAAGCATCACAGCCACTTATTATAGAAGCTATCGGGACATACTCCGATCCGGCTTGGGTGGAATTGCACAAGAAACAATGGAATGATTTCTACCCCCTGCAGAATTTAATGACATTATCTCTGGATAGCCCCAAGGGCTTCCGCGGCTCTGCACATCGGCATGCTCCAGAGCAGCAGCATATGATCTGTCCGGATGGGAGCAAGACTTCTCCTGGATTCATCGCCGGGGATGTTCCTTCCGGAGTATGGAAGGTAACAATCAGCGTGCATTGTGTTGTTACACCGGAGTGCCGCTATGAATTATTCGTGAGGGGGACTGACAGATGAGATGGATTCCATTCGAGCTTCATACCCATACGATTCATAGTGATGGGACACATTCTCTGCTGGAGATGTGCCGGGCAGCCGCAGAGCTTGGGCTCGGAGGCATTGCTCTTACAGACCATAACACCGTATCGGGACTGGCAGATGCCGAAGCTGTCAGCGGGCAGACAGGAATTACCATCATTCCCGGAATGGAGTGGACGACATTCTACGGTCATATGCTGACCCTTGGCGCTCCTTATTGCGAATGGAGGGATCTCGGTCCCTACGATATTCATAAGGGCATCGCACGTGTTCATGAGAAGGAAGGCATTGTGGGTATCGCTCATCCCTACAGCTTCGGCAGTCCAATCTGTACAGGCTGCCACTGGGATTACACCGTAAGCGACTGGAATCAGATTGATTATATGGAGGTATGGCATGAGACGATGCCTTCCATGAAGAATCATAATGTGCCTGCCTTCAGACAATGGACCGAGCTACTGAACGAGGGGTACCAGATATCCGCTACAGCTGGCCGGGATTGGCATAGATCCGATCCGGCTGACAATCTGGCGGCTTACACGTATATCGGCCTTCCAGATGCACCATTTCCGCATTCATTAACTTCCATCATTGCCGCAATCAGGAAGGGACAGATCTGCTTGAGCATGGGGCCGCTTCTGGAAGTCAGTCTCGCTCTTGGAGCTGACCAATATGGACTTGGAGACGAGGTTTCCTTAGCCATCAGGGAGACTCATCCTTTTGCCGAGCTGACTGTGCAGATCACACGATCAACCCAGCCTGAGCGTTCATGGGGAGCAGACGAGGGCAGCCTAATCATCGTAGATTCTAATCTGGGGGAGCTGGCAAAAGTACCGGCTTCCAAGTATGTCGGATTGCCTATTATGCTGACAACCGCAGGATTGGTATGGCTGCGTGTGCGGCTGTTCGGCACGTTCGACGGAATCCTGACAACCATTGCTTGCACCAATGCGATTTATTTCGTAAACGGGCAGCGGGACGAAGAATAATTGTAAAAGAGGGATAGAGATGCAATATCCGAAGCTGATCGCCCATACAGGCTGCGAGGGAACGAGCTACAATTCGCTTGAATCCTGTGAAGCCGGAATGAAGGCGGGTGCTCCTATTTTAGAAGTGGATGTCAGAGCAACTAAGGATAAAGTGGCTGTTCTCCAGCACGATGAAGAACCTTACGTCAACCTTTTGAATTATGGGCAACTGATGGAGACAGGGCAGAATCCGGAGACGCTGAACCGGGTATTAACACGGTTCAGTCAGCTACCCGTCGGCTTCAATCTGGATCTCAAGACAGAAGAAGCGGCAGTGGCGGCCATAGCTGATGTAACAGCCACAGCTACCTGGAGCCAAGTATGGTTCACCGGGGCAACACGGCTGATAGAAAATTCCGGATATTCCAGACATGTAATGTGGAACTTACCGAAGGAGCTCTGTGAGTTGGACGAAGTAAGCTATCGGCAGCAAGCGGCAGAGCTATGCCAGCGAGCGGCTGAATCAAAGTTCGGCGGTGTGAATCTCCACTATGAAAGCTGTCGGCCTTATCTGGTTGAGCAGGCACATCTTCACAGGCTGCAGGTGTGGATCTATACATTACCCGATGATCAGAACTTGTTCTTCAATTATATGCACATGGGCGTAGATGCAGTGTCTGTCTATGAGGTGAAGAAATTTGCAGCACTGAGAGCTATTATGCCTGAGGACGGACGGGCATGAAGGGCAGCCCTACCCCCTTCACCCTACTAGGATTGGCCGGGCCGCTGTTTCTGAGCCAACTGGTGCAGACGGTTATCTTCACAATCGATACCTTGATGCTTAGCAATTATTCTGATCTTGCCGTTGCCGCCGTAGGCACGGTCTCGCAATTGCTTTCTACCGTCAATCTGCTGTTCGGATTCGCCACTGTGGGGACTGGAATCGTCATGAGTCAATTGAACGGCTCGGGGAAACGGGCCGAGGCGACCGGTATCGCCCAGACCGCATTAATAGCGAATTTGCTGCTCGGCGGTATAGCTAGCATTGTGTTGTTTTTGTTCCCTGAACCGATTCTGCGCGCCATCTCCTTGCCGGAAGAATTAATACAATACGGGACAGCTTTTCTATCGGTTACAGGACTTGCCTCCTTTGCCACGGCCTTTATTATGACTGCGGAAATGACCTTGCGCATGAACGGCATGGTTAAGCGGATGCTCCTGCTGTCCTTCACGATGGTCGCTCTCAATACGGTTGGCAATTATATGGTGCTGTATGAACCGTTCGGTCTGGCTTCCTATGGTGTTGAAGGAGTGGCATGGGTAACCTTCGGGAGCAAGCTGGTTGGCGTAGCTTTGGCAGTTGTCCTGTTGATCCGCGCCATGGGTCATACTCTGTTCAGCGTCAAAGGCATCTCACTCCGTTTAGCTGATTTACGGGAGATCTTCAAGCTGGGCATTCCCTCAGCAGGTGAGAATCTCTCCTATTCTGCTTCACAGGTTGTCATTATGATGATCGCGACGCTCCTTGGGACTACGGCTATCACCACCAAGATATACACACAGACGCTTACCGGATATATCTTCCTGGTGTCTGTGTCTATCGGTCAGGCGACCTCAATTATGATTGGGCATCTGATTGGAGCTGGAGATCCGGAGAAAGCGAGAGCCACCGGGCTCAGGCATCTGAAGATCGGACTCTTCCTGAGTGTCTCCGTCAGCCTGGTGCTGTATCTGGTATCCAAGCCACTGATGGGTCTGTTCACAGATGACATTAATGTGATTAACATGTCTGCCAATCTGATCCTGCTGTCCGTTCTGCTGGAAGCTGCCCGTGCTTGCAATGTCATTATGATCGCTTCGCTGAATGCGAGCGGTGAAGTGAAGTATCCTGTTATGATGGGCCTAATTTTGATGTGGGGAGTAAGCATCCCTGCGGCTTATCTGTTCGGGATCGTATGGGGCCATGGGATATATGGTATTTGGCTAGCTTTTATTATTGATGAATGGATCAGAGCCTACTTCATGATCCGGCGCTGGAGATCAGGGAAGTGGCGGCAGATCCGCTTGTCTGCTGTCAATACCAATCGCACAAGCACAGAATTGCAGCGCGATGTTGGTACAATTTAACGTTAACTTTACACAATATAATTAAGCCCTAACATTACAGATTTACAATAAAAATAAAGGGATAGTAAAGCATGGCTGAAACTGGTAACGATATCATATTGCCTTTTCAAAATCTCTGAAACTAATAGGAGGGAGGGACAGTTCTTTTGTCCAACCAAATGTCAAAGGCTACACCGCTCGGCGTCCTAGATCAACGCATGCTGCGTAAACGCAACAAAATGCTCCGGAGGCAGCCTACGCTTGCCTGGTACCTGTTTCTTCTGCCCACCTTACTTGGTATTGCGGTGTTCATGATCTACCCGCTGGCCGAGTCGCTGCGGCTTAGCTTCACCAAGGGGGCTGATGAGCGGTTCGTTGGACTGCAGAATTACGTAAGTGTGCTAGAGTCAGGCACCTTCTGGTATTCCGTGTACAACACGCTCTACATTACCGTCTTCCAGCTTCTGATTGCCATTCCACTTGGTTTCATCATTGCTTGTCTAATCAACAATTTACGGCGTGGATCAAACTTCTTCAAGGTGCTGTTCTACCTGCCCAACGTTACTTCCATTGTTGCGGCTGCTACTGTCTTTCTGGCGCTTCTTCACCCGGATGGGCCACTCAACTATGTGGTGCAATTGTTGGGCTTCGAGAAGCTGGTCTGGCTGTCACAGCCCCTCTCTGCCAGGTGGGGTGCGATCATTCTCTCAGTTTGGCATTGGCTGGGCTTCGTCATCATTATTAATCTGGCCAATTTGCAGGCAATATCAAGCGACTACTATGAAGCGGCTTCCATAGATGGGGCTTCAGGCTTCAAACAGTGGCTGTACATCACCCTGCCGAATATGGTTGGAAGTCTGACGGTCCTGTTTGTAATTGGCTGGATCGGCGGCTTGCAGCGGTTCTCCGATGCTTATATGCTCGGCGGCTTGCAGGGAAGTCCAGCGCGTTCCTTGCATACGGTTGTCGGGTTTATATTCGAGAGAGGGTTCGGTGGCTATGAATATGGTCTGGCCTCTGCGGCGTCATATATTCTATTCTTCTTTATTCTTGCTTTCACTTATGTCAATACCAAGGTTACGAAAATGAAAATATAAGGAGGAGACTAGTAACATGTTGAGCGCAACAGGAAAAGGGAAATTGATTAGCGGAGTGCTGTTCCTGCTCCTGCTTGGATTGGGTGTGCTGATGTTGTACCCCTTTCTCTGGATGATAAGCGTCAGCTTGGAAAGAACCAGCAACATAGCCGTTCCGTTCCCACCGCGGCTAATTCCTGAACAGTTTTCCTTCTTCAATTATAAGCTGGTATTCGAGAATGGGGTTCTGTTCAAGACCTATGCCAATTCAGCAATCATCTCATTGTTCAGTGTCATACTCAGCGTGTCTTCAGCCCTGCTGGCCGGATATGCCTTCTCCAGGGGGGAATTCAGAGGCAAGAAATTACTATTCTTCGCAGTCCTGGCTACCATGATGATTCCGTTCGAGGCCAGACTGATTCCGATGTTCAGTATGTTCAATGATCTCGGGATGATTAATACGAAATACCCTCTGATATTTCCTGCTATTATTAATGCGCTTGGCATTGTGCTGGTGAAGCAGTATTTTGACCGTCTTCCTGAAGGGTTGCGTGAATCAGCAAAAATTGATGGAGCCAATGAGTTCACGATCTTTTTCCGTATTTTTGCTCCCCTGAGCGGGCCGATTAC
Organism: Paenibacillus crassostreae; assembly: GCF_001857945.1. Classification (NCBI taxonomy): domain Bacteria; kingdom Bacillati; phylum Bacillota; class Bacilli; order Caryophanales; family Paenibacillaceae; genus Paenibacillus; species Paenibacillus crassostreae. Next base: position 2,636,391 of record NZ_CP017770.1, read on the forward strand.
AGCAACGCTGGCGATCCTGGCCTTCCAGGACAGTTGGAATTCCTTCCTGTGGCCGCTCGTTGTCATCAACGATCAGGATATGAAGACCGTACCGTTATTTCTGTCCAGCTTCTCTTCAGAGAATGGTAGCCGGTGGGTGGGGGTTACGATGGCTACAGCGGCAATGAGTATTCTGCCGATCGTGATTGTATTTCTATTTTTACAAAAATATATTATTCGCAGTATTGCCCTTAGCGGCTTGAAGGGAGAGTGATAGCCGAAGATTACTAGGTCACCTTAAAGAGGCGGGAATGGTAAGCAGGTAAGTGGCAATTTATAAAAAATATATTGGAGTTGGGAGAGCTAATCATGTTTAATAAATTGACTTTGAAGTTGATAGGAACGCTGCTGGCATCCACTATGATTCTAAGTGCATGTGGGACAAACGGTAATTCGAACGGGGCAGTGAAGACCAACAGTGAGCCGGCAGCAACTGAAAGCACCAGTAATGCAGCGGTGACGAATGAAGCGCCGACAGGAAAACTGAAAGTGCAGCTTGTAGGCGATTTCTCGCTGGAGGATAAGACCGATCCAGTCTCAGGCAAAACCTCCAAGGGTGTTAAGGTGCTGAAAGAGGAGTTTGAGAAGCAGTATCCTAACACAGAAGTCGAGTTTGTACTTATGGGCTGGGATAACTATAACGAGAAGACTCAAACTATGCTTCAGTCCGGAGCAGCCGATGTATATCAGGTGCCGGGGATTGCCGCTCTTGTCGAGCAAGGACTGCTGGAGCCGTTGCAGCCATACATCGATAAAGACAGTTATGATCTGGGAAGCTATCTGGCTGGGCAGGTGGATGGCTGGAAGGCCTTGGGACCGGATGATCAGGAGTTGCAGATTTATGGCCTGCCCTTTATCGGTGATGCGCGGGTAATTGTATACGACCGTCAATTGTTCGATGATTGGGGCTTGGAATATCTCTCCGAGTCTCCGACGATCGAGGAAGTCCTGGAGAAAGCCGCCAAGATGACAGGCAAAAACCCCAAGACGGGCGAACAGAACTATGGTCTGACCTTCAAGGGAGCCGATGCTGCCGATACTGTGATGAATATTAATGAATCGCTGGGTGGACAATGGGGCAACGGGTTCTTGTGGAAGGATATGAAGCTGGACTTCGATAGCAAGACCATGGTGCAATCGATGGATTTGATGAAAGAAGTGCTCAAGTATGCTCCAGAGGGCATAATGGCCGGACAAGGCGCAGAAAATTTCCTGACGGAAAAAAACAACATTGCGATCAACTTGCGTGAATCTCCGGGATTCATCAATAGTCTGGCCAATTTTAGGCTGGAAGACCGCTACCAGGCAGCCTTGCTGTTCAAAAATCAGACAACAGGTATGGGCGGCATGTTCGCCGGAAGTCCGTTCGCAATCGGAGCATCCAGCAGCAATAAAGACCTGGCTTGGGAATGGTTGAAATTCAGCGGCAGCGAGTTCTTCCAGCAATATATGTGGGAAGAACAGCGTTCGCAGAGTATGCCGGTCATCAAGGCAGCTGAGGAATGGCCTTCTGTGCAGGAGATTGGACAAATGGATATTATTCTGAAGCAAATGAGCCAGCTGTGGACACCTCGTTATCCATATCGCTCCGGTCAACCGCGCTATATTCTGTCAGAAAATGTGGAACGTGTCCTGTTAGATGAACTAAGTGCGGCCGAAGGAATGAAGAAGGCCCAGGAAGAAGGTACCAAATGGTTGGCTGATCAGCAATAATGCTGTGATGTAAGCTATATAGAAGTCTGGCCCGGCCTCATACCCCCTAGTTCGATTGTGAAGGACGCCCAATCAGGGTGTCCTTCATTTCGCACTATCGATGTTACGCTGAACCGTATCATAAGTAGGGCGAAATTTTTCGGTGAGAAGAGCGTAACGACACGGAAGGAGGCTGAGTTGAGTAGAAGTAGTGCATGGAATAGAAGAAGAGGCCCGATTAGCTTGGTTGCAGCTAATACGGGCCTTCTTATTACGAATAATGACAAGCTTTGCGGCAGAATGTAATCAAGTTCCAGTATTCTATGAATGTCTATGCCTGTTCAATTAGCTGGAGTAATCTTGACAACGTACTGGAGTAAATCGAGTCCCGCCGATGCACAAAGGTAAAATTGGATATCCTTAACTAAAAATGCCCTCTCGAAGTTAAGGGTGTTAAGTGTTTAATAAAATATTTCATAACAGTTGCATTAAACTGCCAGTTCGTAAGTGAGACTACTCCCAATAAAGTTTTTTATGGCAATATCTAAAGTGATTCTACACAATAACATCATGGCTTTCTGGCACCGAAATATTCAAATTACTTAAGCAATGTAAGTATCACTTCTAGAGTATTATCAACAAATGATCGTTCCGGACGAGACTTCATCATCACGGTTAGTCCAATTAATGATACAACAAGTGCCTGTGCACAAGCCTTGGCGTTCACTCCGATTTCAAATTCACCTGATTGTATACCTCGTTCAATTGTTTCCTGGAATATGACCGAAAGGTACATCTGATGTTCCCTTGTAAGGATTTCAAACTTTTCATCATGAGGCGCAAGTTCGACCATCGTATTGATGCAAAAACATCCTCGGCTGGAACTCTCTTTATACTCGTCTGCAACTACACCTTCGAAAAAGGCGCGAAATGCTTCTTTTGCAGATGGATTGTTTTGAAGTCTGTTTCGGACATAGGAAGCATGGAGCTTCGTATATTTGCGAAGCGCAGCTTCGAACAATTCCTTTTTGTCTCCAAAAGCTGAATATATACTTGGTCGTTGAATTCCCATTCTGGAAGTTAAATCACTTAATGAGGTAGATTCATATCCCTTCTCCCAAAATAGTTGCATAGCTGCATCTAATGCTTTTTCAACGTCAAATTCACGGGTTCGTGCCATATCCAATACCTCTTTTCATATCATGCAGATTTTTATCATTCCGATCTCATCTCATAGCACGTTCAATGCTTCTGTGGAATTTATCAAGCACTGAAGTTATAAAATCATTTTTGATTCTTTTTTAGTTGTTCAATCAATCCGAATCTGTCTATTTCAATCCAATATTCCACTATTTTTTGATTCTCTAATCGGTATACAGCACTAGCTATTTCAACAACCTCTTTACCAGTTGGCAGATAGCCCTCATATTCACCAATGTGTTTCCCTGTCTGCTTCCATCTGATATATACTTTTTGGTTTTGTGATATTATCTCTTCAATTTCTATCATATAATCCCCGAAGTATTCTTTCATTTCTTTTACATGATCTGCATAATTCTTTGGAGTTCGTATTATAGACATCCTATTTTCTGAATTCATTTGATGCGCGGTTATCTCATTTGCCATAAATAACTCTGCTTGTCCGGGATCGTATCCAGATCTGACAACTTCAATAAATTTCTTTATAACTTGTTCGTTTGTCAGTGATGAATGGTTTTGCAATCGTTGTGTAACTCTTGGAGATGTCGAAACGCTCAATGATGTCTCTCTGTGCCCCTTTTTCTCAGATGGTAGCTTCATTGTGGATAACGCCCTCTCCTTATAAAATTGCCGTTGCAGTACCATGTACAACCTCCCATACATAAAATACCGATCAGTACTTTATTATTCTATTATTTGAAGTTATCCTTGTCAAATGCTTGTTACTTTTATAAAGATTCAATCCTTTATTATAACAACAAAAAGGGTTCGTAATTAGATATATCCAAACGAATTTGTCTAAATTATCTTGACAGAAAGAGTTTTCACGAGTTACATTCATTAAAAACTATATTATACCGATCAGTATTTTATAATTCTCAATATGCAAATAAAATTAAAGAAGACGAGGTGTGTAAAGATTGGACAAGATCAAAGAAAAAGTAGCAGTCAATGCTGATATAGAAGCGAATCCGGTACAGGGTATCCCATCCGATTCAGCTCCCGTTTCTTCCATATCTCGATATGTGACACTATTGTTTGCAGTTGCCTGCGGGATATCTGTTGCCAACATCTATTTCGCTCAACCGTTACTTGACACTCTGTCAAGAGAGTTCGGTATTGATTATTCAACCATTGGCATTGTCATTACTATTACTCAGATTTTTTATGCATTGGGGCTGTTGTTGCTAGTGCCACTTGGGGACTTGCTGAATCAGCGTCGGCTGATCATCGGTCAGATGCTATTATCCGTGATAGCTCTATTAATAGTTGGCACTGCCTCCTCCAGCACGGTACTTTTTGCAGGCATGGCTGTGATAGGACTACTTGCCGTTGTGACACAGACGCTAGTGGCTTTTGCAGCGATGATGGCTGCCCCGGCTGAACGTGGGCGTGTACTCGGATTGGTAACAAGCGGAGTCGTGATCGGCATACTTCTTGCGAGATCCATTGCAGGAATATTAACGGATCTTGCTGGTTGGCGTTCAGTCTATCTGGTCTCTGCCGCGTTGATGCTTCTTATGGTTTGTGCATTATTTCGGGCGTTGCCAAATTTTGAGCGTGAGAAGGAACTGCTGTCCTATCCGCAGCTACTTAAGTCGTTGCTCTTGCTGTTCGCACAAGAACGGATATTGCGCATCCGGGCTACACTGTGTCTGCTGATTTTTACTTCCTTCAGTATTCTGTGGACTTCACTAGTCCTACCTCTTAGCGCACCGCCGTTATCTCTTTCTCATACTGCAATTGGAGCTTTTGGTCTTGCGGGAGTGGCCGGAGCATTAGCGGCAGCACGAGCGGGGCGGCTAGCCGATCGGGGTTTAGGACAGAGAACGACAGGCGTAGCATTGATCCTATTGTTGATATCATGGTTATTAATCGGCTATACCGAACACTCGCTTCTCGCATTGGTCGTTGGCATTGTCCTCCTTGACTTAGCGGTGCAAGCCGTGCATGTCACCAATCAAAGTATGATCCTAACTTTACGTCCTGAGGCGCGCAGTCGGCTCACCGCCGGTTACATGGTTTTCTACTCCATTGGCAGTGCTACTGGTTCAATTACTTCGACCTATATATACGCATATTTTGGCTGGAACGGGGTATGTTTGTTAGGTGCCTCTGTTAGCGCTTTAGCCCTTCTGTTTTGGGCGATGACCCGATGACTTACGGTTACCGCTTTAAAATAAAACAATTATTCACTACTTGGTTTAATTGCTTTTGAATGAAGTCTATCTTAGAACGGTTCATTCTTTGGCCATGTGTAAATATTTAGAAAATAAACAGATATGATATAAATGAATACACAAGTGTTCATATTTAATGTCTAATGGAAGGAGGCGCTCCAATGCGCCCAAGCACTTTCTCCGCGAATGCATATCATATGATGATTATGCCTACTCATTGAAAGGAGCGATCACATATGGGATTTTTTCCAGCGCCGGGAGCCGGCGGAGGATTTCCAGGTTTCCCGGGAGGACCTGGCGTGCCGGGAGGATCAGGAGGATCAGGAGGACCAGGGTTTCCAGGTGGATCTCCCGGACAATTTCCGGGGGGAGCACCGGGAGGCGTTCAAGCGCCGACGGCTCCTCCACCGCAATTTGTACCGCAAATGTCGGCTACCACATTTGCCATCGACCCCGGGGGGATCAGACACTGCCTGTTCCGCAACACATACATTTGGCTGAACAACGGCGAGCAATTCTGGTTTTTCCCGGTATTCGTCGGGCGTAATTCTATTGCAGGGTTCAGATGGTTCGGTTTCTTCTGGGCGTACTTCGGCATTGATTTGAATCGGATTCGCTCGTTCACCTGCTTCTAAGGCAGACAGAGAAAGAGAATAGCCTGCTGGCTGTTCTCTTTGTTATGCGACTTTTTGTGTTGGCCGCACGTCACGAAAGATCAACGATTATAGACCGTGTTAATGCAGGAATGAAAAAAGAGTTGAAAACGGTTACTGGAATGGCCCTTCAACTCCGCTCAGCCGCTACAGTCGTAAGGTTAAAAAATACGTTGTAAAAATTCGTGCTCGTAAATCATATTAATCCTTTCCAAAACGTTCCGCGCTTGATCTTTAAATTTTATTTCCGTAACCTGACCTTTCAGTAAAAATACGCCGGTCTCATTACGGTATTCCCCGAGAGCACCCTCATACAGCTTGCCCGCGCCATGGGTAGGAGGTGAGAAAAATAACTTCATCAACGGTTTAACAAATATGGGCAGTCCAGATTTTTTCCCTTTTCTTAACGTATTATTGCTACCCGGGTCAACACTGCGGATCTTGATGTCGTCCTTGGCAAGTTGCGACGCGATGGCCTGAGTCCACAGCGATAGCGCTAGCTTTGAAGTGGCGTAAGGACCAAGCAATTTGCGGAAGGTTTTGGGTTGCTCTAGAATTTCAATATTAAACTCTTTCGTAAATTTTAGCGCTGAAGATGAGGTATTGATCACCGTTTTTAAGCGACCACTTATTATGAGTTCCTTCAATTCCATGAGAATGATATACGGAACGACCGTCAATAGCTCATAATGCTTTTCGCGTCCTTGTTTCGAATAGCTTAGCTCAGAAAAGGACCCGCCGGCGTTGTTGAACAAAATATCGATCCGCTGTTCCTTTTCTTTTATCTCTTCCAAAGGCCGTCTCAGGCTGGCATAATCGGTAAGATCAGCCGTTTTATAAATTCGAAGCCACCCACTCTTGACGGCTTCTTGGATTCTCAAATCGTCCGTCGGAAAGTCGGAACGGTTCAAAGCAATCACCTGCCAGTCCTCCGACAGCAATTTGCGGGTTAATTCCAACCCAATCCCAGCGCTTGCGCCCGTAATCAATGCTATATTTTCACGTTGGTTCTTGTTCAAAGTACGTCTCCTCCTAATATTGGCATATACCTGATAGCGCATATTCTATAACTTGGAGTCGACTCCAAGTCAAGGGTCGAAAAAAGTTTTGTTCAAATATAAGAAAATATGAGTTTCACTGGATACTCTATTCCTTATATTTCCCCTGGAACGGGTGCCGTCTTTGAAGAAAGGACGGCATTGCCGGTTCTACTTGTAAGGATAAGAGACTTGACTTGGAGCCAGTACCAAGATGTATAATGCACAAAAAAACAATTTCCGGGAGGGAACAGGATGAAGGAAGAGCAAACTTTTACGATAAAGCAAACCGCTGTGCAAACCGGAATTTCCGAGGATACGATCCGTTATTACGAAAAAATCGCGCTGCTGCCCCGTGCTGACCGGAAGGATAACGGGCATCGCGTCTACCGGCAGGAGAACATCAATACGATTCTGCTGATATCTTGCCTGAAAAAAACGGGAATGCCGCTAGAGGAAATTCGGCCTTTTTTGGCGGTTTCCGCCGATGCCGATCCCGCGGAATATCCCGAACTGGTGGAACACTTAAGGAGCCACCGGGAAGATATCGTCAGCCAAATAGCCTCGTTGCAGCAGGTCGTCGATTTTATTGACATGAAGTTGGAGGAGGGGAGATACCGACGGGATTGCTCGGATGAAAGTCAGGTCGGTGTGTCAGAGAAAATGATGGAAGAACCGAAACAAAAATCTGTCTCAACCGTTGAGATGAGTTATTTTTCCGTATCGGCCAAAGCGGGCAAGTTATCGTCTTCCGCAAGATAAGCTCGTAATAACAAGGGGGAGTACAGCAAGGCTGATCACTTTCGGTTGGATTCAACAACTAATGAAAGATCAAGGACTTCAGGAAAGTATTTAAAATTTACCAGTCTAATAGTGTATTGTTTAGAAGATTAAGAGGCACCCATTAATGGGTGCCTCTTAATTTAGCCGTTATAGTGTATAAGGTGAACCGTACCACAAGTAGGGCGAAATTTTTGTGTAAATGCATTTTTTGAGAAAATATCGTATTTATATAGCATGTAAAATTATTGTATCTAAGACGAAGCTGTCGGCACAAAGGTGGCTTTTTCCCGTATATGGAGGTTTTCAGCCGATCCTTGTCACAGTCATATGAAACTGCTAACGGCAGCGAATGTCGTCATGGCCTAAACAATTTTACCAAATAAAGGTCCTTGAATATTGATAAGCATTCATTATATTATATTCATATCGAAAAACTAGGGATTAAAGGAGGGACAGGTTTTGTTACAAATGATTATTACAGGTATTATCTGTGGTGCCTTACTCGGATTTGTGATGCAACGCGGTCGTTTCTGCTTAACTGGTGGGTTCCGAGATATGTATATAGCGAAAGACAATCGCATATTTTATGCCCTTCTTATTGCAATTGCTGTGCAGAGTGTTGGTGTATTTGCTCTAATCGGTGCTGGTGTATTTGAATATTCGGCAAGTCAATTGCCATTATTTTCAGTCGTTATTGGTGCTTTTATTTTCGGAATTGGAATTATTTTATCAGGCGGCTGTGCGACTGGAACTTGGTATCGTGCAGGTGAAGGGTTAATCGGAAGCTGGATCGCGTTAGCCATGTATATGTTAATGGCAGCTATAATGAAATCAGGTCCATTAGCTAGTTTTACAACAGCAGTGCGTGAGCCAGTCGTTGGAACAGATTCCATAGCGGATACATTCGGCATTAACGTTTGGTTTTTAGTGATTCCATTTGTTGCTCTAGTGGCGTTTATTATTTACCGTGAGCTGAAAAAGCCAAAAGTGAAAATTCCACAATTAAAGTCAAAGAAAACAGGTTTAGCGCATATTTTATTTGAAAAACGTTGGAACCCATTTGTTACAGCAGTTCTAATCGGGTTGATTGCAACATTAGCTTGGCCGTATATTTGGATTAGGCATTACAACACCATCGGCGAACATTTTACAATACTTAGTATCAGGGAATATTGATTTCCTCAATTGGGGTGTATTTTTAGTACTTGGTATTTTCTTAGGTTCATTATTTGGTGCAAAAATGAGCGGCGAATTCCGCATACGTATACCTGATGCGAAAACGTGCGTACGTAGTGCATCAGGTGGTATATTAATGGGCTTCGGTGCCAGCTTAGCAGGCGGATGCTCAATCGGTAATGGATTAGTTATGACTGCGATGATGACATGGTCAGGGTGGATCGCATTATTGTTTATGATTTTGGGTACTTGGACAGCATCTTACTTTGTGTTTGTTCGTCCAGCAAAACAACGCGCAGCAACGTCAATAGCTGTAAATGCATAAAAAGGAGATTTTATCATGAAAAAGACATTAGAAGTGTTGGGCATGGTATGCCCATTTCCATTAATCGAAGCAAAAGAAGCAATGAAACTATTAAACTCGGGTGATGAGTTAGAAGTACAATTCGATTGCACACAAGGTACAGAATCAATTCCTCGCTGGGCAGCTGAAGAAGGTCACGAAGTAGTTACGTATGAACAATTAGGTGAAGCTTCTTGGACGATTACAGTAAAGAAAAAATAATGTTCATCACTCACCCGTAGAAATGCGGGTGAGTTTTTTATATTGGGCTTCCCGAGAATGGGCATAACGGAGGAGGGGCAGAAGGCCAAGGATTTTACACATATGAATGCTTTGGGAGAAACGGTTAACCTTTATGATGAACTGTCCAAAGGACCTGTTATCCTGACTTTCTACCGGTGCGGATGGTGCCCGTTTTGCAACACTCAACTTAAGGCATATCAGAAGCTGCTGCCGGAAATCGAAGCCCTTGGGGGCAGTTGATCGCGGTCAGCCCGCAAAGCCCGGACAATACGCTTTCCCAACGGGAGAAAGAAGAACTGACTTTCCAAGTGCTTAGCGACACAAACGGTCTCGTGGCCGCTTTCTATAACATCCTTTATGACGTTCCAGTTTACATCCAAGACATTATGAAACCAATCGGCATGGATCTAATGGAATACAACGCGACGAACCGCGGGATACTGCCGATTCCTTCCACCTTTATGATCGACGAATCCGGCATTATCCGTTCGGCCTACGTGAATCCGGACTTTATGCAGCGCTTCGATCCGATGAATATTCTGCATGAATTGAGAAAGCTGTAATTATTGATTGTTCTGAATGGCGGAGCAGCCGTATGTACGGCGATTAGGTAGAATTTCATTATAGTTGATACACCGAACCGTACCATAAGTAGGGCAAAAGTAGTTACAAACCTAGTTGCATCTGTCGCTATGCTGACTTAAGTGAAGAATGATTAAATGACGATTTTTATAATCTGTTTCATCTCTGGGGATTTCCTGTTTAGCAGGAAATCCCCTTCTGTCGTGTTGTTAGCAGAAGGGGTTACGCTTAAAAAATGTGTTCCGACCGATTATATATATGTTTTATTTGTTTGAACAGCAGAAATGTGGGCTATAGATTAACCCCTCAGTTCCGCGCCATCGCATTCGAAAGTACATCAGGAAAGTATTTCCCTGCAAAGCGCAAAAATTTGGAGAAGCCCGGAACGACCCTCTTTTTATTTTGCTCTATCCCTCGGATCCCATGCTTTACGAGCGTATCCAGGGTCATATTGGGAATACCACCGCCGCTTTGCTTGTCAGGTGCAAGATTGGTTTCCGCAACGAGGGGTGGTACAAGTTCCATAACGTGAATATTTTTTTTCGATTTCTTGAGTTGGACTCGCAGCGCATCGGTAAACATATGCACTCCCGCCTTTGTAGCGGAATAAACAGGATGAACAGGTGAAGTAACGTAGGAAAGACCGGAGCTTACGGTTACGATCATGGCTTCGTTTTGTTGGGCCAATTGTGGGAGTAGCGCTTCCGTCATCCAAATGGTCCCGGTTAAGTTCGTTTCAACCTCTGCGGTAGTCCGCTCCAAGTCGAGGTTTTCATCCATTAATTCGAATGCGCGCATAATACCTGCCGAGTTGAATAGGATTGAGACTTCTGGATAGCGGTCACGAATGAATGCGGCCATTTCGCGAACCGAGTTTGCATTGGAGACGTCGCCTTGCAGCCCAATGAGCCCTTTATGTTTGTTCGTCACTTGATCGAGGGTTGCTTGATTCCGTCCGATAACGATGACCTTACTACCGCGATTTAACAATTCCAATGCGAATGCAAGACCGATGCCCGATGTGCCGCCTGTAACGACGATTGTACGATTTGAAAGCTTCATAAACGACTCTCCTTTTTGAGTTACGAATTTTGATTTTTGTAACTTGTGAACGGCCTAAGCATACAATGGAGAGTTACAAAAGTCAACAGTTGTAACTTACAATGTCAATCTATATAATAAAACCATGAAAACTTTAAGCAGAGAACTAATATTGGAAACCGCACATCGAATGGTTGTTGAACACGGGATGGAGAAAGTCAATCTGTCAAAAGTCGGTTCTGAATTGGGGACGACACACGCTGCGATCTACAAGTATTTTTCCGGTAAGGAAGAGTTATGGACCGAGCTTTCCTTGTCTTGGCTGGACCATGAACTGGCGCGGCTTTTTCCATTTGACACGGACAAGTACTCGTCTAAGAAGGAGATCGTGCACGAATGGCTATGGGTATTAAGTCAATCGAAATACGAAGCTTATGAGAGCAAGCTTGAAATGTTTAAGCTGTATACTGCCTATATTGATCGAAATCCGGCGGCACTCACTCGGCACATCGGCGATTTGGTGGGCAGCTTAAAGGAAGCGAGCGGCATTGAGGACATTGGGCGGCTGTCTGCTATTTTACTAGCTTTTTCTTATTTTTCCGCGCCAGCTTATGCAGACAACTGGAAGTATATGGATTTTAAATCGGAGTTCGAAGCAGTATGGAAGCTGATCGAAGCGGGAATTGAGGGTTAGTCGTACGAATTAGTGGGGTACAGCGAAGGTAAAGGGTGTTTGCTGATATGATTCCCTCATGGCAAACAGGTTTTATTATTTGATCTATCTACCAAATGGGAGCATACCACCTGCCGCATGGGTCTAGGATGGGGATGAGGCATCTATGACTGGTGGATCATGTATTTTCCACAAGCTGAGACGAACGAAAGAGAAATAAATTTCGCCGTTAGAACGATTCGGAGAACCTTATCATAAGTAGGGGCAAGTTACTCTTAGGTAACCCAGCAAAACTGTGCAAGAGTTGTCGGATGGATACCGACGAAACTTGCTATATTGTTAGTGAAGGGAGGTCATTCGAATGGATTTGCTTGCAAATCTGAACAGGGCTCTACAATACATTGAAGAAAATCTTGCTGATGATATAGACCTGAAGGAAGCGGCGAGGCTGGCTCGTTGTTCCGAATATCATTTTTCTAGAATGTTCTCATTCCTTGCAGGCATCCCGCTATCGGAATACATCCGCCGGAGACGCCTAACATCTGCGGCATTTGAGCTTCAAACTGGAGAATTAAGAGTTATGGATGTGGCGGTGAAATACGGATATAGCTCAGCAGACGCATTTTCTAGAGCTTTCCAAGGCTTGCATGGTATTCCGCCGTCTTCAGTAAAGTTGCATGGCCCATCATTAAAAGCCTATCCGCGCTTGACCTTTCAATTAACCATTCAAGGGGGAAGTGCAATGAATTATCGTATCATTGAAAAGGAGCCATTCTGTATCGCAGGCATCACGAGAAGGGTGCCTATCCAATTTAATGGCGTAAATCAGGAAATCGTATCTATGTGGAAAAGCTTAACTAGCGACGACATCGACCAGCTGAAAAAGCTCTCGAATGTCGAACCTCAGGGACTGATTCAAGCATCGATGAATTTTTCTGAGGGGAGAATGGAAGAAGAGGGGGAGCTTGACCATTATGTTGGCGTGGCTACGACCAAGGAATGCCCCGAACATTTAACAAAACTAGATGTCCCTGCAGCAACATGGGCTGTATTCGAAGCCGTCGGGCCATTTCCCGATACATTGCAAAATGTCTGGGGACGCATCTATTCTGAGTGGTTCCCTACCGCTAATTATGAGTTAGCAATAGGCCCAGAGATTTTATGGAATGAGAGTAAGGATATATCTTCACCAACTTTCAGAAGTGAGGTTTGGATACCGGTTTTGAAAAAATAATAAGCGGTGATTACTACTACCGTTGTTTTCTCGGTTTTCTATTTGATTAACTGTGCCCCTCTTTAACCATGAGAGGGCTTTTCTATGCATTTTTAACTAAATTCAGGATCTCCACCGCATCATGTGGCAATGATAAAAATTGTTTTTCCCTTCTATGATCCTAAGTGCTGCACGCCGAGCATCTCGGCGTTATACATAGATAGAATTGAATCTGGTATACAATAGAGACAAAGCTGCTACAGTGGCAGCCAAACGTCGACGAATAAAGGAGAGTGGATTCATCCATGCGTGAACACTCGTATCAATTGTACGAATACCATGTTTGGGCATATGTACTTGTTCGAACAGCTCTATATGTCCGTGCTCGCAGAAGTTCAGAACGAGGATATTTTTTTATTTGATGGGCATGAAACAACGTGTTTAAACAGTTAGCTAAGATTTTATATTATAAGCAGTGAACGGCACTCAATTCGGGTGCCATTTTTTTGATCGAAGTCTTTCACACTACTTTCTCGTACACAATCCATTAAGATTTCATTAAGATATGGCGCTGAGTTCTCCTTTAAAATAGTAATTGATAAGGTTTAACGAATTGAAGCATAAGAGGGAACAGAGCAAGAGGTATTTAAATTTGGGAAGACAGGTGGGGTTTGAGCATGAGCAAGAAAATATTAATTTGGTTTACGGTGCTGACAATGGGTTTGACATCCGCAGCATGGATTGGCGGCGGTGTAAGTGAGGCGAAGAGTTCGGCGGATTTCAGCGATTTGAAGGATTTGGATGCGGCAACGAAGGCCAAATTAGATGCAATGTTTTCTGCGGGAATCTTTGAAGGAGTCTCTGATAGTAGTTTCGGTCTGGATGACAACATGAATCGCGCTCAGTTCGCGAAGGTAGCAGCACTTATTTTTGACCTTAAGATTGATGAAGATCTAAAGAAATCTTCCTTCATTGATGTAAAGGCAGATGATGCAGCAACCGGTTATGCGCTACCTTATATTGAAGCTGTCATGGCAGCAGGAATAACGGACGGCGTAGGCGACGGAGCATTTAACCCTGCGGGGGAAGTGACTAAAGAGCAATTAGCTACATTTCTCGTTCGAGGTTTAGGTCAGGAGGCGCGAGCACAGTCGGCTCCAGGTGTTGGCGATAATACCGTTTCCGATTGGGCGCAAGGATATGTCCAGTTAGCTCTTGAGCAAAAGTTGCTAGGTAACTCTCCAAGCGGTACATTTGGCGGTACAGCACAGGCGAGTCGTGGGTTACTTGCTACTGGTTCCTTTGAAAGTGCTAAAGAGTTCGAAACTGCTAAACCCCTTGAAGTGTCGGGAGCGAACTTTGTTGCGGGGAATAAGCTTGAATTGATGCTGACGGTAGCGATCTCTCAAAACTCCATTGATCTATCCAAGATTATGATTAACAGTGTGCCGCTTGATCCGAAACTAGATAGCTTTGTGTTGTCCGAGGACAAGAAGACGATCATAATAAAGCTTCGTGAAGGCTTTAAACTGGATACTTCTAAGACACCTGTTATTGTAGTGGACGGCTTGAAGACATTATTCGATAACGAGGTGAATAATGAGAAGAGTAAACCAATACCGATTAAGGTAACGGTTCCACCGGTGATACCGCCAGCAGTCACGTATACACCATCGCCAACGCCATCAACGCCACCATCAACACCAACGCCGACCCCAGTGCCTGATGTGACGCTGACAATCGATGACGTGAACGGAGTAATAACGCAAACGACGGCTTCTTATCGTGTTACAGGATCTGTTACTGGAACCGTGTATTACTCCGTGTTACCTACCGATTCCCTAGCTCCGAGCTTGGACGGAATTAAATTAGGAACGAATGCTATTGTGTATGGTTCGGTCGAATTGCAAGGAACGAATGGGAACTTATACTTGAGTGAATTAGCTGCGAATACCTCCTATGTGTTGTATGCTTATGAACTTGCTAATGATAAGACATCTAAGATCTCCTCTGTACGTTTCCAAACGTTACCTGGAGAGCAGGAAATTCCTACAGTTACCTTTAACATCTCGGGTACAAGTAGAATCATGGGAATCAATAGTGTAGTCGAGGGGTTCACTTTCAATCGAACGGATTTAAATATCGACACTTATTATTAAATTCGCTGATATATTTAATTCCAGGGCAATACTAGTGTACAAAATCGTTTATCGAGGGCACCTAATCAGGTGTCCTTTTTTCGCATTAAGAGCGATTCGGTGAACCGTATCTTAAATAGTGGTGATGGAGTGCTACTGTTTACGTTGATGATTTGGTAGCTGGATTTCGAACACTGTCTTTTCATGAGGGACACTCGTCAAGGTAATTGATCCGCCATGGCCGATAATGATTTCTTTAACAATGGATAATCCGATACCAAGTCCTTCGCCTTTTCTGCTGCTATCAACACGGTAGAACCGCTCAAAAACATGTTCTTGATTCTGTAAAGGAATGCCACGACCTTTATCGATAACCGTCATGCATATCGCATCATCTTTTTCCAAAAGCCCGATCTCAAGATAATGGCCTTCTGATCCGTAACGGATCGCATTGTCGAGCAGGTTGCGCAATGCACGTTCGATTAGGGATGAATCAATCCAAGCTTCGATATCTTTGTCAGGGATATTTACTTCAACAGTGAAATTTTGCCCCTCTAAGAACATCAGGTAGTCTGCAGCAATTTTCCTCACTATTTCAGATAGATTATCCATGGTAACATACATCTCTAAATTGTCTTCATCCTGCCGAGTAATATCTAACAATTGATCCAATAACTTATCCATATACCGAGAGCGCTGCAGCAAAACCTTGGCACTGGCTTGTAACTCCTTCTCATCCTTATACAGTCCTGCGCGAATCGTTTCTGCGTAGCCTAAAATCATCGTTAGTGGGGTTCGTAGATCATGGGAAAGATTAGACATTAGCAGCTTGCGTCTGTTATCAAATTGCTTGATTTGTTCGGCTTGATTTTGGATACGGTGAGCCATAGCGTTATAATGCGCAGTAAGTTGGCCAATTTCATCTTTTTTCGTGTCTTCTAGTACAGTGATTTCACTTTGGAGGTTAAGTTGTCCCATAGCATGATTGAGCTTATTGATGCGTCTGTTCATAGAAGAGAAAAACCTTAGAGATAATAGATAGGGAATTATGAAAGCAACAATTAACGGTAACATAAAAATAGACAAGGCTTTAAAGGTACGCATGAAAAAATAAAATTGGCCTTCTTTCATGGCGTCACTGGACAATCCCATGAGTAGATAATAGGGTTGATCCTCTTGGCTAATAGAAAAAGTAAGCGTAATCGGATCATCGATGCCCCATAGGGTCTCGGGCATATGAAGCATACGATCTGCAAGCTGTTGAAAATTATAATTTTTCTTTTCCCCGAAGGTATCATAAATGGTCGATCCATCTGCTGCAATCCACTCAAAACGAATATCAGGATGGTTTCTATGAGCATTATCTAGTATTGGCGTTATGTCTGCGGTATGAAAAGCTCGATGTTCTTCAATCGTATCGAGGATTTCTTGCGAGATGGTGTTCAGGCTTTTTAGATCATATCCCTGATTTCCTATATTCCCAATAACAATGCTAAGTGGAATAAACAAAAGAATACTGATGGTTGCACTAATGAGCATAAGCATCCAAAGCTTTGTTTGATTCTTCATTGTCCATCACCTGAGAACTTATACCCGATTCCACGTATGCTATGAAGGTAATGAGGGGAACCCTCCGTTGGTTCAAGAATGTTACGTAGTTTGCTTATAAAAACACTCAAATTGTTGCCATCAAAGTTTTCATGATTCCACACTTGCTTGTAAATTTCTCTTTTGGTTAAAACACGGTCTGGATTCTGCATGAACAATGCTAAAAGTTTGCATTCTACTGGGGTTACAGGAAATGACTTTCCATCATTTCGCAAAACATAATTGTCGATATCCAGCACTAATTTATTTAAACGCAGAACCTTAGCAGGATAAGAAGATTGAGGGCGATGTCTTCTTAACTGTGCTTGCACGCGAGCAACTAATTCCATCGGGCTAAAGGGTTTAGTGACATAATCATCTGCACCTAATCCGAGTGTTAAGATTTTGTCTTGCACTTCTCGCCTTGCACTAAGGGCAATAACTAATGGCCCAGCATTTATCTCACGTAAATAGTGCAGCACCTCAAACCCGTTGCCATCCTCCATCATGAGGTCCAGTATCACTAATTCTATGGCATGATTCTGTAAGTATTGAATAGCTTGTCGTCCTGACCCAACTTCGATAACTGATAAGTCTGATTGTTCTAAATGCATTCGGATTAACTGCCGAATTTCAGGCTCATCATCTACAATTAAGATCTGATTAATGGTGAATCAGTCCTCCTACTTTAATGACTTGAAACCAATGTTGTTTAAGATCAAATCAAATCATAACAATAATAAATAGAAAAATATATATTTTATACATGCAATCATTCGAATAGACATTGGAAGTGTGCCACTTTCTTACAATCGGAGCTTACCGATATTATTTCGAAGCTGATCTAAAAATTTATTTGCAGCATTAGAAAATACTTGATGTTTTTTCCAGATAATATTTAAATTAGCCTCTAATTTGGGGTTTAAAGGTTTAAAGCAAAGCTTGCTATCTCCCGAGGTATTAATAAGTTTATCCAAGCATAATGCATATCCAATATTTCCTTCGACCATTCGTGCTGCATTGTAAAGAAGATTATAGGTTGCGACAATATTGAAATCCTCAATATTCTTTCCAAACCATCCTGTGAATTCGTTACTGACGGCAGTTTGACGTGAAATCAACAGTGGTTTATCTATTAAATCTATTGGTTGAATGAACTGCTTGTACGCTAAAGGACTATCTTTGCGCATTAAAACTCCCCAAACATCAGTAGCCGGTAATTTTATGTAATCGTATTTTTGTTTATCTGTTGGTTCTATGACAATGCCAAAATCTAATAATCCACTGTCTAACCTGCTAGTAATATCGTCAGCATTACCACTATATAAATGAAATCGAATACTTGGATAATGTTCAAGTAATTCTTTTGATGCTCTGGCAATAAAATTCATAGCTTCTGTTTCACCACCACCAATGTAAATTTCACCGCTAATCATTTCTTTTGATTCTTTAAAATTAGCTTCGGTTTTATCTACTAACTCAACGATTTCTTTCGCTTTTTTAAATAAGTATCGCCCTTTATCTGTTAAAGTGATTTTTCGATTTCCTCTTTCAAATAAAGCTGCTCCTAAATTTATTTCAAGGTCTTTTAATTGTCTTGATAATGTAGGTTGAGACAAATGTAGCTGTTTTGCGGCAGCCGAAATATTCTCTTCATTCGCTACAGCAATGAAATAGCGTAACACTCGAATTTCCATAACAGTCTCCTTATTATACGCATGCCCAAAAGGCATGAGAGTGTATTTGATATAAGTATTAGATATTTGAATCGTATCAATTTATGATGTGATTGAAAAGGTTAAACTATTAAGAAAATGCTTTCGATACGAGCTTTTTGTTTACTCGGAAGCAAATCATTGGGCTAACAAAAAACCTTTTAGGAGGATTTATAAATGACTATTAAAGGAGAATTTATAAAACAATTAGTGATAAGAAAGTTTCTGAAGAACTTCACAAAGCCCAAATAGAGTGGGGACTATCTCCAGAGGATATTGCGTCAGCTGTAGTTTTTGCGATTGATACTCCTGATCGTATGACAATTAGCGATATGATCATTCGTCCAACTACTCAGGAAATTTAAAATTTATGAATCGAATTAGGGTGATTAATAAAAATGGACATGAAAGATTTTATAGATTTTTGTAAGAAAGGCAATCCAATTTCGGGTGAGGATAAAGAATTACATGGACTATTAACTCAATGTAGTTATCAAGCTCAAAAGACCACAATGGAATTGAATACATCCTATCATTCAAGAGAAGAAATAGTGGAGATTTTTAGTGAACTAACAGGAAACAAGGTTGATTCTTCTTTTATGTGTTTTCCGCCTTTTTATACAGACTTTGGGAAGAATATAATGATAGGAAAGAATGTGTTTCTCAACACAGGTTGTTCCTTCCAAGATAGAGGTGGAATTAGTGTAGGAGACGGTACAATGATTGGTATGAATGTCACGATTGCTACACTTAATCATGGGTTACCTTTGGAAACGAGAAATGTAACCTACCCTTCTCCAGTTATCATTGGCGAAAATGTATGGATTGGGTCAAACGCAACAATACTGCCTGGCGTGACGATTGGGGACAACTCTGTTGTTGCGGCAGGAGCAGTTGTCACTAAAGATGTTCCA
This sequence comes from Paenibacillus crassostreae, assembly GCF_001857945.1. Taxonomy (NCBI): domain Bacteria; kingdom Bacillati; phylum Bacillota; class Bacilli; order Caryophanales; family Paenibacillaceae; genus Paenibacillus; species Paenibacillus crassostreae. The sequence continues at coordinate 2,655,600 of NZ_CP017770.1, forward strand.
GAGAATACTGTCGTTGCAGGAGTACCAGCAAAAGAGCTGAAAAAAATTAATAATAATTTTGAGTGATTTTGGTTTTATTAAGGCAGATTGGAGAGGTAATCATGGGAAATACGGATAAGTTTGAAATGATAGCTAATATATATGACACTTCTGAAAGAATTCAAATTGCAAAGGAATCATCAGATGTCATTCGAGAATATTTAGTTGACACTAATAGTAAGAATGCTATTGATTTTGGGTATGGAACTGGTCTTGTCGGAATAATGTAGATACATTATGCTTTGATTTTGAAAATGTAGGTCAATTGGATTTACATGCTGACTATATTTTTATGGCTCAGGTTCTACTCCATATTAATGATGTTGAGTTAGTTTTATCTAGATTATTTGATGTTCTAAATGAAGGAGGACATTTACTAATCGTAGATTTTAATAAAAATGAAAAAGTAGTTTCAGATATAGTTCATAATGGATTTAATCAAGTAAAGCTAACTGACATTATGACTAAAATAGGGTACAGGAATATTCAATCCAAAACTATCCCGTTACAGACTACGCGGTGAACCTTATCACAAGTAGGGCGAATTTTTTTTGCCTTACTCGCTCATGGGTCACGGAAACTTCCCCCGAGGGGGAGGATGAAGGTGAGTCTATTTGTGGTGAATATCCTCCAGAATCCTTGTTGTCCGCTAAACTAATTATGCAGTACCTTGATCTATATGCATCTGCAATTGTGATATTTGAAATAGTAGAAAACTGTTTGATGTTTGCATTCATTCATGGTCTAGTTGAATTAAATGCTGCAGGTCATTCCGAAGCGGAAAAGGGCCTGCAGCATTTAATTTAACTTATCGACTTATTTCTAGATCTGATATTTATTTAGAGGGAGTAGGTCTGCCGCTTACTTTGATTCAGGAAGGTTCCCAACCCCAACTCCTCGATTCCGTGCAGTCCCAATTAGCATAGGAATGGAGATCAGAAGACTGAGCGCAACCGGAACAATAGAGCCCTCAAGTCCAAAATCGCCACCTGTGAGGAGTGCGGCACCGTTCACCTTTACAGTAAACAGACCGCTTGCTGCGTGTCCAGAAACGGGAATCCCAAGCAGACCCTCAATTGCATTCCAGGAAAAATGTAGTCCCATGGCAAACCACAGGTTCCGTCGCCACAAGAATGCGGCTCCGAGTAGAACCCCTGCTTCTAAGGTGATAGCGAACCCACTCCATAGCGTTGCTCCTGGATTTCCAAGATGGGCAACTCCAAAGAATAGTGAGGTCACAGCCAGTGCAATCCAGCTGTTCCCCAATTTCTGAATAGCTTGAAACATAAGCCCGCGAAAGATAAGTTCCTCAACAATGGCTGCCCCTAGAGCTGCTGTAATAGAAGGAATTATAACTGAGCCTGCATCCGCAGCACCCGCCCATTGAAGGGAATAACCTCCTGCAGCAACAATAATTAAAGTAGACACGATCATAAAGATTGCTCCGATTAGTAATCCCATGCCAGCTTCAATTCCTGCGCGTTTTCTTGATATCTCAGGAACTGATCGACGGGCAATGTATTTCATTGTTAGCCAATAGATGATGATGGCCACAACCCCAGCCGTTAGTGTTAAAAGAAGGGAGGCAAATCCCGCTGTTTGCTCTGCTAATGGCCGAAATAGTGCATCCACGAGAATAATGCCGATCGTCCCCACAATCATCCAGATGATTGGAAAGCTCATTATTGAACGCCATATACTTAATTTCTCACCAATTTGCTGCTTTTCTTTGTATACAGTCATTTTCTTCATGTCTTGCTTCAGCTCCTCTATCGCTTGATAGTTATGAGTATAGGCTGAAAAAGTCATATAGAGAGAGTGCGCTTTTGTCATGATTTAATCATATGACCATGCCAAAAGAAGCCGGCATCTATACTAAGTGCCAGCCTCTTGGATATTGACTTATTAGTGATCCATGATTCCTGAATCTCGGGCTTTACGGGCGGCCTCCCGTCTCCCCCTCACATTAAGCTTCGAATAAATCGTCGAGATGTAATTTTTAACTGTTCCTTCGCTAAGAAACAGCGCCTCAGCTATATCTTGATTGCGCAAGCCAGAAGCCAGCTTATGTAGTACTTCTATTTCACGGGCGCTGAGTCCATATTCATTACTTTTTGTGGTGGTGGTATTGTTCATGTTTTTGATCATTTTACTTGCCATTTCCTGCGTGATTAAAGTCCCTCCCGCATGTACCACCCGTATGCCTGCAGCCAGATCCTTGGGATGGATGGCTTTGAGCAGATAACCTTCTGCTCCATGGCTTAGTGCTGCTAACACATATTCTACTTCCCGGTAGGAGGTCAGCATGATAACTTTGATTAAAGGTATCCGTTCTTTAATGATGGCCGTTGCTGCAACCCCATCCATGACTGGCATATTAATATCCATCAGCACAATATCGGGCTGAAACTGCTCACAGCCTTCGATTGCTTCTTCCCCATTTTTGGCTAACCCGACAATTTCTAAATCCTCTTCCATGGACAGTACGATATGTAGACTCTCCAGAATTAATTCTTGGTCATCGGCAAGCAGCACTTTAATTTTTGCCATGCAGCATCGCTCCTTTCAGCGGAATTTCACATCTGACTTCGGTGATCGCTGCAGTTCCCACCATGGATGATACAAACAGGCGACCTCCCAGCCGCTCAACCCGATGTTTCATAGAGGTCAAGCCGAAGCCATATTCCAGCCTATCAATCGGTTTGCCATTATTTTGAATGGATAATTGCAGCATCGACTCGGAGAATTGAAACTCCAAATGCAGTTGAGACGCTTTCCCATGCTTTAATGCATTTGTAAAAGACTCCTGGATGACCCGAAGGATCGTTTGTCGCACTTCAAAACTAATCGGTTGTGCTGCCCCAAATGTATTCAAAGTCAGGACTGTTGCAGTGTGCTCCTGGAAACTAGCCATAAGCGCCTCAACCTGTTGCATAAGAGTAGATTCTTCATCTTCTTCTCCCATTTCGTGTACGATATTTCTCATTTCGTCCAGATTTTGCTCAGCCAATGTTCTTAAACGAATTAACCGATCTTTGACCTCGGCAGGTTTGCGATCCATAAGGGCTATGGAAGCATCAAGGCTCATAATGAGTGAGATAAAGGAGTGACCCAGTGTATCATGAAGCTCCTTAGACATGCGGTTGCGCTCTTCAAGTAAAGTCATCTTCTCAATCTCAGCAGCGTAGTGGGTTAACAGTTTATTTTGCTGTTCCACTTCGGCTACCAGTTCATTTTTCTGATAATACGCATTGGCTACGAAGCTTGCCCATATACCGATGAAGCAGAATAACAGATTGTCTGCTCCGATACTAAGCGTTTGTTCCCAAGGTGATTTTAAGTGAGACTGAAAGGTAAAAGGAATTAAAGTAACTGCGGGAATAATCCATAGCGTCTGCTTAGTCAATAAGTATCCCATTGTAAGACTAGGCAACAAGTAGTCTGCTCTTGAAGTCAGATCTGGATGGAAGACAGTATTCACATAATAAGAGCCACCTAGCAATAGCTCCAGTATGCAAAACCAGGCTTTGTTCATCCGCCGCCCAGGAAACCAGAACAGCAAAGGGACGACAAGGGCTATGCTCAGCCAGATCACGTTTAATAACGTTCGGTTTGAAAACTCACTTACTGCCAGAACCCGGGACAACATCAAAATATAATGGTATAAACGAAGAGCGAATATACCCCAATCCATGAACGATAATATTTTTTTCATATCATCATCTTACAGGAAATCTAAATACTTGGGTGAAGAATAAAAGGAAGAGTATTGAAGTTATGATTAAGATTGAAACCATCGGTACAGTTTTAGAAGTAGCCAATGTCATCCAAGAGTTAAACTAAATCATATAAATATGACAGTTACCATATTGGTTTTCCGCAGGAGAATGAAGAACAAGTAAACAGTATCACGCCTGGAGGATTTACAGTTGAAGTTTTATGTTAATAAAATGTGACAAAGAAGTAAGGCACTCAGATACGAGTGCCTTTTTCGCACAATGGCTTATTGATCGCAGAAAGTTACCTATCAATGTACTAGATACCTCCAAAGGTGAAGGCGTATATATCGTGAATCGGGATTTGTTATCGGTAAATTTAAAATCCTACTTCAAAAATCGTCTCCGTTTTATTTAATTTCGACAACTCCACACTAGCCTTCCATAACTGTTTCCTATTCTCATGGTTATACGAGAGTTCGGAGGATTTTATTTCTTTAGTACCTTCGAAATATTTCCCTGTTGTTTGATTATGCTTGCTATCAGTTACTAGAGAAGCCAAAGCTCTCCCGGACTGACGTACAGTATTCACATTCGGGTAAAATAACGTTAAAGCAGGTAGAACGTACTTCCAAACAAATTTCATAAATGGGGTGTAGCTTTGAGCAAGTCCCGTGCCTGGCATCATTCCCGGATCGAAAGCATTTACTGTAATATTTGTTTCTGTTTGTTGATTTATAAGATTTGCCAACTCGTAGGTGAAATATAAATTACATAACTTTGAAGTCGTGTAGTGGCGTCTGCCCATTAAAGACATATTTTCGTTTGAGTTCGTTTGGTCAGGGTAGGCTATCATTTGAGGATCCACAAAAGCTGGTGCAGGCATTCCTGTCTTTTTCAATGGATCATGAGTTCCGCTGCTGACTAACACGATTCTGCCTGACTGAGTGATTTGTCCAAGCAACCTATTGGCCAAGAGGAAATGCCCAAGATGATTGACTCCAAAAGTAGCTTCAAACCCATCTTTTGTATAATGCGTTTTATCGATAAACTGTACTCCTGCGTTGCATACAAGTGCATATAAAGGCGGATAATCCATTTGTGAATACTTGCTTACAAAATCTCTTATAGATTCCAAAGATGAAAGGTCAAGCTCCAAGGAGGTTATGTTGATATTATTAGTTTCTTGGATTAACGAGTCCACTGCTATTTTGGCTTTAGTTGCGTTGCGGCAAGCTATCACCACATGATAATTTTTTTCATGTTTAGCAATTTGTTTAGCGCATTCATATCCCAATCCCGAGTTCCCGCCTGTAATGATAACCGTTTGTTTCTGCAAATTCATTCAACATCCACTCTCCTTCAGATTAACTGCCCTTGTATGAAAATAAGGAAGTTATTTATGTTGACACTGTCAACATAAAGTGATTATATACCCGTAAAGTTGACTGTGTCAACGTCGTGCTATAAAATTAGTCATAATTAATATCAATCCCTTTATGCAGAGGCGAGTTATGAAAAATAATAATGACACAAAACAAAAGCTGATTTACACCACAAGAGAAATGATTGAGCTACAAGGAATTGATGCCCTTAATATGCGCGACTTGGGTAAAAAAATGAATTTATCCCGAAGTGCGGTGTACAGGCATTTTAAAGGCAAAGAGGATCTGCTGGCGGTTATCGTAGGTGAGAATTTTAAGCTGCTAAACAACAATATGCGCGAATTAATCGGTAACATAAATGATCCTCGAAGACTAATGAATGCCATTTTGTGCACTTATTATGATTATGGAATAACAAACAAAGAGTATTATAAATTGATGTTCCAAAAGCAATGGGATAAAGAGCTATATCCCGACCTTTACAATTCTGCCTTTATTATATTTGAGGTGGTAGAAAACTGTCTGGAAAAGGCGGGGAATATCCGCAAATCGCCGAATCAATCAACTGCAATCATGTTCGCATTTATTCACGGTTTGGTTGAATTAAATGCTGCCGAGCATTCCGAAGCTGAAAAGGGGTTAGATAATCCAATCAACCTTATCCAATCTTTTCTGGATCTGATTTTTATTTAGGGAACTCATTTTCGCGAGGAAAGAAGGTACCCCCGATGGAGAAATTGGATAACATGCTGTCCATGCTTTGGATATTGCGATCCGGGAGGAAGCTTACCGCTGAGCAGATCGCGGACAGTCTGGAGATCAGCAGTCGCACCGTGTACCGGTATATCGACGCATTATGGCCAGCGGTGTGCTGAATTTTGTATTGAGGAGCGAGGATTACCTTATCCCAATCTTACTATTGGACATGGTTTCCTATATTCTTTATAAAATCAGAGTATAATGCCCTAGATTTCAACATTGTCTTCGATGGATTTTAGTTATATTGGATTATGCATTATAACTGGATTGATTCTGATTCAAAGGTAATGCCGCGTGGGTTTGTGTATGAAGGAACGATCGTAAGTAATGGAGACCTATGGATTAATGGCCGAAGCTCGGATAAAGATGAAACTAATTACACCGGGAACAATCATGGCAGCATTGTCCAGGTTGGAGATCAATGGTATGTGTTCTATCACAGGCAAACCAATCGCCATCATTACTCCAGACAGGGGCTAGCGGAACCAATCGAGATAAGAGAAGATGGGACGATTCCTCAGGTAGAGATGACCAGTTGTGGACTTAATAATGGCCCTTTATTAGGCAGAGGAGAGTATGAATCGCATATTTCCATACAGATGTCAATAATATGGAACCGGGAAATCAGGCACTATATTTTACTTACGAAGGCTCCGGATTGTTGGATTTTCGATCTTTTCTTTTAAAGTAACGGGGTGCGTAGATCATATAATTGTTGCTCAACGCAAAACAAGGGATCGATTGTTACCAGAGTCTGCCCCTTGTTTGATACGTTGTGGCAAAACAAACTACGATCTGAACTCGTTCTGGACGGTGGTTAACGCCTCTCCGATCACTTGATGCATATCATAGTACTTATACGAAGCTAACCTGCCACCGAAAATTACATTTGATTCCTTGTCGGCCAGCTCTTTATATTTCTTGATAATTTGGTTGTTTTTGTCGTCATTGATAGGGTAATAAGGCTCAAGTCCCGGTTTCCATTCCATCGGGTACTCTTCAGTTACGACCGTCTTTGTTTGGGTGCCGAACTCGAAGTGTTTATGTTCGATGATTCGCGTATAGGGCGTTTTTGCGTCCGTAAAATTGACAACGGCATTCCCTTGGTAGTTATCTGTATCCATAACCTTGGTTTCAAATTTCAAACTCCTATATTCTAAGACCCCGTATTTGAATTCGTAATATTGATCGATCATTCCTGTGAAAACAACCTTTTTTGCCGATGTCGTGAGCTGTTCGCGGTCCTCAAAGAAATCAATGTTCAATCTGACATCAATGCCATCTAACATGTTCTGAATGATCGCATGGTAACCACCGATCGGTATGCCTTGATACCGGTCATTAAAATAATTATTGTCATAGGTAAATCTAACCGGCAGACGATTAATGATAAAACTGGGTAAATCCTTGGCGGACCTTCCCCATTGCTTTTCGGTGTAGCCCTTGATCAGTTTTTCATAAATATCGGTACCTACCAATGAAATCGCCTGCTCCTCAAGATTTCTGGGCTCTGTGACCCCGGCGGCTTTCTTTTGGTTCTCAATGATTTGTTTCGCTTCATCGGGCTTGACGACCCCCCATAATTTCTGGAAGGTATTCATGTTGAAAGGCAAATTATAAATCTCTCCTTGATAATTCGCCAACGGAGAGTTCGTATATCGGTTAAAGTCCGCAAAACGGTTTACATAATCCCATATCTTCTTATTGTTGGTGTGGAAGATATGTGCGCCGTATTTATGGACGTTGATCCCTTCCATCTCTTCGGTATATACGTTGCCGCCGATATGGTCTCTTTTGTCGATAACAAGACAACGTTTGCCTCTTTGTTTCGCCTCGTAAGCGAATACGGCTCCGAACAAACCTGCACCCACGATTAAGTAATCATACATAAGGGTCTCCTCCTGCATTTGCAATAAATATGTCCATTCGTTTAGAAAAGGATAAATAGAATGATACTATTATGCCCGCAAATGTAGAAAGGAAGCAACTAATGAATCAAGAGGCATTCGTTTTTCTTACACTAAACCAAAAGTTACCCCCCCCTAACTTTTCGTTGATTTTGCATTCGACATCGATACGTTATGCTTACTTTGCAATCGAAAAAGCGCGCTAACCTTACATTGTAAAAAAATGAAAGCGATTTAAAATCAAATATTGGGGGGCAAAAAGATATGGCAGGAAAAAGAAAGAAAAAATTCCGTATTATTATGAGTTCATTGTTATCCATCTTACTAATCATCGGTGTTGGGGGTAATGTCGCACTGTCTTATTACTCTGATGTCATTACAGCGTATTTCACCAAGATCGACATCACGACACCGGAAGCGAAGGATGCTCGTGCGCATTCAGAAGAGGTGTCACAGCAGATCACGGATGAAGGACTTGTCCTTCTTCAGAACAATGACAACATGCTGCCGATAACGACAAACAAGAAAGTGAACGTGTTCGGATGGAGCTTTACGGCGCCTGTATACTTGGGGTCGGGATCCGGTGCGGCGGACGCATCGACGGCTGTAACGCCGAGAGCTGGCTTAGAAGCGGCTGGGTTCGAGGTGAACGAGCAGTTATATAATGATTACATCGCTACTGGAATCGAAAGACCGGTATCAGGAATCGAGGGATATGATTGGACGATTCCAGAACCTGTGGCGTCCGAGTTCTACACTGAGGAGAGAATGAAGCAGGCAACTGAGTTCTCGGATACCGCTGTTATCTTCCTTGCCCGTGCAGGTGGCGAAGGTAAAGACCTTCCGGCTGTATTAGACGGCCCTGACACCTATGATCCGAATGGAAGTACAATGGGTCCAAGCGGGGAACGATTCGGTAATTCGGACGATTTAGACCCGAACAAGCATTACCTGGAGTTAAGTAATCGTGAACTAGGTATGATCGATGCCGTTACGAAGCAATTCGACAAGATTCTACTGATTGTAAACGGATCAAATACATTCGAACTGGAATGGGTCAACGATTACAGCCAAATTAAGAGTATCGTGACGGTTGCAGGACCAGGTCAGACAGGATTCGCTTCGCTTGGTAAAGTATTGTCCGGTGAGCTTAATCCATCCGGAAAAACGGTTGATCTGTTTGCGACGGATGTTCTGGACGCACCGGCTATGCAGAACTTCGGGGATTTTAGATACGTCATCGACAACGGCGATGGTTCCTACTCTGCAGCTGTCGACAAAAATAATGTTCCACTAACGTATGTTAATTACGCCGAGGGGATTTTTGTAGGCTACCGTTATTATGAGACCGCTGCTTCTGAGGGCGCAATCAACTATGACGAGAAAGTTCACTTCCCATTCGGTCACGGTTTAAGCTATACAACGTTCGCACAAGAAGTGGTGCCGAACAGCTTGACTTGGAACGAAACTGATATCTCGGTCGACGTTAAAGTGACGAACACCGGCTCGGTTGACGGAAAGGAAGTCGTTCAGCTTTATTATTCCGCTCCATTCACTGGGCAAATTGAGAAGTCTTCCATTGAGCTTGCCGCATTCACAAAAACAGACTCGTTGAAACCGGGCGAATCGGAGACAGTGAAGCTTACGTTCAAGGTTGAAGATATGGCATCTTACGATGACAACAAAGTATACAGCAGCACAGGTTCTTATGTGCTTGAGCAAGGCGAATATCAGTTAATGCTTATGAAAAATTCACATGACAAAATTGCTGATGCTGGCTCCAAGACGCTGGCTCAGGTCGTATACGACTCCACCGGTCGCTCTAGCGATCAACAGGCATCCGTCAACCAATTTGACGATTTAGTAACTGGCCAAGGAAGTATTGAGGCTTACTTATCACGGGCAAACGGCTTTGCTAATATGGATGTCCTGAATACGAGTGATACCTATACGGTGAATGCTGCTGAGGGCGCGACGGAACAAGTAAGAGGTAAGGTTGTAGACGCTGCATTCGTGGATTACATCAACAGTAAGCGATATGACATTCCTGCCGACGAGCAGGAGAATGCGCCAACAACGGGTGTAGCTAACGGGAAGATGTTAAGCGACTACGTCGGCGTTGATTACAACGACGAGAGCTGGAATGAAATGCTTGACCAATTAACAGTGCAAGAACTCGTTTCGCTCGGAACATTAGGCGGCTATCGGACGCTTGAATTGGCATCCGTAGGTAAACCGGCTACAGTTGATTACGATGGACCTGCAGGCATCAGCGCGCTTCTGTCTAAGGATCCAATGTCAGGGGTTGCTTTCCCTTCAGAGACAATGCTTGCTCAAACTTGGAACATTGAGCTTGGAGAGGCAATGGGCGATGCGGTAGGAGCTGAGGCTGTAGCATATAATGTGAGCGGCTGGTATGCGCCAGGCGTTAACATCCACCGTTCCGCTTTCGGCGGTAGAAACTTCGAGTATTACTCTGAAGACGGTCTACTCTCAGGAAAGTTTGCTGCCGAAGTTACGAAGGGCTATCAAAGCCATGGCGGATTCGCCTACATGAAGCACTTTGCACTCAATGATCAAGAAATTAACCGAGTGAAGGGCGTTCTGACCTGGAGCAATGAGCAAGCGATCCGCGAAATCTACCTGAAAGGGTTCGAGTATGCGGTGAAAGAAGGCGGCGCTCAAGGAGCTATGTCTGGATTCAACAGTATCGGTAATACTTGGGCTGGCGCAAGCCCAGCTCTGCTGAAAGAAGTGCTTCGTAATGAGTGGGGCTTTAAAGGAATTGTAAATACAGACTTCTTTATTAACGTTTCTTATCCTTACATGATCGCTGATCTTGCTTTCCGGGCAGGGAATGATATTCTGCTTACTGGTGTTGCGCCGTTCGGCGTACCAGAAATCAACGCAGACAGCAATGATACATTATGGGCGATGAGAGACAATGCGCATAATGTACTGTACACCGTGGCCAACAGTAACGGTATGGAGAACGGGATCAGTACGGATATGCCTCAATGGGTTGTCATCACGATCATCGTTGACGTTCTTCTGGCACTAGGGATTATTACAGGCTTCTACTTTATCTTCCGGAAGCGTAAACCTGACGCACAAGAAGTGGCGTAAGGACTGAACCGAACTCTATAAAAATAAATTTGGCGGTACTCCGTAGGGGTACCGCCAAAATAAAAATGAGGACCATACGATGAAATACAATGAATTGATCAATAAAATGACGTTAGAGGAAAAGGCATCATTAATGTCAGGGAAGGATTTCTGGCAAACAGAAGATATTCAGCGCTTTGGCATTAACAACATTTTTCTTGCGGACGGACCGCATGGCATACGAAAACAAGCGGAAGCAGCAGACCATCTCGGTCTGAATGAGAGCCTTCCAGCGACATGTTTTCCGACAGCCGCTACGGTAGCCAATAGCTGGAATCAACAGCTGATGGAAACCATGGGGGAATATCTAGGAATTGAAGCTGTTGCTCAGAAGGTAAATGTGCTGCTGGGCCCCGGAATCAATATGAAGAGAAGCCCGCTAGCCGGCAGAAACTTCGAGTATTTCAGTGAAGATCCATACCTTGCTGGGAAAATGGCGGCAGGGATGATCCGCGGAATTCAGTCGCATGGTATATCTGCGTGTGTGAAGCATTTTGCCGTAAACAATCAGGAAGAAAGACGGATGGTGATTGATACCATCGTCGATGAAAGAACGCTACGGGAAATTTATCTCACGGCATTCGAAATTGCGATCAAAGAAGGAAATTCGAAGACGGTTATGTCCGCTTACAATATGTTGAACGGCGTCCATACCAATGAAAATATACATCTTATGCAGGAAATCCTGCGCGAAGAGTGGAATTATCAAGGCGTTGTCGTGACGGATTGGGGCGGAAGCAATGATCGTGTTGCAGGGCTGTTAGCTGGCAATGAACTTGAGATGCCAACAACGGCAGGGGAGACGGATCAGGAAATTATCGAGGCCGTCAAAAGTGGAAAGATCAAGGAAGAAGTGTTGGATGTAAGCGTAGATAGACTGCTTGACCTTATATTTACGACAGAACAAGTATACTCGAAGCCGTATAAACAAGAGTTCGATATTGAAGAACATCACCGCGTAGCGCAGAAGGTTGCGGAAGAATCTATTGTACTACTTAAGAATGAAAGTCATATTTTACCGCTGAAGAAAGGCGTTAAAGCTGCTATTATCGGCGATTTCGCCAAGAATGCGCGATATCAAGGCGCTGGTTCCTCGATCGTTAATCCGACCAAATTAGATCAAACGCTAGATGTGTTAGGGGAGTCAGGATTTGCCATCGTAGGTTACGAACCTGGTTATGAACGTTACGGTAAACAAAATAGGAAAAAAGTAGAGGAAGCATGCGAGCTGGCCAAAAAGTCCGAAGTGATTCTACTATATATAGGTTTAGACGAGGCGACTGAAGCGGAAGGATTAGATCGGCCCAATGCGATGATTCCTCAGAATCAAATACATTTGTTAGATGCCCTACACCGTGTGAATCCGAATATTATTGCGATCCTCTCCTGCGGATCAGTTGTCGAAATGCCTTGGATCGATAAAGTAAAAGGATTGCTGCATGCCTATTTGAGTGGCCAAGCAGGAGCGAAGGCAGTGCTTCGCATATTGTCCGGTGAGACGAATCCTTCGGGAAAACTGGCCGAGACGTACCCTCTTCGTTACGAAGATACACCTGCTTATCGGTATTTCCCGGGGAAGGAAGTCAGTGTAGAGTATCGGGAAGGGTTGTTTATTGGGTATCGCTATTATGACACCGCAAATATAAACGTTCGTTTTCCTTTCGGATATGGTCTTAGTTATACAACATTCGAATACTCCGATCTTGAGGTTGGTAAGGATGGTGTAAGCTTTTCCATAACGAATACGGGAAATAGGGATGGATCGGAAATTGCGCAACTGTACGTCGGATGCCAATCCGGTTCGATTTTTAGACCGAACAAGGAATTGAAGGGTTTTGTAAAGGTGTTCTTGTGTGAAGGCGAAAAGAAAGTTGTGAATATTCCTTTTGACGACAAAACGTTCCGTTATTTCAATGTGCAGACGAACAAGTGGGAAGTTGAAGAAGCAGACTATTCAGTGATGATCGGAGCATCCATCACGGACATTAAATTGAAAGAACCCTTGTTCGTGAAAGGGACGGGAGCACCGCTTCCTTATGAGGAGGAGAAACTGCAGACATATTATTCGGGAAAAATCAATCAGGTGGGCATAGATGAATTTGAAGCTTTGATCGGCCGTAAAGTGCCAGTATCCACTTGGGATCGTACGAAGTTGCTCGGGTACAACGATACGATAGCTCAATGCCAGTATGCAAAAGGTGGATTGGCAAGATTGGCCTTCCGGCTGCTTTCTTTTTCCTATTGGTTGTTGAAAAAAATCGGTAAGCGCGAACTGGCGAATCTGATTATGATGTCCGTCTATCATATGCCCTTCAGAGGTGTAGCTCGAATGACGGGCGGCGCTATCAATATGCCGATGCTGGATGGGATCCTAATGATTGTAAACGGACAATTCCTAAAGGGTGTACGTCATCTCGTTAAGGAAAGAAAGAAGCTGGCACGGAGAACCAAAGGTAAGAAGTAACACTAGATCCCGCGGCAAGAGGAGGGTAATATGAGTAACATAAACGCAAGTTTTAAAAGAATGATTTCAGGACCGGTAGGACTCTGGACAAGATACAAGGAGAAGCATCCGAATATAGCACAATTTCTTGTTTTTTTCATGCTAAGCAACGGAATCACCGTATTGCAGCTGGTGTTGATGCCTGCATTTAAGAAGATGTTTGAGCAGACTTTGCTGATAGATACTAGTTTTCAAATTTTACGACTCGGACAAAATTTCGATGAAAGTCCTTATTATGTATTCGATTATGCTTCAGGTGCTATATCCGCCAGTGGAGGAGGAGGACTTGCCTACTTCCTCGCGGTTCAAATCACGATCGGGATTGCTCAGGTCATTAATTTCTTTGCACAGCGAAGCATTACGTTCAAGTCTGGCGGAAACGTCTGGAAGGCGGCCTTTTGGTATCTCATTGCGTATCTGCTGATTACCATTGGTGCTGCTGCTGCTCAAGGATTCTACAAAGCTCCGATCTACGACTTATTCATGAACACATGGGGGATGGGTTCCGTTGGTGAAACGACTGCAGACCTCATCACAATGATTATTAATAGTGCGATTTCCTTCTGGATTTTCTTCCCGATTCTAAAAATTATATTCAAGCAAAAGTAGTGAATACAAGCAAAGGTTGTGTAAGTATGAAATTATTATCAGTAGTCATTCCTTGCTATAATTCTCAAGAATATATGAGAGTTTGTATCGAGTCTCTCTTACCCGGAAGTGAAGAAGTCGAGCTTCTAATCATTAACGATGGGTCTGTTGATGAAACGGCGGAAATTGCCGATGATTATGCCAGAAAATTTCCGACGATCGTGAAAGTGATCCATCAGAAGAACGGTGGACATGGAGAAGCTGTGAATGCAGGCATTCGAAATGCAACCGGGATGTTCTTTAAGGTGGTTGATAGCGACGACTGGGTGGACATTAAAGCCTATGAACAAGTGCTACGAACTTTACGAGGCTTCGTCGAGGAGAACAACCCCGTTGACATGATTATCAGCAATTTTGTGTACGAGAAAGAAGGCACAAAGTACAAGAAAGTAATGAAGTATGAAGATGTTCTACCGGAGAATGTCATATTCAGTTGGGATGATACGGAGTATTTCGGCAAAGGTCAGTATCTAATGATGCATTCCATTATATATAGAACGCAGTTGTTGAGGGATTGCCGGTTAGAGCTTCCGAAGCACACATTCTATGTAGATAACTTATATGTATATAAACCGCTTGCGTATGTCGAGAAGATCTATTATCTGAACGTCGATTTCTATCGTTATTTTATCGGCAGAGAGGATCAGTCGGTGAACGAGAGCGTGATGATCGCTCGTATCGATCAACAAGTAAAAGTAAACAAGCTCATGATCGAGGAAGTACGGCACGAAGAGATCGGAAACGCTAAGCTGAGAAGGTACCTACTTCATCATTTGGAAATCGTCACCGTCATATCTGCGATTTTATTAATTCGCTCTGGAACCAAGGGAAATCTACAGAAGAAAAAAGAATTATTGCAATATATCAAAGAAAGAGACTCGGTATTGTATCATCAACTAAGATATGGCTTACTAGGAAATCTTATTCATCTACCGGGACGATTCGGTCGTAGCATTTCAATAGGTGCATACAAGGTATCACAAAAAATTATCGGATTTAATTAATATAACCCACGATAGATTTATATCGTTATTTTTTGTACAATAACAGTAAATTATAAGTGGTTTCGGCGGTACTCCTTTAGGGGTACCGTTTAAATTATAAAAAGAGGAATCGAAGATGAAATATAAAGATTTAATTAAAGAATTGACTTTAGAAGAGAAAGCTTCTTTAATGTCAGGCAAAGATTACTGGCAAACGCAAAACATAGATCGGCTTGGAATCAGCAGTATGTTTCTTGCTGATGGTCCCCATGGAATTAGAAAGCAGGCGGTAGCGTCAGATAAGTTGGGTCTTAATGCAGGTATTCCAGCAACTTGTTTTCCAACAGCTGCTACCGTAGCGAATAGCTGGAATGTAGAACTAGGAGAAAAAATTGGAGAGTATCTTGGGGAAGAGGCTGTCGCACAGAAAGTTAATGTTCTCTTGGGACCTGGTGTGAACATGAAGAGAAACCCCCTATGCGGAAGAAACTTCGAGTATTTCAGCGAAGATCCATATCTTGCTGGTAAAATGGCTGCTGGTTATATCAGAGGGGTTCAATCCCATGGGATTTCAGCTTGTGTGAAGCATTTTGCTGTGAATAATCAGGAAGAAAGACGGATGTCGATTGATACAATCGTTGATGAAAGGACGCTTCGGGAAATCTATCTGACTGCTTTTGAAATTGCAGTTAAGGAAGGTAATACGATGACGATCATGACTTCCTATAATAAATTGAACGGGACTTACACCAATGAAAACATGCATTTGATGCAAGATATCTTACGTCGTGAATGGGATTATAAAGGGGTTGTGGTCACAGATTGGGGCGGAAGCAATGATCGTGTGGCTGGGTTGCTAGCTGGGAATGAGTTAGAAATGCCGACAACTGCCGGAGAGACGGATCGAGAAATTATTGAGGCCATTCATAGTGGCAAAATCAAAGAAGAAGTATTAGATGCATGTGTAGATCGATTACTTGAACTTATATTTACAACAGAGGAAGCTTATAAGAAACATCATGTAGAGTTTGATATAGAGAAGCATCATAGAGTAGCACAGAAGGCAGCAGAAGAGTCCATCGTCCTTCTCAAAAATGAAGACAATATATTGCCGCTTCGATTCGGGAAAAAAGTGGCTGTCATAGGCGATTTTGCTAAAGACGCACGATACCAAGGTGCGGGATCTTCCATTGTTAACCCAACCATTCTGGATCATACTTTGAATTGTTTTGAAGAATCAGGAATTATCAGCATAGGGTATGAGCCTGGTTTTGAACGTTATGGAAAGAACAATGGGGAAAAAGTAAATCATGCATGTGCATTAGCAGAAAAAGCAGATGTCGTTCTATTATATATTGGTCTGGATGAAGTGACAGAGGCAGACGGACTCGATAGGCAAAGTATGAAAATTCCCAAGAACCAAATTGATTTATTAAACGCCTTGTATAAAGTGAATCCTAATATTGTGGCGATTCTTTCTTGTGGTACCGCAGTAGAAATGCCATGGATTGATAAAGTAAAAGGGTTAGTACATGGATATTTAGGTGGACAGGCAGGAGCAAGATCGATCCTTAGAGTTTTGTCAGGTGATGTAAACCCTTCAGGTAAATTAGCAGAAACATACCCTGTTCGTTATGAGGATACACCCTCTTTTCTCCATTTTTCAGGTAAGGAAGCCAGTGTAGAGTATAGAGAAAGTATTTATATTGGCTATCGTTATTACGATACTGCGAATATTGATGTGCTTTTCCCATTTGGATATGGGCTTAGTTATACAACTTTCGAATACTCGGATATCCAAGTGACGAGGGACGGAGTAACGCTGAAGTTAACAAATTCAGGAAGAGTTGCAGGGATGGAAATTTCACAGCTATACATTGGATGTAAATCTGATAAGATTTTCAGACCGAAAAGGGAATTAAAAGGATTCGTAAAGGTATTTATCAATGCGGGTGAAACCAAGACGGTTACGATCCCTTTTGACGATAAGACATTTCGTTATTTCAATGTGAAGACAAACAGTTGGGAAATAGAAGAAGCGGAATATAATGTGATGGTTGGTTCTTCTAGTGTGGATATCAGATTGATGGATACCATCTTGGTGAAAGGTACAGGAGCACCACTTCCATATGATAAGTCTAAACTTCCATCCTATTATTCTGGAAAGACAAACGATGTTACTGTAGAAGAATTCGAAAACTTAATTGGATATAAAGTGCCTGTTCCTACATGGGATCGAACCAAACCACTTGGTTACAACGATACAATCGCTCAATGCCAGTATGCAAAGGGGGGATTTGCAAGAATATCCTATCATGTCGTAGTTTTTGCCCATTGGTATTTAAGAAAAATTGGAAAAAGGGAAACTGCTAATCTGATTATGATGTCAATCTATCATATGCCGTTCAGGGGTATTGCAAGAATGACAGGCGGCGTTGCGAATATGGCTATGTTAGATGGGATTCTGATGATGGTCAATGGTCATTTCTTCAAAGGCTTGAGACATGTGTTAAAGGAAAGAAGCAAGATGCTTATGGATCGCAAGAATGTAAAGAAACTAGCAATGTTAGTAGGAAAAAAGTATGAATAAAGACGGATTAGAATGCTTCATCAAAGTGTATGAAAAGAAAAGTGTTACTTCGGCAGCCAAAGACTTATTTATTACTCCACAAGGTTTAAGTAAGACTATAAAACAGCTGGAAATGGACTTGGAAGCAGAATTATTCTCCAGAGGTCCACATGGAATGGAAGCTACCGCCTGTGGAGAGTTACTATATGCCCGAGCCAAACATATCTGTTATCTAATGGATGACATCAAAAAAGAAATTGATATTATGAGCGGGGGCAAAGGTACTTTAAGTGTGATGACAACTTTTTCGACAACATCTACAGTACCTCCAGACATGTTGTTTAGATTCACAAGTATATATTCCGAATTCCAGATGAAACTAAGAGAATTTCCGGATGAGTATCCTCTGGGTAGAATATTTCAAGAAGAATTTGATATTGGGATTGTATTGGGTGAGCAAGAAATTGATAACTGTGAATATGAGCTGATTCAGCCCGGTGAAGTTGTGATCGTAGTGTCTAAAAAGCATCCATTAGCAGCTAAAGATGAAATTTCGATCAAAGAATTAAAAAATGAACAATTGGTCATCAAATCTGTGGAAAAAGGTAAAGAACATAATTTGGTGGATAAGTGCCTAGACTATGGATTCACACCTCATATTGTTCATGAATTTGGAAATATATCAACGGCACACATCCTATGTGAAGAGAATGGATATGTTGCTATTTCAGTAGATCTTGTTGAAAAGTCATATCACAATGAAAAGTTAAAAACCATAAGATTAATAGAGAAAATCCCTCAAAATATTTACTTGATCAGCAGAAAAAGAGATATTCAGTCTAAGGCAGTTTCGTTATTCCGAAGTTACGTGAAAGAATATATTCTTGAAAAAAAATAAGTCGTTTTGATGTCAATAACTCCATCAAAATGGCTTTTTTCTATGCGTTAAACGAATAGTTACCCCCTCTAACTATTTCGTTGATGGAGAATTTGTGTGATAGGGGTTAGATTTAGATTACTGCAAACATGTACTTGCAAATGAAAGCGTAGACAGAATTTACATCAGTTGAGAATAAAACAAAAAGAGGAATCTAAGATGAAATATAAAGATCTCATTGGAAAAATGACTTTAGAAGAGAAGGCGTCTTTCATGTCAGGGAAAGATTTCTGGCAAACGCAAAACATAGAGCGGCTTGGAATCCGCAGCATGTTTCTTTCAGATGGACCCCATGGAATTAGAAAACAGGCGGAAGCAGCAGACCATCTGGGTCTGAATGCGAGTATACCAGCGACCTGTTTCCCAACAGCTGCAACCATAGCTAATAGCTGGAGTGTAGAACTAGGAGAACAAATAGGAGATTATCTTGGGAAAGAGGCTGTTGTGCAGAAGGTCGACGTTCTCTTAGGACCGGGCATTAATATGAAGAGAAACCCACTATGCGGAAGAAACTTCGAATATTTCAGCGAAGATCCCTATCTCGCTGGTAAAATGGCTGCTGGTTATATTCGAGGCATCCAATCCCATGGAATTGCTGCTTGTGTGAAGCATTTTGCGGTGAACAATCAGGAAGAAAGACGTATGTCGATAGATACCATTGTCGATGAAAGAACGCTTCGAGAAATTTATCTGACTGCATTTGAAATTGCTATTAAGGAAGGGAAGACGAAGACGGTGATGTCTTCCTATAATCAGTTAAATGGAAGTTACACCAATGAAAACATCCATTTGATGAAGGAAATTCTACGTGATGAATGGGATTTCGATGGGGTTGTTGTTACGGATTGGGGCGGAAGTAATGATCGTGTAGCAGGCTTAGTCGCGGGTAACGAATTGGAAATGCCAACAACCGCTGGTGAGACCAATGAAGAAATTATTCAGGCTATTCAAAGTGGGAAAATCAAAGAAGATGTGTTGGATGAGTGTGTAGATCGATTACTTGAGCTTATATTTGCAACAGAGGAAGTTCATACGAATTCTCAACAAGAGTTTGATATGGAGGAGCATCACAAGGTAGCACAGCGTGCTGCTGAAGAGTCCATCGTCCTTCTTAAAAATGAAGGCAATATATTACCCCTTAATAAGGGTGTGAAAGTTGCTGTAATTGGAGATTTTGCTAAGGAACCACGGTACCAAGGAGCTGGGTCCTCGATTGTAAATCCAACAAAATTGGATAATGTATTAGATGGTTTCGACCAATCGGGAATAATTAATATTGGATATGAGCCCGGTTTTGAACGTTACGGTAAGAAAAATACGACAAAAATGGATAAAGCATGCACGCTTGCAAAAGAGTCAGATGTTGTTCTTTTCTATATGGGTTTAGATGAAGTTACAGAAGCTGAAGGACTAGATCGACCAAGCTTGAAGATTCCTGATAATCAGATTCAACTATTAAACTCTTTGTATAAAGTGAATCCGAATATTGTGGCGATTCTCTCTTGTGGTTCCGTAGTAGAAATGCCTTGGTTGGATAAGGTGAAAGGATTAGTCCATGGATATTTAGCGGGACAGGCAGGAGCAAGCGCCATTCTTCGCGTCTTGACGGGTGAAGTGAATCCTTCAGGAAAATTGGCCGAGACCTATCCGTTGCAGTACGAGGATACACCTTCCTATCACCATTTTCCGGGTAAAGAGGTTAGCGTAGAATATCGAGAAAGTATTTATATTGGTTATCGCTATTATGATACAACAAATAAAGATGTTCTTTTCCCGTTTGGATATGGACTCAGTTATACCACTTTTGAGTACTCAGACATTCAAGTTACGAAGGATGAAGTCACATTTAAATTGACCAATACCGGGAATGTTGCCGGAATGGAGATTGCACAGTTGTACGTAGGTTGTAAATCCGATGATATTTTCAGAGCTAAGAAGGAGTTAAAAGGATTTGCTAAGGTATTTATAAATGCGGGTGAAACGAAGACGTTAACGATTGCTTTTGACGATAAGACGTTCCGTTATTTCAATGTGAAGAGTAATCAATGGGAAATAGAAGAAGCTGAATATGAAATCATCTTGGGTGCATCAAGTGCGGATATCCGATTGATAGATACGATTGTTGTTGAAGGTACTGGGGCGCCACTTCCATATGATAAAGACCAACTTCCAACTTATTACTCCGGTAAAGCAAACGATGTTGCGGTAGAAGAATTTGAAAGCCTAATTGGATATAAAGTACTTGTAGCCAAATGGGATCGATCCATACCACTTGGCTACAACGACACGATTGCCCAGTGCCGATATGCCAAGGGAGGATCTGCAAGATTGGCCTATTATGTCATGGTTTTTGCACACTGGTTCTTAATAAAGATAGGAAAGAGAAGCACAGCTAATATCATCATGATGTCTGTCTATCATATGCCATTTAGGGGAATTGCAAGAATGACAGGTGGTGTTCTGAATATGCCGATGTTAGATGGGATCTTGATGATGGTCAATAGTCATTTCTTCAAAGGTTTGAATCATGTATTGAAGGAAAGAAGTAACAAGGTGAAAGTAGCCAAGGTAATAAAGACTAAAGCGGTAGCGACAAAGGAGATATAGAATAGAATGAGTGATTTAAATATCAACTATGAGAAAAAAGCTGCAGGGAAATTAGGTTTTTGGAATAACTACAAGGAGAAACATCCTAATATTGCACAATTCATCGTATTCTTTCTGCTGAGTACTGGAATGACGATATTACAACTTATTTTAATGCCTTTACTTAAACTCTTATTCGCACAAACAGCTTTAGTAAATACAAGTCTTCAAGTTCTCCAATTCGGGCATAACTTTGATGGAAGTGTGTATTATCTATTCGATTATGTAGCAGGTTCACTGGCATCCGGGGGCGGAGGTGGGCTGGCCTATTTCCTCGCCGTGCAAATAACGATTGGATTCGCACAGATTATTAATTTTTTCGCACAGAGAAATATTACATTTAAATCAAACAGTAACATTTGGCTGGCTGCTTTTTGGTATGTACTTGCTTATATTGTAATAACCATCGGTGCTGCCGCTGCTCAAGGATTCTATAAAGCCCCTGTATATAACTTACTAATGAATACATGGGAAATGGGTTCAACTGGTGAAGCATTAGCAGACGTTATTACAATGATGATCAATGCTATGATTTCCTTCTGGGTATTCTATCCGATATTTAAAATCATTTTCAAACAAGAGCCAGCCAAATAACAATTACCTCGATGAGACATGCTGACTTGAGCGTATGTGAAAAGATATATCTTCATACATTCTACAACCCGGGATGGAAGGACTATGCAATAAGGATTTATGATTATGGTAATATTGTAATGAAGTTTCGCAAGTTTCAAGGAGGGTTCATTATGATAAATGAAAAGTTATCACCAGAACAACATGAAGAACTACTCAGAGCATTGAAAACTCGTTTTGAGAAAAATATGAACCGCCATAAAGGTTTTGATTGGGCTAAAGTACAAGCTAGGCTGGAAGATAATACTGAAAAACTGTGGTCGCTCCATGAAATGGAAATAACCAGCGGTGAACCGGATGTTGTTGGTCATGATGAAGAGACAGGTGAATACATTTTTTATGACTGTTCAGCGGAAAGTCCTAAAGGCCGCAGAAGTGTTTGTTACGACGGTGAAGCCCTGAAGTCAAGGAAAGAACATAAACCGAAAAATAGCGCTATTGATATGGCGGATACCATGGGCATTGAGCTTTTAACGGAAGAACAATATCGCGAGTTGCAGAAGCTTGGAAATTTCGATACGAAAACATCGAGTTGGGTGAAAACACCTTCTGAGATTAGAAAACTCGGTGGTGCTATCTTTGCTGATTTCCGCTACGGTAATGTCTTCGTGTATCATAACGGTGCGGAATCTTACTATGGCGCCAGGGGGTTCCGTGGCTCGCTGAGGGTCTAAATTTTGGATAGGCAGGGAGGTGTATTGACTAATATTAGCGCGGTGCAAGGTGGGTTTAACGACTTGCCCAAATCCTTTGCATGAGCATAAATTAATGAAGCATCTCAAGCAGGAATTATCATCTTAGAAAATTAATAATAGCCAAATAGCCCTCATCTGATTAGGTAGATGAGGGCTTTTGATGGTATGGGACAGCCCTTTTTTTGAAATACATACACTTTCATCTTCCAAAAAGACAAAAAAGGCAGTACTATATAACTAGGTACAAACAACTATATTTCACAAAATTAGCCAGATGAGGACTGAAATCATTAACTCAAATCAAAGTTGGTGAAATGGTCGAATGAGGTTGCATATTTCAGAAGTTCGTGATGGAGATGTATTAGCTAATGATACATTCAACTCCTATGGTGTTGTTGTCATTTCCGCAGGAGCTACGATGACTTCAAATATTTTGGATGATCTAAACAAACATAAAATAGACTACATTGATATAATGGAGAGTAATTCATAGAGTTAGTTTTACAGAGTTAGATGCAACAATAGCCCACACTTTCATACTAAATATGATTCCTAATTTTATTGGTAAAAAGGTCCTCTTTAAGGATAGACAAGTCGGCAAAATAATAATGACTAATCCGAGTGATTATTTCCGTCCACTTGTGCAGATTGGAGATCAGTTTATAGACTTATCATCTCCTAAGCAGTCATTAGAGATTGAAGATATTTTTATATAGTGGACTCTTGCTAAGCCGTATCGTGCCGTGCAGATCCCAGAAGAGACTAGGAAAATTATGACACCAATTGATTGGATGCGATCATGCTGACACAAGAACAAGAACTGCTTGAAGATGTAGGGAAATGGCAAAGAAAGATTCTGAACGGCTATTGGATTGTTGTCTTGATTTCCTTAGTAGCAGAGAGTGTCGCCCTCTTTATTAAGATGAAACTGAATCCGGAAACTGTGCAACATTTCTTGATTTATACGATGGCTATTCCTACCTGTGTACAAGTTACGCTCGTCTCGGCGATTGAACTGATGGAGCGCTACTATAGGAAATCGCGTCCCTACACAATTATCTTAACGGGCATCTTGATTGGTGCTGTTCTGATTTATGGGAATAAGACGCTAATCGGCATGCAGTATGTTATGATGATTCCGATGTTGGTCGCAGCCTTCCATTTTACAAAAAGACACCTAACATTCGCCTTTTTGATGGTAATCTCCATGCTGGGGACTATGTATATCCTGTTCCCATTGATTTGGGATCATATGACGATTTATGAACGGTTTGCCCTGTTCTATATTCTGAGTGGCGAATATTTGATTCTTGTGCAACTGCTCCACAGAGGAAATGACATGATGGAGAGACTGATCAAGACTTCACGCTCTGAACGTGATTTGCTGATCAAGAACATCATCATGGAACGGTTAAGCAAAACCGACGCTTTGACAGATCTATACAATCACAGGACATTTCAGGAATATCTTGATCATACGATCGAACATTGCGAGACGAACAAGATGCCGCTCCAAATCGCGGTTATCGATATCGATAATTTCAAATCCATCAACGATACTTACGGGCATGCGGTCGGAGACGTCATCTTGAAGAGAGTGGCCGACATTCTGCAGCAGTCGTTTACTTCGGATGAGATTATCGCCCGATACGGTGGAGAAGAATTCGCCATCATTTTTCCCGCAAAGACCTTGGAGCAAGCTTTCGATGTATGTGAACATACTAGAGAAACGATCTGTCATCTCAATCACCCGGAAATGGAAGGCCGTCGAGTCACGGTCAGCATCGGACTGTCCGGATACGTTCATGGTATGGGTAAATCACGTTTTTTCAGTGACGCGGATTCCTTGCTCTATCAAGCCAAAAAGACCGGCAAAAACAAAACTGTCTATTCGTCATGACAAAAGAACTTCCACTGCACATCTCAAGAGATGTGTTTTTTTTCGTTACTTATACAAACACAACCACTACATAAATCTCCATCCTCAGGCGGATAAATTATCCATCTGAAGCCGGGTAAATAAATTGAGAACCTAAAATATAATAAATATATCAATGGAATCACTTTTGATACTTTTTATATCGTACGGAGAGGATGGTTATAGGGTGGAGAAGATGATAGAAGTACGGGGTATTAGCAAGGTGTATGGGAAAAGAAAAACGAAAGAGAAGATCCATGCCGTTCGTGATGTTTCTTTTCATGTGAATCGTGGAGAGGTTCTCGGTTTATTAGGACCCAATGGTGCTGGGAAAACATCAACGATCAAGATGCTCTGTGGTTTGTTAAAATCGGATGCTGGTTCTATATCCATTAATGGATTAGATATTGGTAAGAAGAGACTCAAAGCTCTAGAGCATATTAGTGCTGTATTAGAGGGGAACCGAAATTTATATTGGCGTCTTACTGTCCGGGAAAACCTAGAATATTTCGCGGGTAACCGGGGTTACTCTCGGAAGCAAGTGGCCTATCAAGCGGATAAATTATTAGAGCAATTCAACCTTAAGGAAAAGGAGAATGAGCTGGTCAATGGATTATCCCGGGGGATGCAACAAAAGCTAGCAATCGCTGTAGCACTATTAGCTAATACGGATGTCATCTTGCTGGATGAGCCCACTCTCGGTTTGGATGTTGAGGTTAGTTATGAATTGCGTAATATTCTAAACAGAATCGTTAAGGAAGAAAAACGCACGATTATTATAAGTTCACATGATATGCCCGTCGTTCAGGAGTTGTGTGACCGTGTGATTATCATTAATAAAGGTGAAGTTGTGATTGACGATAGGGTGGAGAATTTACTTAAGTTATTTGATACAAGGGCGTATTCCATTAAGTTGGGTGAGAAATTAAGCGTAGAACAGGAGAATAAACTGTTGAGTACATTCCCTTTAAGTACTTATAAAGCAAGCTCCCATGAAAACATCGTGGAAGTGAATTTAGAGCATGGTCAAGACATTTACGAGTTGCTCGATCTTCTGAAAGAGGAAGGAACGATGGTGGAAAGTATTGATCGTATAACCATCGATTTTGAACAAGTGTTTATTCAGATTGTAAAGGGAGGGAAGACCCATGAAATGGCTCCATTTATTGAATGTTAATTTTCGTAAGGAATATATTGAGATGAAACGTTATCTACCGAACACCTTTGCGTTAGTATTCACTTTTTATATTATATTTCTAGCTGCGTTTTTTGGAATTATGTTCATCGGGGATCCATCCAGTTTTGATATGAATGTTCAATATTCAATTGTAAGTGTGGTCTTTTGGAGTTTAACGATGATGACGATGAACTTTATTGGTTTTGCGGTGATAACAGAAGCGACGCGTGGGACGTTAGAACAGTTATACATGTCTCCCATGGGTGTATGGAAAATTATGCTCACGCGGATCATCAGTCAATTGGGCTTACAGTCTGTTATTATGATTCTCTTGCTTTTTGGTGCAATGCTAACCTCCGGACAGTGGTTGAGTCTTAACCCCATGACAACGATCCCGATTATAGTAGTAACTATGATAAGTATGGTAGGTGTCAGTTTCATGATTGCTGGTTTAGCTATTATCGTGAAACAAATTCAAGCATTTTTGCAGATTTTCCAATTTGTTTTGATGGGGCTTGTATTTGTTCCGTTGACTGTAGCTCCGTTTCTAGCATTCGCCCCATTCGTCAAAGGAGTGAATATGGTCAGAACAGTGATGTTAGAGGATCTGACGTTGACACAATTACCCTTGTCAGATTATGGGGTCTTAATATTAAACTCGCTGGTATATTTGATTTTAGGGCTCGTTGTTTTTCAACGCTGCGAGAAAATAGCCATGAAGAAAGGTCTTCTAGGGCAATATTAGCGTATAAAATCAATCATGTGAAAAGGTTTTACTTTGTTCTCAATAATTAGAAGAGGCTATTCCATGGTCATTCGCATGACTTCTGGGAAGCCTCTTCTGCTTATATTAGAAATCCTTATTGTCACTTTAGGAGTATTTATCTCGCGGGAATGTATTCCTGATCAAGAAATTGCAACACAGCATGGAAGACCTGAAGTCTGTTCTTCTCAAGCATGACCATATGTGTTCCTTCTCCGATCTCGACCCAACTCTTATAGGGAGCGCCTGTTATTCCGGAGAATAACGCCTTTGCCGAATCGATCGGAACATCGATGTCCCATTCTGCATGAACCAAGAGGACAGGAACTGATAACTCTTTAGGCTCATAGAGCTTTTTCCCTAAAGTCCAATATTCTCGGACGTCTTGTATCGGACCATTAGTGGCCCGAATACTCGGAGGTGTATGCGTCTGACTGGAGGGGTCGGAAGCAATCGTCGCGTCCGCCCATTTCTCGAACCAACCTTCTGGAAGAAGATCAGTCCTCTTATCTTCTGGAGCAGCGTTCAACCATCTTGTCTTCATAGCTTCGATCGGAACGAGACGGTATGATCCAATCTGACCACCAGGATCGAGCGGAATCGGCTTCGAACTCACCCATTGCGGTGCTACCAGCACAAGCTTATTCACCCTGTCATTATTTCTGCTAGTGTACGCCCCTGCCACGGTTCCGCCCCAAGACATCCCGAACACATTGATGTTGGACAAATTATTTCGTTTCAAGATAAAATCAACCGCAGTACCAAAATCCTGAACACCCGTTTCAGTTCGGACAAGCGGTGGATGGTGATCAGCAGGCTGTTCCATCTCGGGTGGGCGAGTCGACCCACCATATCCGCGCACGTTCACGGCATACACATCATAGCCATGACTGGCCATGAAATCCAAAAAGCTAAAGCCGTCAAGTTCGACATCGAATAGACTTTCGAGTGGAAAGGTTGCACCGTGTACCATCAATATCGTCCGCTCTGCAGAAAAGTTTTCACTGGATGATAGGCGTTTATTTCTAACCATAAGTTCAATGCCAGGTGTATCGCTGGCAATCCAGAAATCTTCTGTCTTAATGGTCCGATTACTCATAGCGCCACTTGAAGCCATCTCCATCACGACTCACATAACCTGCCGAACTGCCAGGAAAATGCGTGCCGAAATATAGGGTGTTGCGATCCGCTGCATAGGCAAGCGCCCACAGCCGCGATTCACGTGCTTGTTCGTCAAATTCGCAGAAACAAGAATTCCATTCCGGACGATATACCTGGATTGGATGATGCATGACATCGGAGGCGAAGAAGGCTTCTTCCCCACGTGATGTCAAACTGATCGACATTTGACCGATGCTGTGCCCTGGTGATGGGATGAATTTGATTCCTTCTAAATATTCTCCACCCTCGGGTCCGATGTATTCGGCTAATCCCGCCTGAATAATCGGTAGAACACTTTCCTCGTAGGAATTAAAACTCACCTTATTCGCTTCGTTATGGCTATCCGAACTAGCGTAGTATTTATCCTCTGATTGCGGGAAAACGTATTTGGCATTCGGGAAAGTCGGAACCCATTTGCCGTCAACTTGTTTTGTGTTCCAGCCGACATGATCATAATGGAGATGCGTCAGCAAGACGTAGTCCACGTCTTCGGGGGTTACGCCGGCGTCTTCCAACCATTGGATATAGGGTAGTTGAAGATTGGACAGACCCGGATTATAGGGCAGGTTTTTATTATTTCCGGTAGACGTATCTATCAAAATCGTATGCTTGGGAGTTCTCACGATCCAAGTTCCGATCGTAATGATGACATGTTCCAGATCATCTTCCATGCTTCCTTGCACCAACCAATCTTTATGCTGTTCTAAGAAGGACGGATCCCAATCTGGAAGCAAGTCCTTCGCTGTATATGCGTTTGTTTCCAATTCATGTAATCGTCTGACTGTGATGTCTCCCACCTGATAGATCTTTGAGCCTAGTGCCATAATTGTTTCTCCTCCACTATTGTTTATTTGTCGGATATTATGCCTATGCATGATGAGACTTGAAGCATGTTCTACTCTCTAGAGCGAAAATTACGCTAGTAACGAATACTATCCAGATAGCTCCACATCAACCTTGATATAAATACTAATGCAACCATGGTTACAAATCAACGTTTTTAGAACGTAATCCAATACCCGTTCAAATGCTTGTTAAAGCACGAATTGAGGTATATAATAATCTCATTATTTCGCTGTCAGCGTAAAATTAGTGAAGGGGGGAGATCATATGAATTCAATGGGTGATTCCATCCGTAAAGCAAGAAAAGTGAAAAAATTAACACTCCATGACTTATCCGAAGCAGCCTCAATCTCGCTGTCGTTTCTTAGTGAGATTGAACGGGATAAAGCTAATCCCTCCATGAGCGTGCTAAAACGGATCGGTAATGCATTACAAATCAACTTCAGAGATTTATTGGCAGATGATGAACGAAGCCTTGTCATTAGAAAAAATGAAAGAAAGCCTCTCGTACAATCTGAAGGCTCCAGGATTTCCTGGTATGCGCTTAGTCAGGGAAACGGTAACAAAATGGGTCCGCTTTGGGGAGTGCTTGAAGAAGGTGGCTCTTCTGGAGAAATCGGTGTGGGTCACAGCGAAGGGGAAGAATTTACGTTAGTAGTATCAGGCAAATTGGAAATTGTTGTTGGTAATGATCGCTATGTTCTAGAAGAAGGGGATAGCATTTACTATGACGCTACTATCCCACATCGCTATAAGAATATCTGGAAAGGCGAAACCATACTGCTGTCCGTTGCGACACCTCCGTTTTGATTAACTGTATCGTCTTATCTCCAACATTTATTTGCATCATATTGTAAATATATCCGATTATCGTAGTAACGAATATTAGGCGTGTTCCGGATGCGCCATAGACGCCATAGACGCAGGAGGAGAGCTATATGAAGACGATCACCGCTCAAAGCCTTACGAAAGTGTTCCAATTGGAAGTGCTTGCGGGAGCCAGCCGAATGGATCGTGTGATAACCCGTCCACGAACGCATAGACCAGGGCTTGAGTTTGTCGGGTATTTTGATTTTTTTCCTATGGAGCGTGTGCAAGTGCTCGGCCGCAAGGAGATAACCTATTTATTGACGCTTAGTATTGAGGAGCGCATGTTGCATATCGAGAACATTGTCAAGTATCATCCACCGTGTTTTATTGTGACGTCAGGACAGCAGGAGATTCCTTATCTGACCTTGTTCTGCGATCAGGAGGGCATACCACTACTGCGGACGCCAGAGACAACAACAGAATTTATTGGCAAGTTGGACAGTTATCTGGTGAAGGCCTTAGCGCCAGAGATTTCGATTCATGGGGTGTGCGTGAATGTCTCGGGAATTGGCATCTTGCTCAGAGGCAAATCTGGCATTGGCAAAAGCGAGACAGCACATACGCTCATCAGAAGAGGCCATCGGTTCGTTGCAGATGATATTGTTGTTCTCAAGAAGCTGGGCCCATCGACACTTCTCGGAACACATAATGAGACAACACGCGAGTTCCTCGCGCTCCGTAGCATCGGACTGATCAATGTCGTACGCCAATATGGACGTAAAGCATTTCAGGACGAGACGCGAATCGTGCTCGACATTGAGTTATCCCAATGGCGCGAAGATTCTCTGAACAATGAGCTGGAGGTGGTACCTCAGTTCACAGAATATCTCGGTGTCCAAATTCCGCATATCGAAGTCCAGCTTCAGCCGGGACGTGATGTAGCAGGGTTGATCGAGGCGGCAGCGAACAATTGGTATCTCAAGCAGCTTGGTTATAGCGCTGCGGAGGAGTTCATGAAGCGAATAGATAGTGAGATGCAGTCGTAAGCGGATGATATTCATTTTATCAGGAGAACAAAATAGTTGAATCAAAAAGAGCCTCTAGAATGGCTTCTGAGGCTCTTTTCGTGTCTCGGGATACGTAAGTTTGATCCCCTAATGATGATGTTTTTTCAAAACAATACTTCTGCAGGGCCCTCTAATGTGTTCCCGGGCCATGTCCTACTTGGGCAATAATGAGGAGTATTGCTTGCGCAGCGCATGAAGCTGTTTGAGCTTATTCATTGCCACATCTCCACGTCGGCCTGCCAGTGATACGGATAGACTTTCGACGATTGACATTGGAGCGATGAGGGAGTGGAATTCATCTGCATCGCCGCGGTCGACTTGAAGGACGATATCGCTGTCATCGATCATGTCTGAGAGCAGAAGATCCGTAATGAGTATTGTCTTATAACCAGATTCAGAAGCCTGGTCCAATATCACGGTGGCTTCAGGTGACTTGCGGACGAATCCAAAATAAAGAACGACGTCTTTCGGACCTGCGTGGACGAGGCTTTCTAACAATTCGTGCCCGCTCTGGGCCATAATACTAACATTTATTCCAATCCGATTCAGGCGAAAACGCAATAAATCAGTCAGACATGAGGTGGCGCCTGGTCCGTGGACATATATTGTATCAGACTCATTTAGTGCATCAACGGATTGTTCGAATGCTTGATACGAAATTCTCCTTGCTGTTTCCTCTAGATTAATAGCAGCTGAAGTAACCATTTGCACGACGACTTCACCTTCGGTTTTTGCCAGGACATGTTGCATTTTACGTGCGGGGGTAGAGTGCTGAGTTTCTTGCAGATTTTTCTTGAACGATTTCAAATTGTCATAACCAATCGATCTCCAAAATCGGGATACCGTGGCAATGCTTACGCCTGTCTTGGTCGCAATGTCTTCTTCGGTGTAAAATGGAATTCGTTCGGTCGACTTAAGAATGAAATCGGCTATTTTTTTCTGGCTTTTGGACATTTGATTAAATGGAATTTCGAATTCAAGTTTGTTCATGGGCACCTCCCACAGAGTAAATAATTAGCCATGATGATTGCGAAGGGAATACCCTCATATTGTAACTTCAAAATCTTGATTTTTCTATCCGTATTATTGCACAGCGACCTTCCCGGCTTGTTTCAGTAGCTTTTTTACTAAGTTAGCAGACTTTACTTTCGTCTCTAGACAGGGAGATATTTCAATTTGGTATCGTCCCTCCTGTAGACATGATGAAATATCGGCGACCTTGTCATAATCAGAATCCAGGTGGTTCATGATGCTTCCGAACTGAAGCGGGTGATGCGTATCGCTACCCGCCACCATCGGTATACCTATCGTTTGAGCCAAATCCATGACAGTATCTCTCATTCCCGGACCGTAGGTGAATAAATCCTTGCCGTTTAGATCGAATGCATGTAGCCGCTTAAGAATTGCAACGTCATGCTGGGTTAGGGAGTTACTCTCCCTGAATGGATGTGCTCCGATTCTCAGCAACGATAATTCATCACACCAATCGAGGAGCTGTCCGAATTCTACAAAATGTTCAGCATCGGTATGTGGTTCGAGTTTTGAGCGTAGCTCCAATATAGACGTCCTAGTACCGATGACAAGGATATGGCCGCCGAATTTTACATCGATCTCCATTCCAGGGAATACCTTAAACCCATCCACGTCGTAGTAATCCGCTTTGTAACTATAATGTTGGTCCAAATGCTCATAAATATCATGAAAGTGAAAGGTGTTGAAATGCTCAGTCATGGCGATGGCATCAAGTCCATTCGCTTTTGCCTCTTGGATAGATTCCCGGAAATATTCAATGGTAAATACCGTTTTTTTAGTTAATTTAATATGTGAATGAAGATCGATTATCATCATTAGATTCTCCTGTCGTTATCATTTAAAATTGATTTCCCAACCAGAATAAACAAGCTACATAGATAGAGGATACACCAAGGAATATATAATCTCGTGGTAGAACTTTCATATAGGCTAGTTTGATTTTTTTAACTTTCGGATCCTTAATGGCATAAGTAAAACCTTTCACTTCCAATGCTTCGACTGTTGTCCGTGTGCGTTTGGCTGTATTGAGTATGAGCGGATAAAAGGCTAGAACTGATAATTTGCCCATATAGACTAGTGATCGCCAACCTAACCATCCTTTGCGAAGCGGTGCACGTCCCCGAAGCCTGAAGGAATAAAGTAGATTATTATACTCTTCGATGAGGATGGGGAGCATTCGATAGCCGTACGCTACACCGAAGCTGAATTGTGCAGGCATTCCGAGACTGAGTAACGCATCGCTGAGTTTCTCGGGATCCATACTGGAGAATACGGCGATGCTAGCGAGTGCAATGACAAGTAGCTTAAGGGTGAGCGTGGAAAGTGCCCAGGCAGCAGAGAGTCCACCACCGAAGGCTAAGGAGACGATTAGCATATAGGCTGCGTCGGAGATAAGTCCTAATGCCAGAACGATTAGCACCAGCACGCTTGGCTTTGAAGTATAGGTAAGAATAGCGATAGCGAGTAGCATGCCAAAGAGCACCAACTTGTCATTTATGAACCAAGGAGCAATCGCAAAGAATGAGTACCATCCGATGAGTATTCGGGGGTCGAATCTTGAGAGGAATGTCAAGGAGTGACCGTAAGCTGTCCTTAGTAGCTCAACCTTAATTCGCTCTACACTCAGCTTTTCCCAGAGTGTCTGTTTATGTGTCTGTTCAACTAATTCCATAGGTGGTAACCTCCTCATTCACTACACGTTGTATATGCGCTACAAATTCCTTCACGGATAAGCAGGTGGGTACAATTCCTAGACGATCGCTTAATTGAACGATCTGGGGGGCAATCAATGCAGCCTTATTGAGAATGTCTGAATGTTGGAACACGGTGCGGCTATCTGTGTCTAGAAGAATATGTCCTTCATTCATAACAATCACCCGAGTGGCCCAATCTGCCACAAGCTGCATATCATGTGTAGCTACAACAACAGCTTTGACATGGTCATGGAGCTGATCAAACAGCAAGGTCATTTCTTTTCTACTTGCAATATCAAGACTTGCGGTGGGCTCATCGAGTAACATAATGGTCGGACGCATGGCCATCCCGATGGCAAGCGTAGCACGGCGTTGTTGACCACCGCTCAGAAGTCGCCCATCACGTTCTTGCAAATCAGTCAGTTTAAACCTGCTTAACACATCGTCCACGAATTCATCCATACCTTGTTGTTTTCTAGCTTTCAGGAAGAATGCTACATCTTCGCGAATATTATCAGCTATGAACATTTCTTCAGGATTCTGAAAGAGGAATGCCACAAGGTCGGACAATTGTTCTGGAGTCGTCTTACGTGTATCTTTTCCACAGACGGTGACTTTGCCTTCCCAAGGACGACGAAGTCCTGAGATCAATCGCAATAAGGTCGATTTGCCGGCTCCATTATTTCCGATTAATGCAATGCGGTCACCATGATAGATGTTTAAGTCGACACCACGAATAATGGGTTTGTTCTTCCGATCTATACTCTGATAACCGCTTGTCACTCCTTCAAAAGTTACTATAGGCATACGAGTTGATGGCAAAGTAGGTCCGTGATTCATATCTAATGATAACGAAGTATTTACTCCGAGATGCGAGAGATGAGCTACGGCTTCATCAATGGTTATGGGATACGCGGTTCCTTGTTGAATGTCTATATCACTGCGAAGGGCGTGGAATGCCTGCGTTACTTGCGGTGGTTGAATGTTCATCTCTGTCAGTTCAGAGACGGCAGATAACCCCTCAGATACGGATTTCACCCAACGCACTTTACCACCTGTCTCCATCAGAACGATCTTACGGCAGTAATCGGCTATGAATTCGGTATGATGTTCAATGACAATGATCGTTTTTCCATACTTTTCATTTAACAATTTGAGCTTCTCATAAATAATCCGCGCATGGGCAGGATCAAGCTGAGCTACAGGTTCATCAACGACGATAACATCTGGATTGAGTGCTAATGCTGCCGCCAATGCAACCATATGTTTCTGACCGCCACTTAATTGCCATATCCAATCACGTTGCAAATGCTCAATTTCAAGCATTTGCAGTGCACGCATGCCACGCTCTTTGTAATCTTCGTACCCGAAGTTAAGTGGTGAGAAGCATACCTCGTCGTATACGGTAGAGCGTACTAACTGGTTCTCGAAGTCTTGAAATACATAGGCGACAAGCTTAGAGAGCTCAGCCACACTTCGATCTGATGTAAGATGTCCGTCAATCATAACCGTGCCTTCCATATCACCGGAATAATAAGTGGGGATCAGACCATTAAAACATTTGCAGAGTGTGGATTTGCCACTCCCGTTGCTTCCAGCGATTGCGATGAAATCACCGCGATTAAAGGTTAGACTAACCTGATCAAGCGAATTAGATTGTGCACCTGGGTAACGGAAGCTTACGTTGTTGAGTTGGATAATGGGCTGTTCTTCCGTTGATTGGTTCGTCATTAGATTGCTGCTCCCTTACGTTTACTTGCTTTTCTATTCAAGGCCCATATTAACGTTGTGATGAATATAATTGCCGCTATGCCCAAACTGATCCATACCGCTCCACTGCCCATATTACTTATAAACTCCCATTCCCATTCAAAGAAGTTCATGTCCGCTTCTGACATGAATTCCGCCGCGCCTGCTATTACAACCAATACGATACCTAGAAGGATTAGTCTTGGTGTAACAAAGTCGCCGATGGATGAGGATGCACGTCCATCACGGGGTTTCATACCAAGCAGTGGTTCAACCTTACCGTAAAGACGTGGGACCAGATATAACGTTGGAAGTAACGCGAATAATGTTCCGGAGATGACCATGGCATTCAGAAATGAAAAGCCTTCAATGGCAAGGATACTCTCGGGAAGCCCAGGGACGGCTTCGAGATCTTCGATTCCAACATAAACTTTTCCGATATCAATGAGGGTTCCGAGCAGTTGGTCGATCCCGATAGAGACATATGCCGCAATGGCTAATTGACGTTTGTTTCTTGGATCTGTAACGAGCATACCAGCGATAAATATGGCGAGTGAAAATTCAATGAATTTCTCTAACTCACTCAGACCGCCAAATTGACCTAGCAATAGCTCGCCGAAAATAATTTCTCCTACGCAAGCTCCTAGCGCAGCATAAAGAGGGTTAAACAGAATAGCGAATAGAAGTGGAATAAAAATGAAATATTCAACTTTAAGTTCAACGGGACCGACCTTGAACTCGGGTAAAAGTTCCGTAATCATGTTTGAGATTCCGTACAAAGACATAGACAAAATAAATATCATCAGTTTTTGCTGTGAGGTTAGCTCCCAGCGTTTCATTGTTGATCTAGCATTCATTTTCGTTCCCCCTAATTGTTTTTGATGAGCGAGAGTCGCATAAGTCTTCTCTAACAGAATAGGGTGGATTTGTTTTCAAAACGTTAACTTAATGTTATTTTTGCGTTAAATTTTTTCAAATCCATATAAATGATAATAAATTTTCATTATAATGTGCATATCATCATAAAAGGGGCGATAATGAGTGAGAATTGACTTGCATACGCATGCCAAGTGGTCTAAGAATACGGATTTTTCCTATGAATATTTCCGTAATATGATGCAGGTGGCCTACAAAAACCAGTTAGATGCCATAGCATTAACTGAACATTTCAATACACGTCAGTTTGGCGATATTTACGATACCTTAGATCGTCATTATCAATATGAGAAGGATTATTATATGGTTGAAGGAGTGAAAGTGTTTCCTGGAATGGAAGTTGATGTGCAAGAGAACGGCCATATACTATTGATCGGAGCGAGGGAGAACATCATTACGGTGCGTTCAAAGCTGGAAAACCACACGACAGAAGGTCATTATATTGAAATGGCACACTTACTTGATCTGTCTGACGAGCATTCCTGTCTGAGTATCGGGGCTCATCCGTTTCGTGAATTGAACCCTCTATCCCATGTGAAGCCAGAACTGTTAACCCGATTGAATGCGTTCGATTTGAACGGTAGAGATTTGCACCATGTTGGACAGCAAATGGAGGAGAAGGTAAACCGTCTGGCGGAATTGATCGGATTGCCGGTCGTTGGGGGTAGTGATACACATCAGCTGTTACAGTTCGGTAGTGTGTATAACCAGTTTGAACAAGATTGTGACACGATTGATCAGTTACGTGATGCTATACGGTTAGGAACTTACAAATATCAAATTTCGCAACATCTTGATTCAAAGGTACAATTGGCCGAAGCTGAACAGGCTAGGTATAAGAAGAATATGAAAAGTGTTGGCTGAGAATTTAGACGCTGCACCTGGAAGAAGAATCAATCTCACGAGTTAGATTCGGATCAACAATACGGGCGATTAGATTGGTTAAAGAAAAATATATGGTAGTTAGAAAATACAAATACCTTGACTTATAATAAATAGGTGGATATAGTGGACTTATAATGTCTCTAATTGAGGGGAACAATAAAGATGAAATATTCAAAAGCGACGAATTATGCACTTCATACGATGTTATTTCTAGCAGTTGCTACTCCTAAGAAACATGTGGGTGTGCATCAGCTCGCTGAAAATCAAGAGGTTTCAACTACGTATTTGTCCAAAATATTGACTAAGCTTGTTAAGGCAGGAATGGTAGAATCAATTTCTGGTGCTAATGGTGGGTATAAGTTAAAACCTGATTGGGAGAGTATTTCCTTTTTAGATATTATTCAGGCAATTGAAGGTCCTACATCCTTATTTGACTATTGTATAGATCATAATCTTGAATGTTTGATACAAAAGGTCATGATCTCTGCGGAAGAAAAGATGTTGAATGAATTAAAACATCAAAAAATAGTTGATATAGCTAAACAAATGGCAGTGGCTCCATAAGCCACGATTTTTTTACCCTCATTATAGACATTAAAGAGTATTAAAGTCTTTTATTAGTCGATAACAATTAAAAAGTAAAGGATGGAGAGATATGAATATTTATGATTGTCTTATTATTGGAGCAGGTCCAGCTGGATTAAGCTCAAGTTTAACTTTAGGCAGAGCTAGAAGGAAAATTGCTGTAGTTGACAATAGTACAAATAGGAATAGAGTTACACATGAGTCACATGGATTTATTACTCGAGATGGTATTAAACCACAAGAGTTTAAAGAGATCGGATTAAATGAACTGAAAAATTATCCATCTGTATCTTACTTTAATACAACAGTTACTGGAATAACCAAAGATTTTGGTAATGAACTATTTATCGCCAAAACAACGGATGGCCAGGAATTTGTTACAGAAAAGATTATATTAGCTACTGGAATTCAAGAGGTATTTTCTATTCAAAATGTAAGGGATTATTATGGGAAAAGCCTTTTTAGCTGCCCATATTGTGATGGCTGGGAGCTAAGGGATAAGCCATTAATTGTAATGGCAGAAAAAGAAGATCAAGTACTGCATATGGCTAAATTATTATATAACTGGTCGAAGGATTTAGTTATCATAACAAATGGAGTTGAACTATCTAAAGAAGGAGTTCAAGAGTTACACAAACGTAGTATCCAAATAAAATCGGATCCGATAAAAAACTTTATAGGTGATGACGGTTATCTACAAAAAATTGAATTTGTATCAGGAGAAACGATCATTAGATCAGGTGGGTTTGTTGTTCCATCTTTTTATCGCCCGAATCAATTTGCTGAGAACCTTGGATGTGAAGTACAAGAAAATGGAACAGTTGTAACAGATGGCGTTGGTAGAACAACACAAAAAAATATATATATTGCGGGAGAAACTGAAAAGTCCGGACCCTCCTCATTAATCATTTCTGCTGCCGATGGTAATAAAGCTGCAGTTTCCGTAAATACTGACTTAACTATGGAGCGTTTTTGATTACGGTAATAATAGACCTTTCTTATTGAGGTGATAGAGCAGAATAGTTCTATAAATAAGTTGATGAAAGTTATTTTTTGTATGAACTCTTAATGTGGAGGAACAACATTGAAGAATAATGAAAATTTAATGGTACATACATTAGCTGATATCGACAAAACTGAATTTAATTATTCTGGTTTTTTGTTCCCCCACTTACATAACCCTTCCATAATGGGTAATAGTGTTTTCGCTTTATCTGTGAGACTGTACTCGACTTTTGGAGGAATTTGAGGATACTCTTTCCGATTCACCATACCATCTGCCTGCACATACGGACTAACTCAGCCATCTCAGCCATCTCGGTCGGCGCAGCGCCAAGTATGCGTAATATGTAGGCGAGGATTATTTTGCGCTAACATGAATAAAGATCAAATTGCCTGGCGCGATGAACACAATATGAAAAAGGACAATCATCAAGGGGTTGTCCTTTTCTTGTATCCATAAATGACAAATTTTGCATACCTGCTGTGGTACGATCAAGATCGGAATGGGTATAAGTTATAGACTTACGAAAAATCAAATTGGAGGCGATAAGAATGGCAAAGGTTACAGTAGGGAATGAGAATGATGCGCCAATTCAGCTTTATTATGAGGATCATGGGGTAGGTAAGCCGGTTATTCTTATCCATGGCTGGCCACTCAGCGGACGTTCTTGGGAAAAACAGGTTCCCGCTTTAGTAGAAGCCGGTTATCGAGTGATCACGTATGACCGTCGAGGATTCGGGCAGTCCTCTCAGCCTTGGAATGGCTATGAATATGATACGCTTGCAGCCGACTTGCATGAATTGATTATGCATCTCGATCTACGTGACATCACACTTGTCGGCTTCTCCATGGGTGGTGGTGAGGTTGCGAGATATATTGGTACATACGGTAACGAGCGGGTACAGAAGGCGGTACTTGCTGCGGCGATTCCGCCATACCTCTATAAATCCGAGGATAACATGGATGGAGGGTTCGAGGATTCAGCAATCAAGGGACTTCAAGATGGAGTGAAGTCAGATCGCTTGGCGTTCCTGGATACGTTCACGAAAGAATTTTTTGCTTCAGGAGACAGAACCGATTTGGTAAGCGAGGAATTCCGTCTTTATAATCGCGACATCGCCGCCTTTGCCTCGCCGAAGGGGACTCTCGATTGCATCGCGGCGTTCAGCTATACGGACTTCCGCGCCGATTTGGAGAAATTTAAGTTACCGACTCTGATTATCCACGGCGATTCGGATGCTATCGTCCCGGTCGAAATCAGCGGTCAAAGAGCCCATGAGCGTATTGCCGGAAGTCAGCTTGTGGTGGTGAAAGGCGGCCCGCATGGATTGAATGCGACGCATGCAGAGGATTTCAATGAGGCTTTGCTTCAGTTTTTGAAAGACTAATTTTAAGTCACTGCGTACCTTAGGAACGGCCGTATACCGATTGTACGGTGGTATAAGGGACTACGCCATTATTGGGTTCGAATGTCAAAAACATTGGACAAGATTATAAAAAAACATAGGAGAAAGGCCTTGTGGTCCCAAATATGGGGCTAACAAGGCCTTTTTTTACGGAAATATAAGGAAGTATAAGTTTCACTTGTTTCTATCTGCATAGACAGTCATTGCATCGCGCATGAATACGGCTAAGCCTTCGCCAAATTGATCGATATTTTTTGTGAACCGTACGTCCTCTACGTACATTTGACCTAAGCCTTTGAAGGCTTCAAGTGAATAGTTCCCAATTGTATTCAAGAGCACGAACCACTCTTTAATTGCTGCTTGAGCCTCTTTTGAATCAGGTAAGAGGTGACGAAGAGTAGCAAGGTTTCGATAAATTTCATTGAATTTTTCTTGATCGGGTTTAGACATGCTTTTCGCTTTTTCGTTTGCTTCATCAACTGCATGGTCTCCCCATTTTTCTCGTGCCTCTTGTTCATATGGATTATGGCTAAAATCAAAGCCTTCGAATTTTTCTTGATTTGACATGTGTATTTCTCCTTTCGAATGCTGAATTGTTTTTTCGATTGTCCCAATCATTTTATTCAGTCGGCTTCTTTTTTCAAGCAGCATTTTACGCTGCATTTCAAGAGCTTCTTCCCGATCGAATGATGGTCTAGTAAGAATTTCATTAATTTTCTTTAAAGGGAAGCCAAGCTCTTTAAAAAATAAGATTTGTTGAAGAGTCTCGAGATTCTCGTCAGAATATACTCGATAACCTGATTCGGTGGTTTCCTCTGGGTTTAATAATCCTATTTCATCATAATGATGCAGTGTGCGCACACTAACCCCAACTAGATCAGCAACTTCCTTGACTTTCATCTTGTTTCGCTCCCTTCACTAAGTACTATAAAGTATCCCGTAACGTGAGAGTCAATATGAATATAAAAAAGGTTTAGAGATAATAAAATATCTCCAGAATGTATTACTTTCTATGGGACAGCAATTCACTTAAATTACGGAGGAATATGTGTTCGGATGTGTGCGGGGCGGCTGTTAAATTGATCGTTAGGTCTATTCCGACGGCTATTCGGTATCCGTACAGGACGAACGCTTCGGGTTCATAGATCATAACGCAAAGACGAATACGACCCGGTCACGAAGGAGAGTAAATACGGTCTGATCAACAAAGCCGGAGCCATCCTGACACCGCTGGAATATGATCGGTACGATACAACTGCCGATCCTGTGACGGGCAAGGCGCAGTGGGTTTTAACAAAGAATGACCCTACGACAGAGGGGTCAAATGGGTCGGACACTGAATAGTAGGACCAGTACGGAGTAGCAATCACTCGTTGATCTTGGGTAATTGCTTCTTTTTGTGCTATTACTTGTGATACGGTGATGCGTATCGCGCATACTGGTACAGCGAAGAGTTGAGTTAAAAGTTGAAGCAGCAATGCTAAAAGTGACAGTAGGTGCGTAGGTCACAGCACTCGACTCATGTGGAGTGCGAATTATAGATGGAATGGAGGGGCGAGCCTAATTAAAGGCTACGTCCCTGTTTTAGTGGGTTTTGGAAGTTGTAACTGATTTCAATTGAACCGTCATCATGAACATCAATTCGGTTAATCATCTTGTGAATCATATCTCGCAGTAGTTCCTCATTGCTTACGTCAAGCGCGGCGAATTTTAATAGTTCAGCCTTAAACACTGTAACTCGTGACTCTGTATCATGTTCATGGGTGATTTCAGTTTGTAAATGCACTGTTTTTTCCTCTAATACTTGTCGTTCGTTCTTGACCGCCCTAAAACAAGCATTGAACATATCCTTATCAATATCGCCGCTAGTCCATTTCCTCGTAGGTTGAACGATTTGCTATCCAGTTTGCTGATTTCAAAACAGGCTTTGCACCGGCTGCTGGGCAGGACTGCAAATTCACCCTTGCATAGTTTTTTACCCATTTAGCCCAAATAGTCATTGACAGTCTATTTGGGCTAATCTTTGATTGTAGTCGCACAGTTTGGGATTTGCATTTGGCGTAGGAAATACCCATGCCACTTTGTAGCTTTTTTTATTCGCTACATAGCTATTTATTTCAAATGTCTATTTTTAATTTTCCTTTGTCAGGTAATGACTGGAAAAGAAAATCAGTTTTCTATTTTTCGTTTGCGTGTAAAAAGTAGTAAACCTATCAAGAACAAAATTGTAAATATGATAAGATAGCTTGTTAAACCAGTTATTGTGGCCATTGTAGGATTATCATAGTATGAAGTATTATCCACAAAATACATACATAAGCGATATGCAAAGGCACCGGGAATAAAGTAGCCTTGCGATGCTCCAATAAAGAAAACAGATACAAAGCCATAAATCACACCTAGTACGCTGGTTACAACAATATTTCTTGACAGATTGATAACTATTGCTCCAGCTACAATGGTAATTGGCACTAGCAGTAGGACTTCAAGGAAAAATCCTTTTGAAATATCAATAAAACTTGTGGAGCTAGTTGTAATCTTCTCCATGCCCATGAGAATGGGGAAGAAAGCTACAAGAAACAGGTACATAAGCCCAGCAAATGCAAAGGCAATGATCATTCCAACAATAACTTTTGAAAAATACAGCTTTGTTTTTGAATAACCATAAGTAATCCAGTTGATATAGGTTTGGTTCTTATATTCCATATAGAACAAAGAGCCAATCAATATAAATACTACCATAGGGAAGAACATTGAAAATTGATTGTTGATGAAAAAAAACAGATCATCAAGAGGCTTTCCGCTTCCATTTAGGAACAGTCCCAAACTGCCAGTTAGTACTGGAATAAGTGTAAGCAGAAGCAACATAAGCAAAAACCATTCTCTTTTGAGTTTGCGAAATTCATTTATGATTAAGATTTTCATTATTCGTTCTCCTTTTGATAGGAGGTCATAATATCTTCATACAGCTT
The DNA here is from genome assembly GCF_001857945.1 of Paenibacillus crassostreae. Taxonomy (NCBI): domain Bacteria; kingdom Bacillati; phylum Bacillota; class Bacilli; order Caryophanales; family Paenibacillaceae; genus Paenibacillus; species Paenibacillus crassostreae. Next base: position 2,698,186 of record NZ_CP017770.1, read on the forward strand.
TTCTAAATCCTGTTCATTATCAAAACTATTCTGCATGGTTTTGATAATTTGCCCGCCACGAATAAAAATCAATTCGTCAGCAATCGCTGCTATTTCAGTAAGATTGTGACTTGATACCAAAATACAATGTTGGGGGGATTTCAGCCTATCTTTAAGCAAGATGCGAATCTCTTTAATCCCCAACGGATCCAGTCCATTGGTCGGCTCGTCAAGAAGCAGATATTTAGGCGTGTCCAGAAAAGCGCGGGCAATACCTAAACGCTGCTTCATACCAAGTGAGAGCTGGGAGAATTTCTTTTTTCTCGCACCCCATAAATCTACTTGTTCCAGTGCACTTTGAATATCTGGCTGTTGCAGTCTCAGGTATTGTGAATGAAGCTGTAAGTTCTCCATGACAGTCAGATTGTTGTAAAAAGCAGGGTATTCAATCAGGCTTCCAAAATCACAGCTTGATAATAGTTGGTTATCCGAAGTGATTTTTCCAGAATAGGCAGTTAGACCAAGCATAGACTTGAATAAGGTTGTTTTCCCGGCACCATTCGGACCAAGAAGCCCATATATTTTCCCTTCATTCAATTGTAAATTGATGTTGTCCAACAATGTATATGCCCCTATAGTCAGGCTAACGTTTTCAATATTCAACATGAAATGACTCCTCTTTTCTCTTATTGTGCAAACAGAAAAATGGCAAAGGTGATAACATAAATCACTAATGAAATACCTACCCATTTCGCATTGCTCTTCAGCCCTTTTAACCCATCTTTTAATAAACCGCTAACAGCAGCCAGTAGCATAGAGCCTAAAGCTAACATGGCAATCACCAAACAAATGTTGCTCAACATATTCTCATCTCCTTTCCTATTACTTTTATCGTATCTAAAAAGATTATGAACTTTTTAGGGAAAGTCTAAGGAAAGTGTAAGGATTAAAAAAAGAGCTGCATTTTCGCAGCTCTAAATGAAAGTATGAAGTTTTACAATTACCATATAGAGGATTCTTTCGAAAAAAGTATAGTTATTGAAAAAGTTTTGTCCTCTAATGAAGCTGTTATATTGCCACCCGTCTTTTCAATCAGTCTTTTTGCAATTGCTAAACCTAGTCCGGTTGTTTTTTTACTTCTGGATTTATCGGTTGTATAAAATCGGTCAAAAATATGTGCAATATCCTCTGCCACAACCGTATTGGAAAGATTGGAAAATGAAATATAATATCCTTGGTTTCCCTGTTTAGAGCTGATGACATAATTACCTTCACCATAAAGTAAAGCATTATATATGACATTAGAAAACACTCGTATAATTGCTTCCTTGTCGCCCAAAATAATAAATGGTTCATTAGGGATACTAATATTTGGAATAACATTTTTCTTTTCAAAATCTCCGTAATAAGTGGCAAGCGTATCACGTAGAATATTGTTTAAATTGACTGGCTCATTGTTTAATTCCAACTCATCGGCTTCAATTCGTGCAAATTCAAAAAGCTGGTCAAGTAACTTTTTCACAGCAGAAATACGTTCTTGGGTTATCTGGACATACTCCAATTGTTCTACAGACAAATCCAGTTCTAAAAGCAACTGAATGTATCCGTTGGCAGTGGTGAGAGGGGTGCGTAGATCGTGCGATAAACTGGTGATGGTCTCACGAAAAGCATTGTTTTTATTTTCTATTTTGAGCCCCGTGTTTCTGTATTTAGCTAACAACGCGTTGAGGCTTTCGATGAAAGCAATCATTTCATTATCGGATGTGCCTAAAGTGATTTCCTTTTGAGTATTTCGTTGCTCCAAATAAACCAGTTGCTTTCTTACTTCTTTAATCTGCCGCCTTCGTAGTATCAGTGCAGAAAGTAAGTAGACAGAAACAATAGTTGCAATAATCGAATAGATTATAAGTATCATAACTTGCCCTTTTCCGAATTTTTAATATCAAAATGACAGAAAGTAGTTCTTGTCACTGCAATAGGAATTATAAAATACAAAGTAATTGTAACAATGATGCGGCCAATATTGTGTGGGATTTGTTCTATTTGTAGACCGTTTGAAAGCCCTACAATCCAATATTGATATAAAGGATATGACATATCCAAAGCGATTCCAATCTTTGTCAAATATAACCATAGTACTGCAATTAGAAGATAATTAACAAAAAAACTTGTCGTGCGATTGCGCAACAAATAGCAGATCATCAAAACAAAAGTAGTATAAGCACCAAAGGATAAAAACTGTATGGAAAGATATGTTCCTATCTCAAAAACAGGAATGTTGACCCCGGAAATATTAGCCCACATAGTAAAAATCACAGCATAGGCAAAGACAATGCATATTACAAGATAAAGCATCATTGCACACAAGCAAGACAAGAGTTTACCCCAAAATATTGCTGTTCTTTTTATACCCTTTGACAGCAATACAGGGTATAATTCTTGCTTAAAGTCACTTGTTATATGAACAATCAAAAATAATAATAAAGGGGAAATCATACTGTAGTCTGAAAATAAGTATTCTGTAAAGTCTGCAAGGGAGGGGAAAACGAGGCTTCCTGCTTTTTCTGGTACTCGAACATAATCATAATTGTAAGATATGGCCAACGCTAAGACAAAAAATATTGCGAGAGATAAACAAACAATAAATGTTTTGCTCTTGCGAACACGATATAGCTCGCTTTGGAAAACAGCAATCATCCCTTTTTCCCTCCCATCAAATTTGTAATGTACATTCCTTCATCTTCCCCAGTAATAGAAATTTCATCAACTGTTATACCAGCTGATACCAAACTGGTATTTATAAAACCAGATCTATCCATAACCCCAAATACACGAATTTCATCATCTGAAAGAATTTCGTATTCAGGACAAATTTTTTCTAAAATAGATGTTGCTTTTATCGTTTGTTTAGTGCGGATTTTCACACATCGATTGCAGCGTTCTGAAAGCGCTACTGTCGTGAATTCGTCAATAATCGTTTCATTATTGATAATTCCATAGCGAGTAGATATTTTGGAAACTTCTTCATAGTTTTGTCCTGTCAAAAAAATTGTGAGATTTTCTCTTTTGGATAAGCGAAGTAGAAAGTTTAAAATAAAACTTTTTTCAATTGCGTCCAGTCCTCTTAAGGGTTCATCTAGTAGCAACAAATCTGGTTTTCCTAATAGTGCAACAGCAATACTTAATTTGCGTTGAATCCCAAAGGGAAGCCTCTTCACTTTTTTTCTTTCAGTTATATCTATATCTACTGACTTTGACAGTGAAGTTATAGAGGAAGTAGACACAATTCCAAACGCTTTTGCATAGTACTCCAAATTCTCTGCAATGGTGAAATTCATATTAAGGGCTGGCACTTGTGGAACATAACCTATTCGGGCATATTCGCTTTGAACATCTGTATTATCAAAGAATGTAAAATTACCAAAGGTCGAGGCGATAGAACCGGTCAATACTTTTAATAGGGTGGATTTTCCCGAACCGTCGCGACCTAACAAAGCGTAAATATCCCCAGCCATAACTTGCAATGATACATCCCTAATGCCAGCAGATTGTGCAAAAATCTTTGACAATGAATTTGTTTGTAGTACGGTAGGCATCACTTAACTCCTTTCAGTCTACTGCATTTTAAAACCCAATCCCCATACTGTTTGAATATAGGGTTCATCAGGGATGACTTTGCTGAATTTTTTTCTTAAATTACCGATATGGACATTGATGGCATTTTCTTCTCCTTCAAAATTCTCATTCCACACACTTTCGTAAATAATATTCTTTGTAAATACTCTGTCGGGGTTAGTCATAAGCAGCTTTAAAATTAAAAATTCATAACGCGTAAGGGAAATTTGCTCATTTTTAATTTTAACTTCTAAGGTTGTACTGTTTAAAGTTAAATCTTTGAAACGCAAGATTTCTTCTGGTGCTGAATTTCCTTTTTGATATCTTCGTAACACGGCTTCAATTCTTACAAGTAATTCTTTATTATCGAAGGGTTTCGTTAGATAGTCATCAGCTCCACGACGAATAAGATTGATCTTACTTTCGGTATCTGTTTTTGAAGAAACACCGATAACAGGTGTATCCACAGACTCTTTTATCTTTTCCAAAACAGCTTCTCCAGACATACCGGGTAGCATTAAGTCGAGCAGAATTAAATCAAAGCTCTTTTGATTCAATAAGAGAATGGCTTCTGTTCCTGAATATGCTGTTGTCGTGCTATAACCATTTTGAAACAGCAATTTCTTAATCATGTCGCTAATCAGCGTATCATCTTCTACAATTAAAATATGTGTCATTCTTTCAACGCCTGTCTTTGCTATTTTGTTCTACAGTCTGCCAATTTCTTAGTGTCATTGGGCACAAGTTACAACTTCCCCTTTTTAATAGCCAATTTAAGACGACCAGCTTCACAATAGGGGGATCAATATCTATATACACTTAGTTTTCCCTTTGTACATAAGAAATGTAGCTTTTGTAACACTACTTATATAGATCTATAAATCTTAGACTATCAACGTTGAAAAGGTTTCACAAGGCTGCTACTTACGTGGCCTCATATAGCACTTTTTCTAATAACTCACTTGTTCTCTTTATTCATCTGGTAGACCATGCAAACTTAGTCGAATCATTTCTTGGTTCATTCTACTAGCCCTAAAGTTATCTGTCCAACTTACTGTAGCCGATCCAATATTTATTAGACATTAAGGTAAATAATTCACTCATCATCCAATACAGCAGATATTAAACTACCTTAGGGTAGTGGATGAATTAAGCGTCAAACAGCCCTCAACTTGAAGACAAGGTGGGGCTGTTTGACGCTTAATTCCAATTGGAGATTGAACGTTTTACTCAACTGGAAATCTTAGATGAGGAAATCCTTCGAGAAGTACTTCATCGCTTGATTGACAGGGTAGAAGTAGCTGAGATTGGCAGTATCGACATCCATTATGATTTCAAAAATCCGTGTTTAATGGGGGCTTAAATTGCCCCATCCCTATTATTGATGATTCGAAATTAGTATTGAGATGTGGCAAACGTTTGATGATAGTTGTAGAAATTGTGTAGAGTGCTTGTAGCGGTAATGAATATGTAATAATTGAAATCCAGATGAACCCAATTTAATAAGATTTCTAGCTCAAGCGACAATATCGCTTGGGTTTATTTTTTTTTTTTGTAGTAAATCAAACATCTTTATGAAATCTGCTGTACCAGTGAGCGATGTGCGGAGAACCGTATCATAAATAAGGGCAAGTTTTTAGGCGCGTTTCCAGCAACAAAGAACAAATCTCACTGTCACATCAGCAAGATTTGTTCTTTATATGTCAATGCCAAGTCAGAGTAACTGTAAAATCGATTTCGTCTGATACAGCTTTTCCTTGTATACTTCTATTTCGTGTATTTTAGCTGTTGAAGTAGTGACCTTGTTCGAGGTCTGGGATCAGAGCGGGGTGCACAGGCTTCCATCCCAAGTGTTTCTGGGTTAGTGTGCTCGACGACGGGTTATCAGTCGACGCGGCAAAGGAGATCCACCCGAAGTGAGCGTCTGCCTCTTCGCGGGCAATGCTAAGCACCGGCAGGTTCAGATGGCGACCGATGACGCCGGCGATATCCCGGAAGGGAACGCCCTCGTCAGCGACCCCGTGATAAATGGCTCCCGCGCCCCCCTTCTCAAGCGCCAGTCTGAAGAGACTTGCTGCGTCTAGCTGGTGCACTGCCGGCCACCGGTTGAGTCCATCCCCCACATATGCCGAAACTCCTTTTTCACGCGCGATGCCGATAAGGGTCGGAACAAAGCCCTGCTCGCCCTCGCCATGCACGCTCGGCGTGAGACGGATGATCGATGATCGTACTCCGCGCTCAGCCAGCGCAAGCGCGGCTTCCTCGGAGCGCCGCGGCGTAGTTTGGCTAGACGCATCTTTTTCGGTCCCGAGGGTCCCCGGCGTGAGCATCAACGTTCCCGAGGTGGCCACGAGCGGTTTCCCGGTGCCCTCAAGCGCCACTCCCATCGCCTCGATCGCCAAACTGTCGGCCACGGCAGCTGCCGCAAAGTCAGCGAAGTCGTGTTTGAAGGCAAGGTGAATGACGCCGTCCGCCGACGCAGCACCGTCTCGCAGGCTGTCAAGGTCATCGAGGCCGCCGCGATGCACCTCGGCGCCGGCTGCCATCAACGCTGTGGCAGCCTTGTCTGAGCGGGCGAGTCCAACAACCTGATGCCCGGCTTCGATAAGTTCGCGAACGACGGCAGAACCGATAAAGCCCGTCGCGCCAGTTACGAATACACGCATATTTTTCATCTTTTCATTGCTCCTTCTTTTTTTAGGGTATGGGATACAGGGTGATTATACAACTGTCAGTTAATAAAGTAAACTAAAATAATAAAATTAGTAAAGTTATTAAAATAAGTTAACAAAGTTTGTGGTGATAGCAATTTTGTTATACTATTATGGATAAGTATCAAAGGAGGCTTTGGTTGTGAGAAAACCCGTGAGTGCAGATCACTATATTAATAAAATCAAGCCAGTAATTAGAAAAACAAAATTTAGCCAGTTGAAAATAGACGATATCGCAAAATATATGGATATAAGCAAAGTAACGCTTTATAAGCACTTTTCATCTAAAGATGATATCATCGAGCAAGTTGTAGAATATGAAATTGAGTATTTGCAGCAGGCTGATACCGTTGTAAACGATGATTCTCTCTCTTTTATTGAGCGCTTTCAAAAAACATTTCTTCAATCATTGCTATGCGTTATTTTTATATCCGATTTGTTTCTGCAAGATCTTAAGGAATTCTATCCGCGGCTTTCTGAAAAGCTTGTCGTTGCCCAACAAAATCGAAATAAAAATTTACAAGCTTTTTTTGAAACCGGGATGGAGCAGAAGATTTTCAACAGAATGAACGCTGTGCTGTCCTTGGTTCAAGATGATGCTACGCTGCGGCGCATTATGGAACCGACATTTAGTATTCAATGGTATGATCTCACCCTGAAACAAGCAATTATCGAATTTTATAAGATGAAACAGTATCAAATGATTAGATCTGAACATCTGGATACGGTGGTCGATTCCGACTTTGAAAGTCAGGTTGGGGAGATTTTGCAAACTATTTCTTGAACGCGATCGCCTCCACGAACTGCTCTTATTGATGCTGTCGTCCCGTGATCGGAGTAAAGAGCATCAGGAAGCGAAGACTCCAAAGAAAGGCTCGACTATAGCGACGTCGGGCCTTTCTCTTTGTGGAAAATAATGATTGGAAATGGAATGAGAGGTTTTTTAAAGTAAACAAGACACTGAAAAGAGGTGTCTTGTTTGGGATCACAAGCTTATGTTCTAAAACCACAAGGTACCGTGAAGAATTATTATATGATTAGATTAAGGGAGGGTTATTATTCTAGAAGAGATTCTAGGTTAATTAATGGGTGTCAAAAGACATTTGCCTTTGAAGACAAGACTATATTAGAGTAAGATACTATTGACAAAAAGAACCTTGCTCATTATGATTTATTTATTAATCAATAAATAAAAGATAAAAGGATGGTTGAATTGGCAGTTCGGGAAGATAAAAGAGAACTTATTATCGAAAATGCTGTAAGTGTTTTCGCTAAGACGGGGTATTATAAATCAACGACTGCGATGGTGGCAAAGGCTGCAGGAGTTACGCAGCCCTATGTGTTTCATTTTTTTGAAAACAAGGAAGAATTGTTCAAGGCGGTTCTTGAGCATGCTTTTAGTCGCATATATGACACATTTTCAGAAGTTGAAGCACCTGCTGATCAGTTAATCGAAACGATGGGTCATGGGTTTAGTCAGATTATCCAAACTCATCGTGATGAGGTGTTGATGGTTATGCAAGCATATACCGTTTCAGAGGTCAGTATTCGAGAACATGTTCGAAAGTTGTACCTTAACATTTTTGAATCTCTTGCTTTGAAAATGGAAAAAGCGGGAGTTCCTAATGCAAAAGGGACAGCATCTCATTTTATTGCCACAGGTTTACTTATTACGCTTGCAGAGGTACTGAATTTACCAGAATTACTTTGTTGAGTCGATCATGTGGATTGAGAGGTTTAAAAAAAGAGGAAGCAAAGATAATTTGCTTTTTTTTACCCAGATATTTATTGATTGATAAATAAATAATCGGAAGAAGGTATTATTCATGTCAAATTTTATGAAAGCTGTTCGAACTGATATTGTGGAACCCTTAATCAAGGTAGTTGAAAAAGAAAAAGGGCTTGTAGCCACAGGTATTTTCGGATTTATCCTCTCAGCAGGAATTGCACTTTATATCTTTTTTCAAGGTAAGATAATTTTACCTGAAGGCAATATGGGCGATGCTTTCTCATTTAATGCAGGAATCGGCATGTTTATCCTTTCCATCGCTGTAATTTTACCTTTTGCAAAGCTTGGAACTCGGAAAAGGAAAACGATGCGGTGGTTTTATATCACAGCAGCCTTATATTCTTATGCCATTGAAACGGTTCAAAACTTCCGAGGTTTGAATCCAAGATTTTCTCGTGAAGGAACAATCATCGATATGATCGGAGGAATTCTATTTGGAGCTGTTTCTTTAGTGCTTGTCTCCTTAGCCGTCATTCTTATGATACAGTTTTTTAGAATGAAACCTCCTTATGAACGGCCATTTCTACTAATGGGGATTCGTTATGCCTTTCTATCGATCCTACTAGCCAATCTTGCTGGTATATGGATGATTTTGCTCCAAAACCGTTCTACAGGGGCTGACGGAAATCTAATCGTCCTACATGGAATTGGATTTCATGCTTTACAAACCTTAATCCTACCAGGGTTGCTTTTTGAAAAAACTCAAGTAAATGAACGTTTTAAAAAATTGTTGATCCATTATGGCAGTATCGCTTGGATGCTATCGATACTATTGATCGGTTTCCAAACGGCATTAGGGCGCACTGTCTTTGAACTAACGGCATTACCCATCCTAGCGAGCCTACTGATGCTCGTGTGGTTTGGAACAGCAATTACTGCTGCTGCACTTTTCATAAGGAAAAAGAGAACATATCATTCATTTTCTTATAGTAAAAAATTAGGGAACTGACCTTTTGACAATAAACGGCATCAGCATTGAGCTTAAAGTCCAAATTATTAGGAGATGTTACAATTTGATTTTCATAGTATTTTCACTTTGTTAATAACGGGTTTCACTGCTTCCTTCTCTTGCTCTTTGTCGCATACCAAGTCGACAAGCGGATCAAGACCATCGTTTGTCAAGATAAGACCAGTATTATATTGTTCTAATATGTCCACGATATTAAGCAGATGTGATAATTTTCGAGTTTGGCGACTTAACTTCCATACAAGAACCTTATAAATATCACTATCTTTTGAAATATCATGTAACATGTTTTGGAAGTCAATTCGTTCTTCCACGCTCACTTGTTATGAAAAGGCGGGTTTTACCAAAGAGGGATTACTAAGGGATTCAAGAAAAAAATGATGATGAATATTGGAACTTGTATGAAATGAGTATTATAGAAGATGAATGGTTAGAAATAAGAAATCTTTAGTATTATTGAACTAAAGCGGCAGGTTAGTTGAGGATTTGTTGTAGCTGTCAATAGACAATTGAAAGATACGTTTTTCTTGAATGAATTAATAAACCTCTATAAGTTCCTCTTAAATAAGGAATTTCACGAGAGGTTTATTTTATATGCCGCTTTTCGAAAAATATTTTCGAGTATCTTCACGTATTTGTTCGGGTAAGACACGAACAAGCTCTTCAAGGATATAAATATATAGCGAATGTTTGAATTATCCTACTCACTAATTTTATTTATTGTAAAATAAAGAAAAAGGAGGAGTGTCATGATGACTTACTGGTTATGGCTCTTATTTAACGTCATCATTTGGCTATTTTCCCTTATTTATTTCAACCAAAGTATAGAGGAAATGGCAGTAGTCTTGTTTGGGACGGCACTGTACTTTGCAATTTTCTTCTTCCTACCGTTAGTCAAACGTAAACCCAAAATGACACTATCACTACTATGTATAAATGCAATTATCGCAATCGCTACATTTTTCCCTGATGTTAATAGAGGATTTAACCCCTATATTATTCTCATATTAACGCTGCTGATTGGAGAAGGGCTATATCGCTTGTCATTACGTTACAGCTTGGTGCTGGGGGGAATCATTGCTACAGGGTTAATCACAGCTAATTTAAGATCGGATTTGTTACCAATCATTCAAATATGTATTGTTATCTATATGAGCATCCTGTTTACTGCAATGGTTTATTATAAAAAAACAAAGGATCATACAGATGATCTCGAAGTTAGATATGATACGCTTCTGAATGAATATCGAAATATGAAGAGACGTATTGTTTCAGAGGAAGCCTTAACGAGACAAGAGGAGCGCATGTTAATTGCCCACGAAATACATGATTCTGTAGGTCATAAGCTTACTGCTTTGCTTATGCAGTTGGAAGTATTTCGTATCCATGCTTCCGAACAAGACAAATCTCAAGTTCAATCGTTGAAGGAGCTAGCAAGCGCCAGCTTGGAAGAGACAAGAAGTGCAGTGAGATCCATAAAAACGAATGAACCGGGTGGGCTGCCAGGAATTTTGCGGTTAATACGTAAATTGGAAATGGAAAATTATATGCGTATTCACTTTTCTGTAAAACATGGTGCTTTTACAGCACCGCTGACGGGTGAACAGTCTTTCGTCATCTACCGATCTGTACAAGAGGCTTTAACGAATATAATGAAGCATAGTCATACAAGGGAAGCAGAGATTATGTTCGAAGCACCAGGAGGAAGCATTTTCCGTTTTGAAATAAGTAATCCAGTGACAGATAACAATCGATATCAGGAAGGGTTTGGGCTTACTTCTATGCGGGAGCGGTTAGAGAAATTAGGCGGGAATTTGGATGTTTATAAAACAGAGGAGCAATTTATTGTAAGTGGCTTTTTAAGAATTGGGTATGGGGGATTAGGATGATTCGGATATTACTGGCTGAAGACCAGGTGATGGTCAGGCAAGGATTAAAGCTGATGATTGAGTCGGATAAGGAAATGAAGGTGGCAGGGGAAGCGGACAATGGCAAGGAAGCGATCCTTCTTTGTGAAAAACAAGCGTTTGATGTTGTCATCTTGGATATTCGCATGCCTGTCATGGACGGAATTGAAGCTGCTAAAGTCATTCAATCCCGCTGGCCGAGAATGAAAATAATCATATTAACGACGTTTGATGATAATCAATATGTACTTGAGACGTTAAGAATAGGAGTCAGTGGGTACATTTTGAAAACCGGAGATACAGATGCCTTGCTCCGCTCCATCCGAAGCGCTTTAACTGGAGGATTGTCGATTGAGGATCATGTGGCTGCGAAGGTGATACCCATCTTAATGAAACAAGGGGAAAAGAATGAGGCTGACCCTTCGTTAACTCCAAGGGAAAAGGAAATATTGACATGTATTGGAGAAGGTCTCAGCAATGGAGAAATCGCAGAAAGATTAGCCATATCGGTTGGAACCGTAAAAAATAACACGAGTCAAATTTTGAATAAATTAGATTTAAGGGATCGGACACAGTTGGCAATCTATGCGATTCGTCATGATCTAGTATAAAGGTATAAAGAAATGATTGAAGTAATGGATAAAACCGAACTTCGTGACTGAGGACAGTGGCAACGCTGTTCCTTTTTTTGTACATTAACAACAGATAAATATTCAAATGAAGGAAGGTGAAATCATGCTCGAAACGATAAAATTGAGTAAAGTATATAAGGAAAAAAGAGTGGTTGATGAGATTGATTTCTATTTAGACGAGGGTGAGTCTGTTGGATTGCTTGGGCCCAATGGAGCTGGGAAATCAACGACTATTTCCATGATCTCGTCTTTGCTAAAACCAACATCAGGTGATGTGAAGCTTAATGGGAAAAGCATCATACAAGATCCATCTGAAATCAGAAAGGTTCTGGGTGTTGTTCCACAGGAAATTGCCTTATATGAGGAGCTTTCGGCATATGAAAATCTGGCGTTTTTCGGGAAAATTTACAAGGTTAAAAAGCAGGTATTAGAGAAACAAATCCAAGAAGTGCTTGAAATGGTGGGATTGAGAGATCGGCAGAAGGAGCTTGTTAAAACATTTTCCGGCGGCATGAAGAGAAGAGTGAACATTGCAGCAGCATTATTGCATCAACCCAAGATCCTCATTCTTGATGAACCAACTGTCGGCATTGATCCACAATCAAGAAATCATATTCTAGAAACCGTTCGCAACTTAAATAAGGAATACGGAACAACTATTCTTTATACAAGCCACTATATGGAGGAAGTAGAGCAACTATGTAATCGTGTCTACATCATGGACCATGGCAAGGTGATAGCATCTGGCAGTAAATCTGAGCTACTAAGTATTTTATCTAGTGAAGATACCATACATGTGCAGCTTAGCAAAACAAGTGATTCATTAATAGAAACTATAAAATCAATGGAATGTGTACGTCGAGTTGATGAGGCTAGTGATGGTATTCGAATCATATCTAAAAAGGGAAGTAACCTCTTAGGTGACTTAGTCCATGCCTCAGAAAAAATAGGCAGCCAGATTACTCACTTCCAAATGGAAGTACCTAGTCTTGAAGATGTATTTCTACATTTGACTGGAAAAACGTTGAGAGATTAGGAGGAATGGGAATGGGTTCTTTTTTCAAAAAAGACGTATTGGTGTTCTGGAGAGATCGTAAAGAGATTCTAATGGCGTTGTTATTACCGATTGTACTTATTGTTGTATTAAACTTTGCCTTTTCTGGTCTATTCAATAAAGATGGAGCTTCTATAAATATAGACGTGGCCATTGTGCAGGAAAATGATGAGTCTATCGGGTTGGAACATAGTCTTGTCCACGATTTGTTTAGTGATCCGGAATTGAAGCAATGGGTTAACGCACAGGAATTAAGTGAAGTGGAAGCAACGGAATTATTGGAGAATGGTGAGTTGGATGCCATCATTAGGGTTCCTGAAGATTTCACGTATGAGAGGCTATCTTCGCAGGTGCTAGGTGAGGAAGCGGGAAGTACATTAACGATTCAAGCAGAGGAGCAATCATTGGAGGTTACTGCACTTCAAGATATCATTGATAATTTCATCAACACCCTTAATTTGCAGTTTGCACTAGGTCAAACAGCTGGGGTTGGAAGAACAGAACCAGAATTGCCGCAAGGGGGAAGAGAAGTCGTAGAAGGGGTTGAGACATATAGTCCTTCACAATATTTTACAATAGCTATTAGTACACTTTTCGCATTGTTTATGGCACAGACGGTGGCGATGAAAACAGTCACAGAGAAGCGAGAACGCGTGTTTAATCGGATTATATTGACGAATAGCCATCCTTTACATTATTTAATGGGAAAAACACTTTCCACCTTTTGGCTGACCTGGGTACAGATGATGATTACATTTACACTTACTCAATTGTTGCTAGATGTGTTTCCTGGGAAATCAGCAGTATTTTGGCTTGGATTAATTCTAATGATCACTGCGTTTGCCTTAACCGTTGCCGGGCTCTCTGCGATATTTACAACAATCACCTTAAACCTAAATGATTTAAATGCAGCAAGTGGACTATTTACACTGATTATTATGGTGTTGGGTGTCCTTGGCGGCAGCTTCTTTCCGATTCAGGGATTTCCGGAGTTGATTCAGAATATTGGAGAATGGATACCGAATGGACTAACACAGACAGCACTGATTGAATGGATTCAGTTCGCTAATCCGCTCGATTTAATTTTACCATGCAGCATCCTTATCGGATATTTCATTGTCTTTATTGTAATGGGTATTTCATTCTTTCCTAGAAGGGGGAGGATCTAATGCTCCCAGTTTTTATGGCACAATGGCTGAAGGATAAGCGGAAACCGTTCACCATTATATTATTTATTGGGCTAAGTATTCTGGCGACGGTTATATTTGGTGATACATCGCAATATACACAGACCTCTGTTGCAATTTTTAGTTCCGGACCCAGCGCTGAGGAAATTGAAGAAAAATGGGTGGATTTATTAAATGATAGTGATGCAATTAAATTTGTGATTACAGAAGAAGGGAAAGCGCGTGAGGAAGTTGCAGAAGGAAGAAGCGATGTGGCAATTCTCTTGTTGGAAAAGGATTATCGCTTAATTACATCATCTAATATGGTTAACATACAACTTGTCGAGCAACAAGTTCATAAAGTATTTGCTCAAGAAGCACAGCTTGCAGCGGCGGCAGGTACAGAGAATACGGCTAAATTAAGAAATGAAGTAGAAATTTATTTGGAAAATCCACCATTAAAGGTTCAAACACAATCACTTAATGGGGGAGAAATTCCGAATCATAATATGGGAATCCAACTCCTATTTGGATTTACTCTATTTATCGTGATGTTTACTATTGGATTTAAAGTGAATGGGATCACTGCGGATAAGGTGAATGGTGTATGGAACCGATTGATCCTCTCACCAGTAAGTAAGACAGCTATGTATGTAGGACATTTGTTTTATAGTTTTTGTGTTGGTTTCTTTCAAATGCTGATTGTTTTTCTCATCTTTGAGTATGTAATGGACTACGACTTAGGTAATTTCCAGATGATACTAACCATAGCTGCTGTGTATACATTAAGTATGGTTAGTTTGGCAATGTTATTTACTGGAATCGCCAAAACACCGGAAAAGTTTAATATGATATTTTCTTCTATTGTTCCGATTATTCCGGTCATCAGTGGAGTATATATGGCGCCAGGTTCAATCAGCAACCCTATCCTTGTGTTTATTGGAGACATTTTCCCATTGTCTCACGCAGTGGATGCGATGTTGGATGTTACTCTGTATAATGCAGGTTGGAGTGACATTGCTTTGTCTTGTTCCATCATGCTATTGATTGGTGTTGTGTGCATGGGTGTAGGAGTCAATTTGGTAGAGCGAAGTAAAAGATGACAATGAAAATAGTAGATCCCGCTTTTGGGGTTCTGCTATTTTCATTTTTTCGGCAATTTCAAGACTTAATTCTAGCAAAAATCTAGATTAAGTCTTGTTTTTTTGTGTTTCCAGGAACTGATGGATGGAGCCCCACTAATTACCGGATTTAAAATTATCAGATAATAGTATATATTTTAATCTATAAGTAATTGTAACGCACCATAATATGGTTATAATTGAGATAGAAAAGGTGTGTTACAGAACGTGCCTTGGCTTGGTGCGATGGCTAATCGGGAGCGCTTACATCCCTTCTGTAAACTTCAGGGTGAGAGGATGGTTATAATGAACAATAGAGAGACTAAATCAGACGTTATCTTAATTGGTGCAGGAATCATGAGTGCGACTTTAGGGACATTTCTGAAAGAATTAGTACCAGAATGGGAAATTAAAGTATTCGAGAAACTTGAAAATGCAGGTGAGGAAAGCACCAACGAATGGAATAATGCAGGAACAGGACATGCGGCATTGTGCGAGCTTAACTACACTGTCGAAAAGCCAGACGGATCTATAGATATTAGCAAAGCTATCCATATTAATGAACAGTTTCAGCTATCCATGCAGTTTTGGTCTTATCTTGTAAACAGCAAACTGATTAGTAATCCACAGGACTTTATTATGCTATTACCTCATATGAGTATGGTACTAGGGGAACAAAATGTAACTTTTTTAAAGAAACGTTTTGAAGCGATGTCAAATAATCCTCTGTTTCAAGGGATGGAATTTTCCGATGATCCTGGGAAACTGATGGAATGGATCCCGCTTATTATACGAGATCGTCTATCGAATGAGCCTATAGCGGCAACAAAAATTAACTCTGGTACGGATGTTAACTTTGGCGCTTTAACGCGATTGTTGTTTGACCACTTAAAGAATAACAATGTTGATATTCATTACAACCATAAAGTTGATAATATGAAACGTAATAGTGATAGTTCGTGGGAATTGAAAATAAGAAACGCCAGCGGTGCCGTCGAACGCCACACTGCTAAATTCGTCTTTATCGGAGGTGGGGGAGGAAGCCTTCATTTACTGCAAAAATCCGGTATCCCTGAAGGGAAACATATTGGTGGATTCCCGGTAAGCGGAATATTTATGGTGTGCAATAATCCAAATGTTGTAGAACAGCATCATGCAAAAGTATATGGCAAAGCTAAGGTGGGAGCACCTCCAATGTCTGTTCCGCATCTTGATACTAGATTTATTGATAATAAAAAATCGTTGCTATTTGGACCGTTTGCCGGCTTCTCACCAAAGTTTCTGAAATCTGGTTCTATGTTTGATTTGATTACTTCTATAAACCCGAGTAATGTTGTAACGATGCTCGCAGGAGGCGCCAAAAACTTGTCTCTGACCAAATACTTGATCGAGCAAGTGATGTTATCGAAAGAGAAGCGCCTAGAAGAGTTACGAGAGTTCATCCCGAGCGCCAAAGGCGAGGATTGGGACTTAGTAGTAGCGGGCCAACGTGTGCAGGTTATCAAAGATACTGAAGCTGGTGGTAAAGGTACACTTCAATTTGGTACGGAAGTTATTTGTGCTGATGATGGCTCGATTGCAGCATTACTTGGTGCTTCTCCAGGTGCTTCTACTGCTGTTCACGTTATGCTTGAGGTACTTGAAAGATGCTTCCCAGAACATATAAAAGAATGGGAACCGAAAATAAAAGAAATGATTCCTTCTTATGGCTTGTCACTTTTGGAGAATCCAGAGCTTCTGCATGAAATTCAAACTTTAATAGCAGAGTCGCTTATGCTAAGTGCAAAAGAATTGGTTTATAGTTAATTCTTTGGATATAGAAAAAATACTAAATGAAAACAATAAAACGTAGAATCTTTGATCTATCTATAGATTGAAGATTCTTTTTTTTTTGAAAAATTGAGCGGGCCAGACAAAGAGATGAGCAAGAAAGGACAGGGCTGGTTTTAGTGGAAATTATCAAATATATGTGGGGAATTTTTAGGTGCAACTAGAGGTTGCACCCTGATGCACTTAGAACTAGCTTTACTTTAACTACATACTTCTTTAATAATGAAATTATATGGAGAGGCGTTGAGAGATATGATTTTTAGTGAACGTTTAAAAAGAGAAAGAGAAAAAAATGGCTGGTCACAAACAGAGCTTGCTGAAAAGATTCATGTTAGTCGCCAGTCAGTTTCCAAATGGGAGACAGGCAAAAACTATCCCAATATTGAGGTAATCATCGATTTGAGTGATTTATTTGGTATTACTATAGATGAACTACTAAGGAGTGATGAAGAGTTGAAAGAGAAAGTAATTCAAGATGGTAAGCAATTAGCATATCCAAAGTGGAAGGTTTTGTTTGATAGTGTGTTTTTATTAGGTACATTTTTATTAGTTTCAAAAATAATCATTATCGCTTTAAATCACTTTGTTGGTACAAATATTCTTATACTAGAAGGTTTACCGAAAGTAGTCACCAATTTTTTACCACTAATTTTAATGGTAATGGGTGGCATTGGCAGTGATCAATTGAAAAATAAATATATTTAATTTTATCTGTAAAATTTTTTGCCTCAATGGAATTCATGGTGTCGATTTTTAAAAGATGTAATTAAAAAGGGATGTCACCTTGATTTAGGAGACATCTCTTTTTGGAATTATAAGAACTTATAAGTTTCACTTGATAAATTTTTATTTCGTATAGTTATCGAAGTAACCTTGGATATAGACAATTGGTGTTCCTTTGTCCCCACTTCCAGAAGTTAAATCTGATAATGAGCCAATGAGGTCCGTTAGTCTACGAGGGGTAGTACCCTGCGCTTCCATTGCACCAACTAGGTCATCACTTTTATTCTGAATATATTGAGAAATGGCTTGTTTCAACTCTTCTCCATCAAGATGAGAGAAGTTGTTATCTGCTAAATATTTCAATTTCACTTCATTAGGTGTACCGTCAAGACCTTGAGTGTAAGCGGGTGATACAACAGGATCCGCAAGCTCCCAAATTTTACCTACTGGATCTTTGAATGCGCCATCGCCATAAATCATGACTTCAACTGTTTTTCCAGTAACTTCTTTAAGTTTTGCTTGAATACCGTCAACTACGGGTTGGCAGTTGTTTGGAAATAATTTTATGCTATCTTCCGTTGCTTTATTGGATCCAAGTAGCCCATAAGCTTCGTTAAAGCCACTACCGTTAATTGACTCTGTAAGGATATCATCGAGTCCGTATACTTTTTCTGCACCATTATTTTTTAGGATCCGTTTTGTACGGAAGCGAGAGTGAATATCACAAGTTAATACATTTTTTGTATAGTCTAAAATTGTTTTAGGATGGTTAGAGAAGACAACCTGGCAAGTTACACCTTCAGCTTCGATTAATTCCTTATAATATCCGATATAGTCAACACCTGTGAATGGATGTTTGATATAACCGAAATGCTCACGGAATTCAGCTTCAGATAAAACATCGGTCCATGGATTTATACCTTTAGCATCCAGTTCATCGATGTCTACAAGGTGGTTACCAACTTCGTCAGAAGGATAACTTAACATTAGGACTACACTCTTTGCCCCTTTGGCAATACCACGTAAGCAATTTGCAAATCGGTTACGACTTAGAATTGGGAAAATAACACCAACTGTTTCATCACCGAATTTTGCCTTTACATCTGATGCAATATCGTCAATTGTCGCATAGTTTCCTTGTGCGCGAGCTACAATTGATTCTGTTACGGTGACAACGTCACGATCCTCGATCGTATAACCTTCATTCTTGGCTGCATTTAATACAGTATTAACAACAATTTCTTCGATGTTATCCCCTTTGTGAATGATTGGACCTCGAAGACCACGAACTACTGTTCCAACTACTCTTTCCAATATAATCGCTCCTATCTATATACAAGTATGAACTAGAAATTAAACACTATAAGTTTACTATACCCCTCTAAAGTGATATAAGTAAAATTAATATTTATAATATCTAATATAAGGAGAGCTTATGTGATTGCGAAATTGGATGTATACCGGATATTTAACATCGTTAGTCAGAATAAAAGTTTTTCTAAAGCTGCACAGGAATTATATATGACACAATCAGCTGTTAGTCAAGCGATCTCGAAGTTGGAGAAAGAATTAGAAATTCAGCTTTTTTATCGAACGCCAAAGGGAATTGTATTAACAAATGAAGGGGAATTGTTAAATGAGCATGTTAACTCTGCCTTAGGGATCATCAATGTTGCGGAAGATAAACTAATAGAAGTAAAAGGATTAAAGACAGGACAATTGCGTATCGGAGTTGGCGATACAATCTCTCGCTATTTTTTATTACCCTATCTGGAAGAGTTTCATCTCAAGTACCCTGGAATTAAATTAAATATACTAAATGGAACAACAACAGAAATCTGTGCTTTTATTAAATCCGGGAAAGCGGATGTTGGGATATGTAATTTACCATTCAATGATGAATATCTTGAAGTCATACCCTGTAAGGAAATTCAAGATATCTTTGTCTGTGGAGAAAAATACAAAACAATAACATCAAAACCAATCAGTTTAGAATCTCTAATGAAAATGCCACTAATATTCCTAGAAAAGAAATCAAATTCACGAATGGTTGTGGAGAATTTCTTGAAAAAGAGAGGTTTACATGTTTCACCTATGTTTGAACTTGGATCACATGATCTACTATTAGAATTTACTAGAATAAACTTAGGTATTTCGTGTGTCATAAAAGAATTCTCGAAAGATTATTTAGAAAGAGGAGATTTATACGAGGTAATGCTAGAAGAGAACATTCCCCCAAGAAGTATTGGGATATGTTATTTAAAAAGTGTTCCGTTATCACGTGCTGCGAAGAAATTTGTAGATAGTATCTATTAAAATGGTAATTAGTGGACCTAACAGTAGGCAGTGGGATGAATATTTGTACCTCTGGGCATGTTATGAAAAAAAACATCAAGGGAGTGCATCAGAATGGCAAGAAGAAAGAGAAGATATGTTGTGCCAGGCGTGGAAGAGGGAATGCAAGCTTTCAAAGCAGATGTAATGAAGCGCGAAGGATATGCCGTTGATCCGAATCGACCTGACGATGTGAAATATGAAGTAGCTAATGAACTTGGCGTACCACTAAAGCAAGGTGACAATGGAGGTCTGACTACTGAATCGGTGGGTCATATCGGCGGTAAAATTGGAGGGACCATGGTTCGGGAAATGATCCGTCTTGCCCAAGAGCAATTAGTGAACAAGGAGCAACCATAAGAATTCTAAGACAGCGAAATCAGCTATCTCATATTCTGCGAACAGTCTAACTAAAGACAAGCGCAACCCTTCAAGGGAGCCCGGTTGTCTCGGTTAGGCTTTTTTGTATTTCCTATTATATGGGTAATATCTTATGCCAATATAATAAAAGCCTTACTTCAGATTGTTACACTAGTGAGATATACTAGGATAGAAATAAGACATCATAAGAAAACAACTAGGAGGACATCATGAAGCTCAAAAAGGCAATAGCAATTATTATTTGTTTTACGTTAGTATGCACTGTTCTAACCGTGCAATCAGAAGTATCTGCGGCATCTTCTTATGAAAGCATTGACTCAATCACATTGAAGGAGTCACCCACCTCTATCGGTGAAGGATGGACGCTAGATTCATCCTATAGTTCCAATCCGCCTTACGCTTATGCAAAAGGGAATGGGGAATATATCGCGGTAGGCCCTTACGGAAGTGTAATGAGGTCAACGGACGGACGGAATTGGAAGGCATTGTCGAAGTTCGGTAATTATCAACTGACAACCATCGCTTGGGATGGAACAAAATATGTTATGTTTGGTGCAAACACGGAGTATGAAAATGCAGCCAATCATGCAACATCGGAGGCTTTTATTTCCACCGATGGGCTACAGTGGAAAAGGGTCAATTTTGACCTGGGTGAAGCGATCCATTATCTTGTCTGGGGCAATAATAAATTTGTTGCTGTAGGTCGAGAACATGTGTTCACATCCAGCGACGGGGAGAATTGGACTCAAACCCTTACACTTGAGGTTCAGTATGGCTCGCATCCGATTCAATATGTGAACGATACATACTTTATTTATGGCTATGAAGAAAAGAAGGTTTACACTTCAAAGGACGGTTTGAAATGGACAGGCAAGGCCCTTGACTCTAAAGCCAGTATCAACGATATGGTATGGGTTAAGGATCATTACTTAGGAGTTGGTAACGGAATTTATACTTCGAAGGATGGGGTAAGTTGGACGAAACAAAGTAAATCACCAGCTAATGTCCGTTTGAGCTCCATTGTAACAAATGGGAAAGTCTATATTACTGTTGGAACTGATGAAAGCAATAAAAATTGGTCTTACACCTCTACCGATGGGGTGACTTGGAAGAAGTATGATCCTTCCAATCTACAAGTGAATATCTATGCTATGTACCCTGTTGATGGCGGATTTGCAGGGATAGGTTCGAATAAGTTGCAAAGCCAAATCGCTGATGGTACTTACGCCATCTATACGAAAGATGGGATTAACTGGAGTTATAAGTTAGCGGGTACATCTATGGGTGGCGACTTCGGTGGGATTGCTACGAATGGTAAAAGAACAGTAGCTGTGGGTCTGCAAGCAAGCATTGTATACACAGACAATGGAGTGAATTGGCATAGTGCTAATCCTTTCACATCTGATGAACGTATAGGTAGAACTAATCTGTTTGATGTTGCATGGGGTGCCAACAAATTTGTAGCCGTTGGTAACGGTGGAGTCTACGTATCCTCTAACGGAATCAGCTGGAAAAAGGCTAAAGTTAGCTTCAGCAGCGAATATGGGAGCTTAAGAGATATATTATGGACAGGGAAGTTTTTTGTTGCATCTGATCAAGTGAATGGAGTATATACTTCTAAGGACGGACTTTCCTGGACTAAAGTAAATAGCGTAAGCGATAATTGGCTTACCTCAATGGTGTGGGATGGAGAACGAGTGATTGCTACATTCCAGGTATATAACAACGGTAATCAGTATACCAAAATTATGCAGACGAAGAATGGAAGAGACTGGTCTATGCTAGCAAAGCTAGATGTAATCGTAGCAGAGCTAGGCTGGAACGGAGAACGTTATATTGCATACTATCCGTATAATTCATCGATAATGTGGATATCGAAGGATGGTAAGCAGTGGAGCAAAGCTAATGTGAATCTAGACGATAACGATAGATTCGAATTTGTTAAGTCTTTTGATGGATACTTCTTTGCTTTCAATGATTCGCTACAAGAGGTGAATGGAGATTATACAACCTATAATGCTTATTACACATCAAAAGATGGCCTTCAGTGGAAGGAGGTTGCTATTCCAGACAAGTATTCAGGCCAAGAAATTTTCGGTAATGAAATGATGTTAGATGGCATTGAAGCATATGGGAAATATATATTCGTAGGTGCATATGGGCAGATAATGTATACAGATGAATTGCAATTAGGGATTTAATTGTTATTCATATAAATGGAGAAGAGTTGACGACTTCGAAGGAACTGGGTAAACCGTATGTACCACTGAAAATTATTGGAGCAGCCCTAGATTACAAAATCGCTTGGGATCCCACAATAAAAAGTGTTACCTTCGCAAAAGAAGGTAATGCTTAAGATATCATATTTGCTACAAAAAAATGCAGCCCCTTGTCAAATTGGGGCTGTATTTTTTACATTTGTTTGTATGCTATTGAACGTATTATGTCAATCATTTTAGCAATATACTTGTGTTAGAAATCCAGTCTTATTTAGTGCATATGCACAATAATATTCATTGAATTATCAATTGTTAAAAGGCCATAATGCAAATATAATGAAAACGTATTCAAGATAAATGGGAGTTGTAAAAATAACAAAACATCATGATCAACCTTAGGAGGGTTTGAAATGGCAGCAATAGAAATTAGCTGGATCGGCGCTTTAGCTGGACTAGCTTTAGCTATCGCATTAATTTTGTTTAAACTGGCACCAACGTATGCATTGATTCTAGGAGCAATTGTCGGTGGATTTATTGGAGGGGCTAATTTCTCAGAGGTAATTAGCATCCTAATTTCCGGAACACAAAGTGTTCAAGGTACCGTTATACGGATTATCGCTGCCGGTGTATTTGCTGGTGTGATGATGGAATCTGGATCAGCGGGAACCATCGCGAAATTTATTGTTGATAAACTCGGTGGAACGAAAGCCATGCTGTCGCTTGCATTGGCTACTATGGTTATCACAGCGGTAGGGGTATTTATTCCAGTAGCCGTATTGATTGTTGCACCAATCGCGTTGTCCGTAGGCCACAAAATGGGATATTCCAAGATTGCCTTGCTGGTGGCTTTATCTGGTGGTGGGAAAGCGGGTAACATCATTTCTCCCAACCCGAATACCATTGCAGCTGCAGGCGGATTTCAACTCGATGTTAACCAAGTGATGATTGGCGGAATGGTTCCTGCTCTTTTCGGATTAGCAGTTGCGGTTATCATTGCATCATTAATTAAGTATAAAGGCACTAAAGTAACGGATCTTGAAGCCGCAGAGTTGGAAAAGAGCAGTATCACGAATCTCCCACCTTTATCTAAAGCTCTAGTAGCTCCGGTAATCGCTATTGTTCTTTTGATGATTAGCCCGGTTGGTTCGATGCTAGGCGTTGATTTCCTCGCAAATCTTAAAATTGACTCTTTGTTTATTCTGCCATTTGCCGGCATAGTTGGCTCCTTGGCATTAGGTAAGACAAAGGAAATAGTGAATTATTGTACAGCCGGTTTAAATCGAATGACACCAACAATTTTGATTATTATTGGTGCAGGTGCCATTGGCGGACTGATTACAGCGTCAACCCTCCCAGCAGAAGTTGTTGCTCTTGTAGAAGCAACAGGCATTTCCGGAGTCTTTCTTGCACCTATAGCTGGCATATTGATGGCAGGAGCGACAGCATCCACTTCAACAGGTGCGATCTTGGCTACGGGCTCATTCTCAACTGCAATATTAAATACAGGGGTTGCCCCACTATCAGCTGCAGTTATGACCCATACCGGTGCTACGGTAATTGACCATTTACCACATGGAACTTACTTCCACGTGACACGTAATGCGATGGGCATGAGCATGAAGGATCGAATGAAGGTTGTCCTGTTTGAAAGTATGGTCGGCATAACGATGGCTATAGTCGCAGTAGTTCTTTTCGGATTTATCTTATAAAAGGAATGGGGAATCATTTATGAGTAAAATATTTATGCTAGCTCCTGATTCGTTTAAAGAAAGCATGACGGCAAAACAAGTATGCGAAGCTATGGAAATGGGTATTAAAAGAGCGATACCAGACGCGGAGTGTATTCATGTCCCTATGGCTGATGGTGGTGAAGGCACCGTCCAGTCATTGATAGATGCAACAGGTGGTACCTTGATACAAAAAGAGGTGACCGGGCCACTTGGCACACCGGTTCTAGCCACCTACGGTATTCTGGGAGATGGCAAAACAGGTGTGATTGAAATGGCATCAGCCAGTGGAATTCATCATGTTACGAAGGAAACCAAAAACCCTTTAATTACGACGACCTTAGGAACGGGTGAATTAATTAAGGATTGTATTGATAGAGGCATTACTGACATCATTCTAGGTATTGGCGGAAGCGCAACGAATGATGGAGGTGCAGGGATGGCTAAAGCGCTGGGGTATAAATTCCTGGATAAACAAGGGAATGAGTTACAACTTGGCGGAGGAAATCTACATGAGTTGGTTAAGATCGATTCTACGGAAGTACTTCCGCAATTAAAAAGTCTTAATATCTTGGTAGCTTCAGATGTAACCAATCCATTGTGTGGAGAACGAGGCGCATCCGTTGTTTTTGGTCCGCAAAAGGGAGCCACTCCTGAGATGGTTACATTGTTGGATGAAAATCTAAGACACTACAGCAATGTTATAAATCAACAGCTTGGAATCGACATTGTGGATGTACCTGGTGCAGGTGGTGCAGGCGGCCTTGGCGGCGGACTAATCGCTTTTACCAACTCTACAATGAAAAAGGGAATTGAAATTGTAATCGAATATACGGGATTGAAAGAAAAACTGCAAAATGTAGATTACTGCTTTACAGGAGAAGGGGGTATCGATTTTCAGACGAAATTCGGTAAAGCACCTTTCGGAGTTGCCCAGGCAGCTAAAAGTGTTAACAGTAATATGAAAGTGATCGCCTTGGCAGGTTATGTGGGCAAAGATATTGAAAGCTTGTACGATGAAGGATTTGATGCGATATTTGGAATTGTTCCCGGAGCAGCAGATATTAATACCCTCCTGGCGCAAGGTAAGGAGAATGTTGCCCGTACATCTGAAAGTATTGCTAGATTGTTAAAATAATCATCAAGAGGGCGTCCCATTAGTCTAATGTGGATGTCCTCTTATTTTATTCGATTAATCAGCATAAAAATGAGTTCTGTGAGCTCTAATATATCTTTGGGATCTTTGCCTGTAATGTTATGAATTTTGTTTAACCTGTAGTTTAAAGTATTCCTGTGGATCATTAGTTTGTTCGCGGTATCATTAGCATTGAGATTACAGTTAAGGTAAAGTTGAAGTGTTTTTATCAATTCCTCATTTTTTTCAAGTAAGAGAGCTAGCCGTTCTAATCTAGTATCATTTTTTAGTAGATTTGCCATATCCACGATGAACTCACATTTCGCATAGTAGATCGTTTTTTCGTTGGAATAAACACCCTTCAGTACACGCATAGCTGATTTGGCCTGTAAAAGTCCGTTAGAAATTGTGTCATTCATATTACTGATGGAGATGAAGGCATCCGGATACTGATTTCCAATGGTTTGTTGCAGGGTCGCTTCAATCTTATCCGTTTCCTGAATGATTATACATAGCGAATATTTGGATATTTTAAAAGAAGATAAGCTATTTGTGAGTTCCTGAGTAATCTCATTAGGAGATTCCACATAAATGACTTGAGATGGCTTAGTTAGCTGAATACCATAGGTTAATGCCTGATTTATTAATTCACTTGTATAGATGGTGTCCGAATTTATAATTAAGTTAAAAAACTCTTGTTTCAAGTTGTTTTTTAAGTTCTCTTTTTCCAATGCGATACTATGATCAATTAATAAAATAACAGCTGACTTTACAAGGTTTCCGAAGGGCCTCGTTTCTCTTACTTCGCCGCTGATTCCGACCACTCCGACAATAATGCCATTCAATTCGATGGGTAAGTTAATACCCTTCTTCACGAACTCCTCATCATTGTTAATCTCTACAGTTTTTCTTTGTTTGATTGCTTTCACCGCACCATGATGTAGCGTACCGATCCTCGTATTATTTCCACTGCCAATAATAATACCTGTGTGATCCATAATATTAATATTATAGGGAATATCCTTCATCATTCTATCAACAATATTTTGGGCCTGATGATGCGTCAACTCATACATAGCTGGATCTCCTTCATAATCATTTCTCAATAGTGTAAGTACCTCAATCAACAGATCACTTGTAAAATTATATCAATAACTATTTTACGGGTCTATGATTATAGCTGAATTGGAGTAGTTATTTATTTCCACCTTTTTGTGTAGTAGGAGTATAATTAGTGAATGAAAGTGTACCCTACAGATAGTAATTATTTTGAATTTAAACAATAAAAGAAAGGATACACGATGACAAACAGAGATGAAATATTAGAAATAGGATGGAATATCGATAATAGTTATGCTCGCCTGCCACAATTGTTCTTTAGTAGTGCTAATCCAACGCCTGTGAAATCACCTAATCTAGTCATATTCAACGAGCAGTTGGCAACATCCATGGGATTGAACGCTAAAGCGCTGCAAAGTGAAGAAGGCGTAGCAGAGTTGGCTGGCAATCGGATTCCCGCTGGGGCCACACCTCTTGCTCAGGCTTATGCAGGTCATCAATTCGCGCATTTCACCATGTTAGGTGATGGTCGAGCTGTACTGTTAGGTGAGCAAATCACTCCTCAAGGTGAGCGGTTTGATGTACAGCTTAAAGGTTCAGGTCCAACGCCATATTCCCGCCGAGGTGATGGCCGAGCAACACTTGGACCGATGTTGCGTGAATACATCATTAGTGAAGCCATGTATGCACTGGGTATTCCGACTACTCGTAGCCTCGCGGTCGTGACAACGGGTGAGTTGGTATTTCGTGAGACTAAATTAGAAGGTGCTGTTCTTACTCGTGTGGCTGCCAGTCATTTGCGGGTAGGTACTTTTGAATATGTCTCACAATGGGGCAGTGAAGAGGATATTCAGGCTTTGGCAGACTATACAATACAACGACATTTTCCAGAACTTATAGAGGTGGAGAATCGTTATCTTTCTCTACTTCATGAAGTCATTAAGCGTCAAGCTATGCTGATTGCTAAATGGCAACTCGTTGGCTTTATTCATGGAGTCATGAATACCGATAATATGGCTATTAGTGGAGAAACGATAGATTATGGTCCTTGTGCATTTATGGATTCATATGATCCTGCAACGGTATTTAGTTCCATTGATCGGGAAGGTCGCTATGCCTATGGAAATCAGCCGTATATTGGTGGTTGGAATCTTGCACGGTTTGCGGATGCTCTAGTGCCATTGCTCCATGAGAATCAACCAGAAGCAGTCGATCTAGCTCAGGGTGCTTTAGAAGAATACGCTAGGCTGTATTATGAAACATGGATGGCGGGGATGAGAGCGAAGCTTGGCATGTATAACGTAGAAGAACAAGATGAGTCTCTTATCAAAGATCTTCTTAGTATAATGCATAAGTATTCTGCGGATTATACCAATACCTTCCTTGCATTAACTTTTAATAAGGTGGAGGATACGGTTCTGTCAGGCACCCCAGAATTCACTTCATGGTATAAGTTATGGCAGGAGAGATTAGACAGACAGCATGAATCAAAAGATACGGTACATCAATTGATGCGAAATAGTAATCCTGCGATTATTCCAAGGAATCATCGGGTAGAAGAAGCGTTAGAAGCCGCTGTAAAAAGTGGAGATTACAGTGTAATGGAGCAGTTACTTGAGGCTCTTGCTAATCCCTATGCTCACTCACCAGAACAGGTTGCTTATGCTACACTACCTGAGGAGTCCGCTTGTTCTTATCGAACTTTTTGTGGAACATGATATAGAATTTATTGGTATTCCATCTGCTATAGGGTATATAACTCTACAGTAGATGGCTTTTTTTTGCACATTAATTTCCAAAGTATATTTCGACCTCATCTTTCTAACTCTATATTGTGGAATCTACAAGATGAGAACTGTATACAAAGGAGAGTAACAATATGAGGGGATTAAGAGTTCGGACTTTAATGGTAGGGCTTATGTGTATTTCGATGTTGGCGTCAGCTTGTGTTAATAATGGAGGACAAGCTGCACAGGAGCAGAACAATCAGAAAACGCAGAAAACACAGAATGCACAGAATAATCAAAATGTGCAGAAATTAAATGTACAACAATCAACTTCTGAGGCAGACACAATCAACAGTGGCTCAGAAACAGCAGCAATACAAATCATAAGTCACAATAAGAATTCTTATGTTCCTTTGGGTGAATTAGTGAACGTGCTTGAATTGAATTCTGAATGGGACGAGGGGACACAAACCTATAGTATTGGTGAGATTGATGTTGTTTACAAAATGAAAGTGAATTCAAAAAATGCGGAAAAAGCAGAAGAAGATGTATTATTAACCCGTGAACCGATCATGGTAAACGATAAACTACTTATTTCATTAGAAGACATTCAGCTGTTCCAAGAATACATGAACTACGATGTTAATGATCAACAACTGATTATTTATCCTAGTTATACTGATGCAAATAAAGATATCAACGATGCCAATCATGATTTAGATTTCAGTGATGACGCTGAGGATCCTGCGGGTGGCAATGATGACTTTGAAGGAAATGCACCGGATATTGAGGGGACAACACCCCAAGATAATGCAGTATGGATTCCTTACACGAATAATGAAAGTGTAACCGTCTTTACTCGTAAGAATGTGAATGCCAATAAATTAATCGCTACAGGAAGAAAATATATGGGAGTAAAATATAAATTTGGTGCGTCGAAATATTCTAAATCGAAAAGGTTCGACTGTTCTTCTTATGTCCAACAACTGTATAGAGCTTATGGAGTTCAATTGCCAAGAACGGCAAGAAATCAAGCGAAGGTTGGAGTTTCTGTAAGCAGAAAAAACCTGAGAAAGGGAGATCTTCTATACTTTTACGTACCAGGAAGATTTAAAACTAATAAAACAGTAGGGCATGTGGGAATTTACATTGGTAATAATAAAATGCTGCATTCCTCACCAAAGCCTAAAAACGGTGTGCAAATTACGAATATTAATAAAGCCTATTGGAAGAGAACATATATAAGTGCAAAACGAGTTATCAAATAAAATGATTTGAAGCGTGAAGGAGTAACACATAAGGATTGCTCCTTCACGTTTTGATTATAAGTGAAATATAGCCTGAATGAATAGAAAAATACATATCACTCTCCAATCACAGCATGAACTTCCATGCCACCACCAGAAGTTTCAGTTGGGCCCAGCAGATCATGACTGACACAGCAATAATGAGAATAAAGAACAGTAGCAATACAAATTTCATTATTCGTATCCGTCTTCCGTCTGGTCGTTGGCGAACTCTACTGGAAGAGTTGGCTGATGGTTTAATCATCAGCCGAATACCAACCACACAGCTGGTAGCTATAATCATAAAAAGCATTAAGGTTGCTACTCGTTCTGCAATAAATGGGATCAAGGCTGTCTCTTCCGGTCCTGGGTTAGTCTCTATAAACCAATCGTAGCTAACAGCAACGGATACAGAAAGAATCAATAACACAAATAATAACTTCCAATACCCGTCGAATAGTTTGAAGTATGGCCCTGGTGGGTTCTTTTTCTGTTCCCGGCGCATACGGCCCGCGGCGTTCCTTCGGTCGATCATCGCTCGTTTGGATTTCATGTCTGCTTGTCTCCTCCCGTCCTGTGTACTTATGAGTACTATCAAGAATAGCACAGTGTGGGCGATCATATCACAAAATCCAAAAATCAATCTATTGTTCAAGTTTAGTAGATAAGATACCTACCGGATTTCCCTCTAGGGAAATGTGGATTGAATCCCGTTAGTGACAAAAATGTCACGTTGTCTCATGTTACTTCTATGGTTGATGATGGAGAATGTGGCTATAGTGGAGTAACAGGAAGGGGTTGGAGAAAGCGATGCAAGCCGTCATTCATACAAAAAATTTATCTAAAAACTATGGCACGACAGCAGTACTGAAGAATATCGATTTGGTGATCCAAGCTGGGGAGCTTACAGCGGTTATGGGACCTTCGGGCTCAGGGAAATCGACACTGATGAATGTGTTGTCTACGATTGACCAATTTTCCAGCGGTGAGGTGTGGCTGGAAGGGAAATCCCTGCTGGATATGAAGAAAAAGTCGCTGCGGCAATTTCGGCAGGAACGTATGGGTTTTATTTTTCAAGACTATAACCTGCTAGATACGTTAACGGTGAAAGAAAATATTCTACTGCCACTTTCATTGCGCAAATTCAAGGTGGAGGAGATGGAAGGGCGACTGCTACCTATTCTGCAGGCGCTCAATATTGAGGATATCCTGCATAAATATCCGAACGAAATATCAGGCGGGCAAAAACAGCGGGCAGCATCGGCGCGGGCCATCATTACGATGCCGGCAATTGTGTTCGCCGATGAGCCGACAGGGGCGCTAGATTCAAGGTCCGCAACGCAATTACTGGAGCAGTTGGTCGGCTTAAACGAAGTCTTCGGTACGACGATTATGCTGGTAACTCATGATATCTATGCCGCGAGCTATTGCCAAAGAGTCATTTTCCTGCGAGATGGGGGTATTGTAAATGAGATCTACGCAGGTGATCAAACCCAAAAGGCGTTCTACGATCGTATTCTAGAAACCCAGAGTCTCATAGGGGGGAAATCGCGATGAGTTTGCTCGATCTAACGATCCGGAACGTAAAGCGTAATTTCCGACTCTATACGATCTATCTCTTCTCTATGATTACGGGTGTCATCATTCAATTTACGTTCTCGTCTCTAATGTATAACCAAGATATCATGGATGCGTTGCAAAATCGTGATATTTTCCAAACGGGTGTGGCCATCGCGTCCGTTGTCGTCTTTATGTTCATCATTTTCTTTATTCTGTATGCCAATTCGTTCTTCATGCGACAACGGAAAAAGGAATTCGGTATGTACCTACTCTACGGATTGAACGAGCGGCAAATTACGATGATGATGTTCTATGAAACAATATTTATAAGCGCGATTTCTCTGGTTACAGGGATACTGCTCGGAGGATTACTGTCCAAGCTTTTCGGAATGCTGCTCATGAATTTAATGCAATATGACCAAGTCATTTCGCTGTCGTTTCCCGCCCAAGCGATGGTTTCCACCGCTGGTTTGTTCCTCTTGCTTGCCATCATCATTAGCGTGCAAAGCTATATTATGGTAAACCGAGTACATCTTACGGAGCTGTTTCATGCGAAGCAAAAGTCAGAAAAGCCTGTAAAGACTTCCGCTTCCATGGCGATTGTTTCTCTGCTTATCCTCGGAATGGCCTTCGCTTTGATCAGCAGTGGGAAGGGTTCGATTTTCTGGCTAGACTATGCAACTTGGAGTATGATTGCTGTGACTATCGGGATTATCGGAGGCACTTTCTTGTTTTTTCGTCAATTCGCAGGTTGGCTTCTACAGTCGGTAAGCCGTCGCAAAAAATACCACGAAGGTAATACTGTGCTTTGGACCTCTTCACTTCGTTTCCAGATCAGGGGTAACACTTTGAATTTAACGTTTATTTCGTTGTTTAGTGCCGCGATTATGATACTGCTGTGCTTCATGACGATTAACTATAAGGTACAGTTCGATGCGGTGGGGAGGAATTTGCCTAATGATATAGCGTTCCAGTCAATGGATAAGGCAACAAACACCCAAATCGATGATTTGATCACACGCTCTAGGCACAAGATTATCTTCCACTTAACGGCAGAGGTTATCGAGGCTTCCCGGGTTACGGACATGCATGTCGCTGTGGATAATCCTGAATATTATACCCCCGGTGTTCTGCTCGTATCGCAGCAAACATACAACGAGCTGATCTCGCATCGGGACGATAAGCAAAACGTGGAATTGCAAGGGAATGAAGCAGTAACCCTTTCACAAGGTTCAGACTTCCCGAAACTGTATGAGCCGGGTGAACAGCCGAGTTTCACGGTTAAGACGGATACTGAAAGGACATTTAAGCTCATCGAGAAAAAGGATTATGCGTATCTGGGCTGGGCTACCGATCCAGCAGAATCAATGATCCTTAAGCCAGCAGTGCTCGCGATTTCAGATGAGGCGTATCAGGAATTGCAGGCTCATGCAAGCCAAAAGTCGTTTGAAATCTATGGGCTTCAGGATGCCAAAAATGCTGAGGTACTTTCGCAGCAGGTGCACGCGATTGTTAAAATGACGCCAGGCGCTTATTATTCTTCGTTCGCCGACGTGTATTCCAAGCAGATCGAAAGCTCGTCACTGATGCTGTTCGCCAGTGGTTTTCTTGCTCTGATCGCGATCTTTGCGCTTGCCAGCGTCATTTACTTTAAGCAATTGCGTGAAGCGACGGATGAAAAGCTGCAATATGCGATTCTGCGCAAAATCGGCGTTGATAATCGGGAAATGAAAAGCGTCATTCGCAAGCAGCTGCTGTTTGTCTTTTTGCCGCCACTAGTGTTGGGAGTATTGCATAGCTGGTTCATTATCAAGTATTACATTCTCGATTCCGTGCAGGACTTCCCCGGGCTTACTGGTGTGGTTTGGGGCATCATGGGCGTTTACTTCTTGATTTACGTGCTGTTCTACATCTCATCTACGAATATTTATTATAAAATCGTAAACGAAAATCATTAGGCGAATATCACTAAAAGTACAACAAAAAGGCAATGATCCATGGTGGTCAATGCCTTTTTTGTTGTCATTTTTTCGAAAAATAAGAAAGTATAAGTTTCACTTGAATCAATTTCATAATCGCAGATGCATCTAAATCGATTTGCGTAATTATGAAATTGATTCTTGATACTCTATTTTTTATATTTCCACAGATACGGAATTCGCCCTTCAAAATGATGGCATTGCCGTTTCTGCTTGCAGCATGCTCAGAT
The DNA here is from genome assembly GCF_001857945.1 of Paenibacillus crassostreae. Taxonomy (NCBI): domain Bacteria; kingdom Bacillati; phylum Bacillota; class Bacilli; order Caryophanales; family Paenibacillaceae; genus Paenibacillus; species Paenibacillus crassostreae. The sequence continues at coordinate 2,731,317 of NZ_CP017770.1, forward strand.
AAGGGTCATGGTTCTTTGGAAAGTGGATGGTAAATTCAGTAAAGCTTCCAACTATGGATTTGCAGGAGATGTAGTGCCCCAGCTTCTTCGACAGCTCCTGAGCCAGATATAAACCCATACCTGTGGATTTCATAAATGTGCGCCCGTTGCTACCCGTAAATCCCCGATTGAAAATCCGTGGTAGATCCTTAGAGTCGATGCCGATGCCATTATCGCGTATGATGAGCAGCTTCTCATGCTGTGTGATACGTGTTGCAATTGCTATTCGCCCATGGTCATTTGTATATTTCAAGCTATTCGTCAGCAATTGGTTGACGATAAACAACAGCCATTTGGAATCGCTTTGTACTATGGTGGATTGTACGTCTAATTGAATGCTTATTTTTTTGGAAATGAACGTTTTCGAATGACTTTTGACGACTTCTTTGGCTAGCAGCTCTAAACTGCAGTTCACGATCTCGTAGTCTTGATTAAAGCTGTCGAGCTTAGCGTAGTACAAGGCTTGATCCACATAGTGCTCGATTCGGGTTACCTCTTCCTCCAAGCTTTTGGGATCGACCTCCGTTTGCTGCATTAATCGCAGGATGGCTATGGGCGTCTTAATCTCGTGAAACCAGGAGACGATGAAGTCATAGTAGTCTTTTTGCTTAGCTTGCACTTCGTTCAGAGCACGGATTTGCTGGATCTCCAGCTGTTCAATAGCGTCATGGTAAGCCTCGGCCTCTAGAGACAGTGGCTCGATGTCTTCATCGTGTATGCGGTGGACTGCCTGCACGTTCCTCATATAGCGATGGAGTAAGAAACCTACCAGACAGAGTAAGGCCAGCGTCAGCGCATAGAAGAATGTTCGCCAATGCCACGAGATTTGTGGATCTGTAGCAAACACGGTAATCGTCAGTAGAAATATTAGGGCATACAAGCAAAGGTACGGTCTTTCATACTTGATGAATCGCCAAAATTTCATTCGATAATATACCCCATTCCTTTGCGTGTGACGATGAAATCTTTGAGCCCGAGCAGAGTAACTTTGCGCCGCAGGCGGTTCACGTTGACGGTCAACGTATTGTCATCCATAAATTGCTCGTCATTCCACAACACCTGCATCAGATCGTCCCGGGAAACGATTTTCCCGATATTCCGCATCATAGTTTGTAAAATAATAAATTCGTTCCGAGTCAGCTCTGCCGTCTGCTCGCCATACTGAATGGAAGAATTGGACAGGTGAAAAACAAGCTGCCGGTGGGCGATTTGTAAGCTTTCATCCTGGTAGGTGTAATTACGCCGTAGCAGTGCACTTACTTTGGCCACAAGAACACCCAAGTCGAACGGCTTCTGCACGTAGTCGTCGGCGCCCATATTGATCGCCATGATGACGTCCATATTTTGATTGCGCGAGGACAGGAAAATAATAGGAACCTTGGAAACGGAACGAATCTGCTGGCACCAGTAAAACCCATCGTACATCGGTAAATTCACGTCCATCAGTACCAAGTGTGGCTGAGCTGTTACAAATTCGTCCAATATTTGCTCGAAAGAGAATACCTCGATGACCTCATATTGCCATTTGCGTAACGTATCGGCTACGATTTGTCTAATTTTCTCGTCATCTTCTACGATCATGATTCGAAACAAAGGGATTCCTCCAACTCAAGATGGATTAAGGATAGATTAATTAAACGCAATTCCGCTTTAACTTTTGCCGTTGTATAAGGGAAACATGGCCTACATAAAATCAAAGAAATAACGGATGACGTGGAAAAAGACGGGTGAAGTGTAGGTCAAGCTATCGACCCGGCTTAAGTAACTCATTTTCAAAGCATCGAACTTATCATTATCTCCGATTAACAAATCTCGCTTTAGGACGGAAACCGTCAAGCTACCAAAGAAACCACTTAAGCTAATCAACATGCCGGATAGAAACCCGAAGGTCGGAGTAAGCGGTGTTAAATAGGGATAGATCAGATATGAAACACCTGTAGTGACGACAAAAGCACAAGCGAATCCTTCCCAAGTTAAATGAGGATTTGAGGTGGGGACTATTTTTCTTTTACCGAAATAGAGCGATGCGAGAAAATGTACAACATCATTGAGTTGAGTCAACACTACTAGAAATAACACAAGTTCCGCCCCATACTGAGGCGTAGCAAATTGGAAATAGGCCAGGTGGCTAAGCCCGAAGACCATTAACATCAGCCCCCATTGGGTCGAACTAACACTACGCAGAAATCCACCCGTTCCTTTATTAATCAATCGAGGGAGTGGTAGAAGCAGAAATACATAGACAGGGATAAAAACAATGAACATCCCGTACCACTCGATATAAATCCAGTAAAACTGCAATGGAATAGATAAGTATGCCCACAGAAACAGTCTGCGATCGGCCTTTTTCGTTCTGATCATGGAGAAATACTCCTTCAGTGCGAAAAAGGAGAGGACCATCAGGGAAAGTAGCGAAACGATAGGATTGAAAAGGGTTGCTAAGCAAAAGATGAGGAGCATGCCCCACCAAGTCTTAATTCGGGAACCAAGAGGTGTATAATCTTTATCCGGCTGTACTTTGCCGATTATATAATAAATCAATTGAATGGCTGATAAGCCTGCAAAAATAAGGATCAATGTGAATAGCGAACTGTTCATGATTTAAACACCTACTTATAATAAGATGGAATACCTTTACAGGGATCATATGCTATTATGAAGCAATAGTAAAAACTTGTTAAGGGGAAATTTAGTAAATGAAAGCTGATCAATCGGTCTTTATCTTGTTAACGAATACAGGAACGCTGTTCACGAAGATCATTCAAGGCTACACGAAAGCGCCTTATAATCACGCCTCGATTTCCTTTGACCGGAAACTTTCGGAGATGTATAGCTTCGGAAGAAAGCACCCTAATAACCCTCTGAATGGTGGATTCGTGAAGGAGGATATCAAGACAGGTACGTTCAGCAAATATCCGAATACGACATGCGTCATCTATGAACTTCAAGTAACCGACCGGGAAGTTGAGAAAATGAAGCGGGTCTTGAAGATTTTTATCAGAAGCCGCCAAAAATTCCTCTATAACATCCTCGGTGTAATTGGCATTGCGCTAGAAGAACCGATCGAATTCAGTAACTCCTACTTTTGCTCGCAATTTGTCGCAGACATACTAGAGCGGTCTGGCATTAAGTTATGGAATAAGCTACCTGCACTCGTTACACCTGATGATTTCCGGCAAAGTGACCGGCTACATTTAATCTATGAAGGAAAATTAAGAGAATACCAGCCTGAACTCTGAGTATTCGAAAAGCAGCCCATCCTCTTCATAAGGAATGGGCTGCTTTTGATTCTTGATACTCTCTTATGAAAGGTGAACGTAGAATGTGGTAGACTCTCCGACCACGCTTTTGGCGTAGATTTTCCCTTTATGCTGTTCAATAATGGATTTAGCGATGGCTAGACCCAGGCCGTAACCACCTTGCTTCCGTGCTCTAGAAGTGTCGGTACGGTAGAACCGATCAAAGATTCTTGTTAAATGTTCTGGATCAATGCCTTCACCGGTATTGGTGACCGCTAGCATAATGCCGTTAAGCTGTTTTTTAAGAGAGATAGTGACTGAGCCCTTGGAGTTCGTATACTTCACAGCGTTGTCCACAAGAATCATGACCACCTGTTTGATCTGCTCAAGGTTACCTTGCACACTCAATTGAGGTTCAATGTCATAGTGAAGGGATACATCCTTCTCGAAGATCACGGCTTCCATTGTAAGAATGATATTCTCAACAGCATCGCTCACGTTGAATTCCGTAAAGATCATACGTGCTCTCGAATCATCCATTTGCGTTAAGTATAAAAGATCGTTGGTCAGTCTTGCCATTCTTTCCGTTTCTGATTTGATATAGTGCAGCCACTTGGCTTGCTCTTCTATTGTATCTTGACTATTAGACAAGAGAACATCTGCATTCGTATTAATAATCGTTAGCGGAGTCTTTAATTCATGCGAAGCATCTGCTATAAATTGCTTCTGTTTATCGAAGGCTTCCTTGACGGGTGCGATCGAACGATTAGCGAAGAAACGGCTGATGAAGAATAGAATGATCAACATGACCAATCCTACAACAGTGAATGTATAGATTAAGTTGGTTAGAATATTCTGTTGCGCGGAGATATCAAGGAATACAATCATGTTCCCTAAGTTCGTGTGCTGCATACGAAAGACCCAGTGACTATCATCCAAGCTGAACTGCCCAGAATCCTGATTCATAGATACAGCTTCCTCTAATGCAAGTTCATAGATTTCATCATCCATGGTGAATTGAGAGGTCGTATCTATAAGATTCCACTCTTCATCGGTTAACAACATGAAGGATACGGAACGTTCCATCGGTGCACTTCTGTTATTGCTCATAGGATCATCATTATCCATGAACGGTAAGGGGGATATGCCCTCGTTATCACCTGGTCGATCGAAATATCCTGGCGACTTCTGATAAGATTCCGATATTCTGCGCAGATCCATATCAATATCATTTTGGACATCTCGGTAGGTAATCACATAGATGGAAGCGAAGGCGACAAGCATCATAATCGAGATGGTTACTAGGTTAACAATGAGGAATCGATTCCTAAGCTTATTGAACATTAGGTGGTCACCTCTAATACGTAGCCTACGCCTCTGATCGTGCTAATGCGGACTGTTGAATTTAAGAAGGTCAGTTTTTTTCGTAAAAAAGAAATGTACACTTCCACATTGTTATGTTCAACTTCGGAATCAAATCCCCATAGTTTCTCAATAATCTGCTCTTTAGAGGTTATGGATTGTTTCCTCAATATAAGAAGCTCCAACAATTCACTTTCTTTTAAGTTAATTTTGATTTCCCTTTCACGGACGGAGAGCTTCAAGTTCGCCGTATTCAATTCGATATCCCCGAACTTCAATGCATCCTCAGGAAGAACTTCACCCGTACGTCGTAATGCTGCTCTGATCCTTGCCAACAATATTTCCGATGAAAAAGGTTTGGCGATATAGTCATCGGCTCCATGATCCAGCCCTGTCACCATATCAGGAATCTCCCCCTTAGCTGTAAGTAGGATTACAGGAGTAGACATTCCTTCTTTACGGATTTCCCGCAATACACTGATTCCATCCATTTCCGGCATCATAATGTCGAGCAACAATAGATCATATATACCACTCAGAGCATAATCGAGTCCGGATCTCCCGTCATGGACAGCGTCAACGGAGTAATGATGTTTCTTTAATATCTGGGTTAAAGCTTCAGCTAGGTGAAGTTCATCTTCTACTATTAATATTCTCATAGGAATGCCATCCTCTGCAGTTTGTATATTAGTTACTTAGGTCATTATATCAGGGTTGCCTTTAATGAACCTTAATGAAAGAGAATGGAGATTAGCATTTAAGATTCATTAAAGGTACGGGGATTAAGATACAAATATAAGCAGTCCACATCACATATGAAATATGAGATGAATCAATTTCATAATTACGCAAACCTATTTAGATGTAACTATATATTGACAGAATGAGTCGTTCTGATCAATATACAGTCCTTATTTAAGCTGCATAAGCGATTATGAAATTGATTCAGATTTAGAAAGGATTTGAATCGATATGGCTATTGAAGTATTCAACCGGCACGAGAACAAATACTTACTCGATAGTGAGGCATACCATAAATTATACGACGCATTGCTAGAATATATGGAATTGGACGATCACAATAAGCAGCATGAGTTCTATTCCATAAGTAATCTGTATTATGATACGCCACATCATTCGTTAATTCGAAACAGCCTAGCGAAGCCCAAGTATAAGGAGAAACTTCGCTTGAGAGCTTACGGAGTTCCGAATCAGGATACGAAAGTGTATTTAGAAATTAAGAAAAAAGTGTGCGGTCTGGTCAATAAAAGAAGAACGTCGTTGAAGTTAAATGAGGCTTATGATTTTGTCGCTACTGGAGTAGAGCCGGTATTCAAAGACTATATGAACCAACAGGTCATCCATGAAATTTCCTACTTCCTTAAGCAATATGATTTGGAACCTAAAGTGTATCTATCTTATGAGAGAAAAGCGCTGTTCTGTAAAAATAACCGCGATTTAAGAATCACATTCGATACGAATATTAGATGCAGACGGTATGATCTTAAGCTTGAGAAAGGGGATTATGGCGAACCTCTACTGGAACCCGGCCAATGGTTAATGGAAGTGAAAGCTGAGAATACCATTCCGATGTGGTTATCAAGGATGCTCTCTGAGCACCAACTGTATCGAACAAGCTTCTCCAAGTACGGTAATGAGTATAAAAAAATGCTGAAGAATAACAAAACAGAAAGTGAGCGTGCCTTATATGCTTGATTCTTTATTTTCGACAACGTTAGTGAGTACAGAATTAACTTTTACAACGGCTATTTTAACCATTTTAATCTCAATTATTTTGGGTGCGTTGATTAGTTACACCTATATGAAAACAAATCCAAGTGGATATTCTCAAAGTTTCACATTGACGATGGTATTGTTGCCGGTGATTGTGGCGATTATCATCCTTCTGATCGGTAGCAATGTGGCAAGAGCATTTAGCCTTGCAGGGGCTTTCTCGATCATTCGATTCAGAAGTGCGCCTGGCGATCCGAAAGATATCACCTTCGTCTTGTTTACCATGGCGTCTGGACTTGCTTGTGGAGTTGGTTCGTTCGGTTATGCTGTATTATTCACTATTATTCTATGTGTGCTCATGTTTATCTTGAATCGTACGAACTTCGGCGTAAGGAAAACTGAACAGAAAACACTTAAAGTAACCATCCCAGAGAATTTGGGATACGAGGAAGCCTTTGAAGAAGTATTCACGAAATATAATGTTAAATTCGAGCTTAAAAAGATTCGCACGACTGAGCTCGGTAGCTTATATGAACTGGTCTATGCGGTTACAATCGATCAAGTTACGAATCAAAAGGAACTTCTCGATGCGATTCGCTGTCGTAACGGCAATCTAGATCTCTCTTTAACGATGAGTCCAACCACTGAATATTAAAATGATGAAGGGAATGATAATTTATGAAAGATCTATTAATGGGTAGCAAAGTGGGGTTGGTGCTGTTATGTGCTGTACTTATGTCGGCTTGCAGTACTACATCCACTACAACAACTGCTGTCGAGGATACAGCAACGATATCGACGGTACAGAGTGGGACAGATTCTGGTGCAGAACTAGAGCTAGCTAGTATTAACATATCCGATCTAGTAACATTTGACGAAGAGGATTCCACGAAGGAGTGGAGTACGGACAATTCAACAGCTATTGAACTGAGTGGAAATAATGCGACGATTAGTGGTGCTGGAGCTGAAGCTGTTGATGGATCGGTGAAGATCACAGCAGCAGGAACTTATGTCCTCAGTGGAACGCTTGACGATGGACAAATTGTAGTCAATGTTCAGGATAAAGGGACAGTCCAATTGGTATTGAATGGAGTGAATCTTCATGATAGTGACAGCGCACCCATCTATATCGTAGAAGCAGGCAAAGTAGTTATGACGTTACAAGAAGGCACGGAGAATGTTGTTACGGATGGAGAAACGTATGTGTACGAGGATGCTTCGACAGATGAACCGAATGCGGCTATCTTCAGTAAAGCAGATCTAACAATTAATGGAACGGGTAAACTTTCAGTGACTGCCAACTACAACAATGGAATTACAAGTAAAGATGATCTGAAAATTATGGGTGGAACCATTGAGATTCAGGCTGCGGATGACGGGATGATGGGAAAAGATATGGTTGCTATTCAAGATGGGGAAATAACCATCACTGCTTCTGGAGACGGAATCAAAGCAACCAATGATGAAGATGCCACCAAGGGATTCATTGCTATTACCGCAGGATCATTTGATATTCAAGCAGACAATGATGGTATTCAAGCCGAGACCGCATTACTCATCGATGGTGGTACGTATAACTTAGTGACGGGCGGCGGTAACGCGAACGGTGAAGTGAAGACGGAAAGTATGGGGCAAGGCCCAGGAGGTAGAGGTGGGTTTGAACCCGGTAGTGAGGTGGATCCAACTGCAACAACTATAGAACCTTCTACAGAAACAACAACAGAAACTTCTACAGAAACAGAATCGACTAGTGCGAAAGGCTTGAAAGCTGGAGGAGATATGACAGTTAATAATGGTACCTTTAAGATCGATTCAGCGGATGATGCCATACATGGGAATAGCAATGTGGCTATCAATGGTGGAGATATCGGAATTACTTCTGGCGACGATGGAATTCATGCAGATGCTTTAGTATCGATAGCTGCTGGAAGCATAGATATATCGAAGAGTTATGAAGGGATTGAAGGAGCGAATATTACGATTTCTGACGGCGAAATCCATATTGTCGCCTCTGATGACGGGGTGAATGTAGCGGGTGGTAATGATGGATCCTCTGTGAATGGGTGTCAGGGACAGAATGAGTTCAGTACTTCCGAGAACAACCTACTTACCATCAATGGAGGATATATCACGGTTGATGCGACAGGTGATGGGTTAGATGCGAATGGATCGGTCACGATGAGTGGCGGTACTGTAATTGTGAATGGACCTACTAATAGCGGTAACGGTACCTTGGATTATGATGGTAGCTTCGAGTTGACTGGTGGAACCTTGGTGGCTGCCGGAAGTTCAGGGATGTCTCAAGGACCATCTGACGAATCAAGCCAATACTCTGTTGTTATGAATTTTACAGAGACTCAACAAGCGGGAACGATGGTACAACTGGAAGATAGTGAGGGCAATAACGTCGTGACCTTTGCACCATCCAAGGATTATCAAACGGTTGTGATTAGTTCACCGGATCTGGTGACGGGTGGTTCTTATACCCTCTACTCGGGGGGAACATCAACGGGTAGCGTTGTGGATGGGCTGTATACGGATGGTGAATATGAAGGAGGCACAGAGATTGTTACGTTTGATATTTCAAGTAGTGTAACCTGGTTGAACGAATCAGGTGTAACGACCGGAAATACCAATCAAGGACCAGGTGGAGGTATGAGAGGTACGGGAGGGATGGGTGGAACTAAGCCTGAAGGTGGAAAAGGAGAGTAGTGTTAGTTTGACTTATATCTAGCTGTGATTGCATTAAGGTAAGGGGGATGTATCTCGATGAACATTGAGATGTATCCCCCTTACTTTATTGCTGGACTACAAGATTGAGAACTGGTGAAAAACATATCTCAAAAATAAGAAATAAAAATTATCACCTTTATTTTTACCAAATATATGTTTAAAATTAGATTTGCTTTGCTAACTTCATATTACTAACTAGAAAAAGGTGGTAGTCATCATTAAGAATTTATTCAGATTTAAAAGTATTAGAGGTAGGGTCATATTTGGATTCTCCATTGTCGTAATATTGATGCTTATGTTAGGTGTCTATAACAATATCGAAGTTAATGAGATTAATCAGAATACGGATAATATGAATACTAAAGTGGAATCGATGTTGTTGGATCAAGCTTATGTAGACACAATAGGATATGATCTTATTTTTGGATACCTCGCAGTAGGGGAACCATCATTTATAGAATCTTTTAAAAAATTTACAATTAGTAGCCAAGAACTAAAAGCACAATTTTTGGAGAATACAACGGATGTAGCCATGGTAGAGGATCACTTTGCAAAGGATGCTATATTTAGAACAATCATCATGGAAGACGTCCTTCATGTAGCAGAACAAGGAAACAAAGATTTGGCTATTAAAAATTTGGTTGAAAAGGCAAAACCTATTTCAGATGAGCTTATTGCTACTATGGACCAGTTGGGGCAAAAACATCAAACAGAAGTCTTAGCTCTAGGACAAGATAATATTGCTAAAGGAAATTCAGTAATTATGGCTGGGACTGTTATCACTGTTCTTATGGTCATTCTTAGTATTGTGACATCAGTTATTACCTCAAGCATCATTAGTAAGCCAATTATAAGAGTTATGAAACGTATGAAGTTAGTGGCTGCTGGAGATATCAGTCAGGAGCCGTTGGATGTTCACTCGCAAGATGAAGTGGGTCAACTTATTGTGGCCACAAATGAAATGAACTTTAACATGAAAGATATCTTAACGAAAGTGAATACCGTCTCAGAAACAGTTAGCACTCATAGTGAAGAATTGGCGCAATCTTCTGATGAGGTGAAGAGAGGTTCCGAGCAAGTATCGAAAACGATGCATGAATTAGCTACTGGAGCGGAATCCCAAGCAAGTAGTGCGAGTGATATTTCAGAATTAATGAGTAACTTGATGTCGAAAATTGAAGTCATGAATGAAGATGGTGAACAAGCTAAAGATTCATCATCTGCTGTTTTGGATTTGACTGAAAAAGGTAGCCAATTGATGGATTCGTCAAATAAACAAATGACCAAGATTGATCAAATCGTTCAAGACGCCATTCTGAAAATGCATGGATTGGATGTCCAGTCACAAGAAATATCAAAATTAATACTGGTTATTAAAGAAATTGCGAAACAAACGAATTTATTAGCTTTGAATGCTGCCATTGAAGCAGCTAGAGCTGGTGAACATGGAAGAGGTTTCGGAGTTGTTGCTGGTGAGGTGAAGAAACTCTCTGAACAAGTCGATATTTCTGTTCAAGACATTACGTTCATCGTGGAAAAGATGCAATCGGATACGACTATTGTAGCTGAATCCTTGAAGGGAAGCTACGAAGAAGTGGAAAAAGGAACGAATCAAATTCAAACCACAGTTGAAACATTCGAACAGATTAAAGAATCTGTGAATAACATGGTCCACAATATTAATACGATTTCTATGAATTTAGAAACCATATCTTCAAATAGTGAAGAACTGAATGCGTCCATTACTGAGATTTCAGCGATTACGGAACAGTCTTCTGCCGGAGTTGAAGAAACATCGGCATCCTCTCAACAAATTACTAGTTCGATGGAAGAAGTCGCTCTGAGTTCAAATGAACTTTCTAAGCTTTCCGAACAACTCAATGGGTTAATACGAAGATTTAAAATTTAGCACTAGACTAACTTGTTAACAGACAGTTATCATTTTCTTCACTTATTCTATAGACTGCCCCTAAAGTCATGGCAATGGCTAGGGACAGTCTATTTGTTCAAATATGCATCCTTTAGGTATTCTTTCTGATAAAATCAAGAGGAAAACATGGAAAGTAGGATAACACGATTCATGAAAAAGGGATTGATATATTAGCCTTGAATATGAACTTGAATATGAAATAGTAAAGGAGAGCTTACTATGAGCAAAGCTTACTTAACCATTGATGATGGACCAACAACAATCACACGGCAGATGATCGATTATCTTACTTCTAAGAATATTACACCGATCCTATTTTTCTATGGGCAACAAATGGAGAAACATTTCGAAGAGGGAGTCTATGCCTTACAACAAGGCGCTGTTATTGGTAATCACAGTTATAGCCATCCTTGTTTCAACGATATTACATTTGACGAATGTGTTAGTGAAATTGAACAACAGGAAGAATGGATGACACGGTTACACGAAGTAGCTGGAGTTGAACGCCAATATAAACTATTTCGCTTTCCTTATGGGGCAAAAGGTGGCAAGAACAAAGTATTAATCCAAGACTATTTGCGTGAAAATGGATTTAATCGCATCGATGATCGTGCAGTTGAATTCGACGGGTATAAGAACGAGCAGATGAATCTGGATATTGATGTTTTCTGGACATTTGATTTTGCAGAATATCAACTTCACAACGCTGATGAATTTACATATGAAAGTATTATTGAGCGAATTCACGACTCCAATCCACAGAATGGCGCCGTATTGCTAGAGGAGAATACAAACCACATTATTCTTTTACATGATCATGAGAATACAGAAGCTCTAATCCCTGAATATTATAAAATTCTTATTGATTACGTCATGGAACAAGGCGTTGAATTTGTGAATCCTAAGTTTGTGATATAAGTAGAAATATCCCTTATAAGCCAATGATGACCGCATACGATATTGCGGCAGCATAGGCTTTTTTAAATCGAAAAAATAATAAAATTATACATGAATGTCCTATATTCCATATATTTTCCAGCCAAAAAGTAAATGTTATTGGTTGATCAAGGAAATGAGGGGGGATGTGCTCATGAGTTGGATTAAGAAGGTTATCAAACCCGCAAAAAGTCGTGGACAAGATGCGGTAAGAGCAAAACAATATACGTCAACCGTACCTATAAATATATCATTGTCCCAGACGCTATCTTTCCTGCAATCAAAACTTGGAAACAGCCCGGATTTCATCATACGTGATTTCTCTGAAAAATCTACTGACTCCAATTTTCTTGCTATTTGTTATATTGAAGGGCTGATCGACCAAAAACTCCTCTCGGATCTAATCGAAGCCTTAATTACAGAAATGGATTCTGCAGCTTCCTATATATCTGACGTCCATACAGCAACCGCCTTATTAAAGAAGAAGCTACCTATGGGAAATATACAAATCATCCACTCCGAAGATCAGCTTATTCATGCCATTCTATCCGGAACCGTAATAATTGCCATTGATGGCATCCAATATGCCTTGGCTATCACCATCTCAGGTGGGATCAGACGAGCAATAGAGGAACCCTCATCCCAAACCGTTATTCGAGGTCCTAAAGAGGGATTTACAGAAGAACTTTCAACCAATATTACTCTATTAAGACGGAGGCTAAAGACACCTGACCTAAAGCTGGAGAGTCATATCATCGGTTTACATACGCAAACGAGAGTTACACTGGTCTATATAGAAGGAATTGCGAGACCGGAGGTGATCGCGGAAGTCACGAAGCGACTTCAAGCCATTGATACGGACAGCATCCTCGAAAGTGGGTATATCGAAGAATTTATTCAGGATGAACCCATTACTCCATTTCCGACGATGATTAATACAGAGCGGCCTGATACTGTCGCCGGATGCCTTTTAGATGGACAATTCGCTGTAATGGTTGATGGAACACCTTTTGTTCTCATTGCACCCGTTACCTTTTTTAATTTTTTTCAGTCAAGTGATGATTACTACCAACGATATGATATTTCAACTTTCCTGCGGATGATCCGTATGGTTTCTTTCATAATCGCCCTGTTGCTTCCGTCCATGTATATTGCCGTTACGACTTTTCAACAGGAAATTTTACCCACAACCTTACTTATTACTCTTGCTTCCCAACGGGAAGGGACACCTTTTCCAGCTTTAATGGAAGCTTTAATTATGGAGTTAATCTTTGAAGTTATTCGTGAAGCTGGAGTTCGAATGCCCCGCGTTATCGGTCCAGCCATCTCCATTGTAGGAGCTTTGGTGATTGGTCAAGCAGCAGTGGAAGCTGGTCTAGTCTCGGGTGCGATGGTTATCGTAGTATCCTTCACGGCTATATCGAACTTTGTTATCCCATATTTTAATATGGCATCGGCTGTTCGGCTAATTCGTTTTGCACTTATGCTTCTAGCGGGAACACTCGGTTTATTCGGAATTCTAGCAGGCACCATTCCCATTCTAGTACATCTCGTCTCTCTTAAATCTTTCGGAGTTAATTACATGACACCTTACGCCCCCTTCTATAAATCGAATATGAAGGATTTGCTCATCAGAGCACCGTGGTGGGCGATGAAGACCCGGCCCGATGAAAAATCTGGTACCAACAAGACACGGCAGGCGCCTCATCAATATCCAGACTTTTCAGATCCGGAGGAAAATACAGAAGGGTCAGATACTCAGAAATAAGGAGAGATCATCGTGCATCGATCATGGGTTGTTATTTCCATTATACTTGTTATAGGATTACCACTCACAGGATGTGGCAACCGTATTGAATTGAACGAAATAGGAATCACAACAGCTACTGGCGTGGATGGGAAGCAGGGTGATTGGACCGTGACGTACCAAGTAATCAACCCTTCCGCGATGTCATCTCCCTCAGGTGGAGCTACTGGAGGGGGCGCTAGCCAATCCGTTGTACACACCTTTTCAACACATGGTAAAACAATCAGAGAGGCGAATAATATCAGTAATCTGGAATTTCCGCGCAAGCTGTATTTTGCCCATAACAATATCATCCTTATCGGTAAAAAAGCCGCAGAAGAAGGAGTTGCAGAAATTATTGATGGCTATCTGCGTAACTCTGAATCGCGGGAAACTGTAAAAGTGCTAATTGTCGACGGGTCAGCCCGTGAATTTATGAAAATGCTTGTACCACCGGATAAGGTTCCTGGTCAAACACTAGTAAAGATCTTGGAGGAAGAAAATCGACGGGGATCGTTCTATCCTTCTATATCCATGTATGAATTCGCCTTGAAAATCAGTTCCGAGAGCGGTGCTGCAGGGGTTCCAGAGTTATCCTTATTTGGTACTGAGGGGGAAAAGCTGGAGTCCGTTGATATTTTCAAAAAGACATCAACCCAAGCTAAGCTGATGTTGTCAGCCTTAAGCGTCTTTAAAGGAGACAAGCGAGTAGGAAAATTGAACCAAGCGGAAAGCCTCGGAATTTCATGGCTAACCAATCACATTAACGGCAGCACCTTTTCCTTCGATGATGTGAATAAGGATACAGGAATATCCACTTTCCGGATCCTTAAGGCTAAGGTTAAAATCACACCTGTAAAAGATGCTCAACAATTCTCTATCAAAGTGGAGGCAAACGTTAGCGGAGAATTGGTAGAATCCACTTCACAAGAAAATATTCAAACATCCAAAAGTATGAATACCATGCAACAACAAGTGGAGCAGGTGATCGAGTCACAAATTCTTGAGGGCTGGAAATCGGTACAGAAACTGAAAGTCGACCTGATTGGCGTCGCAGATATGATCTATCGCAAACACCCTAAAATCTGGAGAGAAATAAAAGATTCATGGTCCGAGGAATTGGCAAACATGGATATTGACATAGAGGTCAATGCTGTAATCAAACGACCCGGATTAATTCAAAAATCCTTCAGTAAATTGTTGGGGCCTGAAAAGGATAAATAATAACAGGAACACACAATTTGCTAAAGGAGCTGAAATGAAGCCTATGAGCCAAACTACAAGCCGAGTGTCTGAGTTGATTGTTACCTTATCATTATTCGAGATTGGCAGTACAACCCTATTTATGCTGGGTGGTGAAGCCAAGCAAGATGCTTGGTTAGCCATGTTGATCGGGGCAATAGTTGGCCTATTCCTGCTTCTATTACACCTGTCCATCCATCGACAGGACCCGAGTCTGGATTTGTTTCTGTTATTTCGCCGTTACTTGGGTAAATATTTAGGTACCATCATGAATCTTCTGTTTGTTGGCTACTTCACTTATGAGACTTCGCGGAATTTACGTGATTTAGGTGAAGTGACGGTCATGACTTTATTGAATCAAACATCCCTTTGGATTATTATGTTGGTTACAATTATAGTTATATCCAACACGGTTCGCTATGGCCCCGAAATCTTCTTCTTTGTCTGCATGATTATTTTTCCTGTTATCGTTATTACTTATGTGGTAATCAGTATATTAATACCAGCTACCGGCCTTCTTCACATCGAGTTCTTTCAACCGATTCTTGAGAAGGGGCTGAAGCCGGTCTTAAAGGCAGCCATTCCTGATATTGTCTCTTTTCCCTTCGGACAGACAGTATTATTTCTTGTCTTTTACCCGCTTGCAACGAAAGGAAGAAATCTCTCAAGAGCGGTGATCATCTCCTATTCTCTAACTGCGCTTTTTTTAACAGCTTTTAATCAACTGAATATACTTGTTCTGGGCCCAAAGCTCGCAGCTAATATCACGTTACCGTTTCTAACAACCGTACAATTGATTCAATTACCAGAGGTGCTTGAACGAATGGATGCCTTCTTCACCTTAGTTCTCTTTCTAGGTTTAGGGGTCAAAATGGCAGCATTTTTCAATGGTGCGACGATCGGTATGGAAAGAATTACTGGAATCAGTTCTAAGAAATGGGTACTTCCTTTGGCTGCTCTCATATATGGGCTTGCCTTTATCTCTCCCAACTACATTCATCATATTGAGATCGGCCGCGGTGTTGTGGTCAAATATTGGTGGCCCGTATTCCAATTCGTTCTGCCTTTGTTACTGTATATAGTTATGCTAATTCGAAGAAAGAAGAAGGCAAGCTAAATAAACCCCTTGACTCTCTCACAGTGTCATACTTCATTATATATATGAGCTCAAAATTTACCGGTAGAAAGGATAAATATGATTAGAATAGGTGATTTCTCAAAACTGTCGCGAATTAGTATCCGGATGCTACGACATTATAATGAACTGGGTCTGCTTATTCCAGACCATATTGATGATTTCACAGGGTATCGCTATTACAGTGCGACACAATTGACGATTGCAAACAGAATACAGGTGCTGAAGGGGATGGGGTTTAGTATTCCCACGATTGGACAGATTCTCAGAGAATATGATGATGCGGAGAGTCTACGGAAGTTCCTCTTGATACAATATACCCAAATGAAAGAAGAGGAAGAAGTGATACAGAAAAAGCTGGCGCTTCTTCACAATACTATTCAAAGAATAGGAAAGGATCGTGGAATTATGAACTATGATGTTATTTTAAAAGAAATACCGGAGAGATATGTAGCGAGTCTGAGAGATACTATTCCAGCTTATGATCAGGAAGGCCAGCTTTGGTCACGATTGCAGAAAGAAGCAGGAGATCATCTGCGTATTTCCAATCCATGTTATAGTCTGGCGATCTTCCACGATGAGGGGTATAAGGACAGTGACGTTGATGTCGAAATCCAACTTACCGTTACGGGAGCATATAAAGATACGGAGCATGTGCGGTTCAAAAAAGTGTCCCCGATCACGGTAGCCTCAGCCATGTTTACTGGTAGTTATGCCCTACTCAACGAGGTTAACGTGTCGATAGCGAACTGGATCTCGGATAATGGCTATGAATACGATGGTTCGATGTTTAACATCTACCATGTTGGGCCGGCAACGGAGCCAGATCCCGATCACTGGATTACCGAGGTGTGCTATCCTGTAAAGAATTCTTAATTCAAAGACGAATCCAAATAGGATGTTAAAAAGCAAAAGGTCACTTCTTGTAAGTGATCTTTTGGCTTTATTTAAATTTAAGAAAGTATAAGTTTTACTTGGTACTTTAATTAGGTTATTTGTCATGAAGAGAGGACTATGGCAGAATATAAGCATACTAGAATCAATTTCATAATCGCCTATGCAGCTTAAATAAGAACTATTTAAATGGGTTTGCGTAATTATGAAATTGATTCATTAGAATCAATAATAGCTAGATGGAGGATATGAATGATGAGTGATTTACCCAATTGTCCAAAATGTAATTCGGAATATACATACGAGGATGGGAATCTTCTAATCTGCCCAGAATGTGCGCACGAATGGACTTTAGAATCAGATTCCGAGAATAGTGAAGGACCAAAGATTATCAAAGATGCGAATGGAAATGTCTTAAATGGTGGTGATTCTGTAACGGTAATCAAAGACCTGAAAGTAAAAGGCAGTTCATCTGTTCTGAAAATAGGAACAAAAGTTAAAAACATACGTTTGGTTGATGGCGATCATGATATTGATTGTAAAATTGATGGCTTCGGGGCTATGAAATTGAAATCTGAATTTGTTAAAAAGATTTAATTGGTTGTATGAAGAAACTCGTCTAGTGCTATCTCAGTACCTTACGAGTTTTTCAAAATATAAGAAAGTATAAGTTTTACGCTATACTTTATATCTTATATTTCTCGCTTAAACACTTACCGTCCTTATAAGGACGCCGAAGGCGTTTATACTTGGCTGTTCCAAGCAAGCCACCTGGAGTCGATACGGCATCGACCCTGGGTGTTTTTTTGCATATAAATGTAAATCATAGGGGTTAGTAGAATGTAATAGTTAAGCTTTACATTACTGACGATACAATATATTATATAATTATAGTTACTAACTTTATTTAAGTTAATGTCAAACAAATATAAAAGGATGTGTTATATATGAGTAAATTTCATCAAGAACCAAATGTTTATGTTGGAGAGGTGAATATAAAGGTCAGAGAGTTAGATCGTGCAGTGGCATTTTATGAGAATATCATTGGTTTACGTGTATTGGAAAAGACAGATCATACGGCATCTTTAACGGCTAATGGGAAGACACCTTTAGTTACGCTTGAGCAACCGTCGGATGTCATACCACTTGCTGGGCATCATTCGGGGCTCTATCACTTCGCTCTATTGTTACCAGAGCGTGGGGATCTTGCTGTATTTCTACGCCACTTAGTTGAAACAGGTTACCCGTTTGGTGCTGGCGATCATTATGTGAGCGAGGCATTATATATTTCAGATCCAGACGGGAATGGGATCGAGGTATATTGGGACCGCCCTTCATCGGAATGGAAATGGGAGAATGGTCTAGTAGAAATGGCGACACTTCAGATAGATGCACAAGGAATACTTGCTGAAAGTGATGAGCCATGGAGCGGATTGCCATCGGGCACAATTATGGGACATATCCATCTTCATGTTGGGAACGTGAAGCAGGCGGAGCAATTTTATAATGAAGTACTTGGGTTTAATACCGTGTCGCATTACCCGCAGGCTGCCTTCATGTCTACTGGAGAATACCACCATCACATTGCAATCAACACTTGGCAGGGGGTTGGAGCACCAACTCCGCCGAAGAATATGGTTGGATTGAAATGGTATACCCTGGTATATTCTAATGAAGAAGTAAGACAGAGTGCAGTTGCTAAGCTTGAGCAAGCAGGTGTATCAGTTATCAAAGAGTTAGATGGATATTTAACGAGTGATCCTGCAGGAAATCAGATATTACTAGTTATTTGAGAATATAGTGATACAGGAGATGCCACGTAATGACTAAATCAATAGTAGACAAGCTGAATTTGCAAAAGTATGAACGGGTCGCCGTATTGAATAAACCTGAAGGAACGGACTATCTTGCGGAGTTGTCAGGTTATGATACTACACTCAAAGATGGTGCTTATGATCTCATATTTGCTTTTGTGTTAGATATGGCAAGTATGAAAAAACTGGTTGATCAGGTGATTGAACATCAGTATCTTAACAAACAGGGTTATCTCTTCCTGGCGTATCCCAAGAAGGGAAATAAAGTATACCCTACATTTATTCATCGAGATGACTTGTTATCGGGAATTGGTAGTGATGATAGTGGATATATCGGGATAAGCGATATCAAATTTGCACGCATGGTAGGAATGGATGACGTCTTTACTGTTGTTGGCCTTAAAGAGGATGCGAAGGGTAAAAATAAGACATCTTCGAAATCTAGTCAATGTGTAGATGATTATATTTCCTTCATGCCTAATGTGGAACAAGATTTAGAAGATACGCCAGAGTTACTTAGCTTTTACCGTTCGCTTACTCCAGGGTACCGCAAGGATTGGGCGCGGTATGTCTATAGTGCCAAACAAGAGGGGACCAGAGAAAAGCGACGAGAGGAAATGAAAATGATTCTTCAGGCAGGTTATAAGAGTCGTGACTTATATCTTAAATAAGCCAATTCGTACATGTCTAAATAGCGTATAAATTTACTAATGGGCACCTAATCTAGGTGCCCATTTCATGTTTCTCCCGATAAATACTTCGGTACACTGCTGGAGTTAGACTTTCGAACTTTTTAAAGGTCTTGATGAAATATCCAGCATCACAGAATCCCAGATCATCACTGATTTGATTGATGGATTGTTCCGTTGTCTCCAACAGTTGTTTGGCCCACTCCATTTTGATTCGTGGAGTGAATACGGAGAAATTCTCCCCGGTTTCTTTCATAAATATTCGACTGAAATAACTGGGACTAATGTGGCATAGCTTTGCTAGCTTAGTTAAAGTGATATTCTCATTCTTATGATGATAGATATAATCAAATGCAGGTTGTAGTAACGGGTTAGAAGATCGAACCTCACTAGAGGTAAACCTTTTGATTTGATTGTCAATGAGAGTACTGGAAAGCTCACTCTGCATCGCTTGTATATTTCGATAAGTAAGATCTGTTGAGTTCATTGATTCCGCAAATGGGTGATCTGTGTCGATGGACAGCGTCTTTTTATACAGTTCGATCGTTGCATTCTTATGGATGGCTTCTTCAACGATATAATGACATAGGTGAAACAACATATCAGCGATGGTAGAGACTTCCTCATAGGATAAGATGGGTAGAGAAAGATAATCTTCTTCAAGTGCTTTGAATTTATGATCGGTCTCTGAATTCGAAGGTCGAGATACGATCTGTTCAAGTGCATCCGAATCTGCATCTCGTAGCTTGATTTGTCCAGCCATGACCGCTCCGATGTATTGATTGTCAATAATGATCGGTACCGCAATATCAATGATATTGAAATGACATTTGTAGATATAGGGTTTATCCAATCGTACCGCTTCTAATCCTCCCCTGGCATCGCATTTCTGACAATAGGATGATAGGACGGAATCTTTCCTTACACCTTGGCAGAAGGGCTGACAATAGCTGTGTTTAGTAACAGGAATGCCTTTGTAATCAACAGTAATGATTGCCATCTTGGTCACTAGCGCTAGAGAGTCTTGTAGCTTATGCCATTTCTCTAAATCCATAATATTCTCTAAATGAAATAACGGGTTGCTCATGCCGGTACACTCCCTAAACACGAATAGAAATTACCTCTCCAACATTATACTATAGTAAACCGTTAGAAGGACAAAATTATACTATTCACATGAGAAATAACAAAAAAACACAATCTGAAAGCGCTTGAAATAGCAGTGATCGTCCAATGTTTATGAATTATGTTTAGACTATAATGGAATCATGATATCTAAAGGAGGAATTAATGATGAGAAAAGCTTTTATAAGCCCAACGAAATATGTTCAAGGTGAAGATGAATTATTGAATTTGGGGTACTTTGTAAAAACATTCGGGGACTCTGCTCTTCTCATTGCTCATCCAGATGATGTAAAGCGAGTGAAAGAAAAACTAGAATCTACTATAAATAAGTTTCAAATCACGTTGGTTGAAGGTGGTTTCCACGGGGAATGTTCTCGCGAAGAGGTGCAGAGATTGCAAGAGCTAGCCAAGGAGAAATCCTGTTCATGTACGATTGGATTAGGTGGAGGAAAAGCGATTGATACGGCTAAATGTGTAGCAGAAGGGGAAGCATTAATCATAGTACCGACGATTGCTGCGACCGATGCACCAACAAGTCATTCGGCCGTTATGTATACACCAGAAGGTGAATTTGACGAATATGCCTATTTCAATCAAAGCCCAAGTGTTGTCATGATTGATACAACGGTGATAGCCAACGCTCCTACTAGATTTCTAGTGTCCGGAATGGGAGATGCGCTCTCAACCTATTTTGAAGCAAGAGCTACCTCAAGATCTTACTCTAACGTCAATGCAGGGTTGCCTTGTGGTGTACGTGAGGGCGTATGTGGTGCGGCTAAAGGGACGAACACAGCATTAGTACTTGCTAAGTTCTGCTATGATACGTTGTTGAAAGATGGAATTCAGGCTAAGGTAGCTAGTGATTGCAATTTAGTGACACCAGCACTTGAGAACATTATTGAAGCGAATATTCTTTTATCAGGATTAGGGTTCGAAAGTGGTGGATTAGCAGCAGCTCACGCTATTCATAATGGTTTAACTTCCCTAGAGGGAACACATCATTATTATCATGGGGAAAAAGTAGCTTTTAGCACCATTGCTCAACTTGTGCTTGAGAATGCAGAGCAGGAAGAATTGAATGAAGTATTAGCGTTCTGTGTATCCGTTGGTCTTCCTGTATGTCTGGCCGATATTGGCGTGGATAGTATTTCTTATGAAGAAGCGCTGACCGTAGCTCAGAAGGCTTGTATTCCAGAAGAATCTATTCATTCGATGCCATTCCCGATTACAGAGGAAGCGGTGGCAGCAGCGATCATGGTAGCCGATCAACTGGGTCGAAAATTCAAACAGAGTAAGGACTGAATCCCATGAAGAAAATAATCAATAAGCCCGAAACGCTAGTTAGAGAGATGTGTAACGGTATCGTTCTTGCTCATCCTAATTTAGAGTTTAATAGTAAATATAAGATCATTATGAAAAAAGATATAAATCAAAGTAAAGTAACACTCATTAGTGGTGGGGGAAGTGGACATGAGCCCGCACATGCTGGATTTATTGGAAAGGGAATGTTAGATGTCGCAGTATGTGGCGATGTATTTGCTTCTCCTTCACAAATCCAAGTGTACCAAGCAATTAGATCCTCAGCTAGCAATAAAGGAACGCTATTAATTATTAAAAATTATAGCGGTGATATTATGAACTTCAAGAATGCAGCTCACCTTGCTGGAGAAGACGGTCTTGAAGTAGATTTTGTAAAAGTAGATGATGATATAGCTGTCGAAGATAGTCTCTATACCGTAGGTAATAGAGGCGTTGCAGGAACGATCTTCGTGCATAAAATAGCTGGTGCTGCAGCTGAGTTAGGAATGTCCTTGAGTGAAGTGAAGGAAGTTGCTCAAAAGGCTATAGACAGTACCAAAAGTATCGGTTTCGCCTTCACTTCCTGTACGGTTCCTGCTAAGGGGACGCCAACCTTTGAGTTAGCAGACGATGAAATGGAGTATGGCGTTGGGATCCATGGTGAGCCAGGAATTCGTAGAGAACCCGTAGTTTCAGCTGATGAACTGGCGGATAGAATGGTGAGTGCGTTGTTAAATAATTTACAGATAGATAGTAACGGTGCACAAGAAATTGCCGTATTGATTAATGGGTTCGGAGCAACGCCGTTACAAGAATTGTATCTTCTGAATAACTCAGTCATTCGTGAACTTACTTCTCGACATATCAAGGTATATAAAGTGTTGGTTGGAAATTATATGACCAGTATAGACATGGCAGGAGCATCGCTCTCGATTATGAAATTGGACGATCAGTTAAAATCATTATTATCGGAAGATTGTGAGACGCCTGCGCTAGTGATTCACGGACCATTCGACCCAGTGAGCTATACGGAGGTTGTTATTGAGGAAGATGAACATACATCTGTATCATTCAAATGTGAGACTGACGCTGTATATGCAAAAGTTGATAATAACAAATTCACACTGAACAATATCATCTTCCTCGTGGATAAAATGAGTGAAATCATCATCGAGAATGAGGTTCCATTCTGTGAGTTAGACGCGCATGCTGGAGATGGTGACTTCGGGATGAGTATTGCAAAGGGCTTCAAGCAATTGAAGACCGAATGGCAGGACATTGTAAGTAATCATGCAACGGATATTGGAAGTTTCCTAGATGCTAGTTCGCTCATTATAATGGAACATTGCGGAGGTGCTTCTGGCCCGATCTGGGGATCAGCATTCCGCGCAGCGAGTAAACAGGTTGGAAATCAAACAGAATTGTCTATTGATGAGTTTGCCAAAATGATGAGTGCTGTTGTGAAAGGGATTCAAGATACCGGAGAGAGATCTTTTGGCAGAGGGGCTGTCGTTGGGGACAAGACACTAATTGATGCTCTTGCTCCATATGCTGAATCTTGGGAGAATAGTGCAAGTCACGGTGATGATTTGAAGGTAGCATCTACGAAGGCAGCAGAGGCTGCTGTAGCAGGAGCGAAACAGACCGAAGCAATTGTTGCGCGGATGGGAAGGGCTGGGACTGTAGGTGAGCGAAGTATTGGATACCCAGACGCAGGAGCCTATGCACTCGGGGTTATCTTTACTGAACTATCTCAAGCTATAAAATAAGTCAAAGGCACCCTCTCGGGTGCCTTTGATTTATTTACAGGAAAGTATAAGGTTCACTTAGACCTCTATGTCTTATATTTCGGTAGAGGCGGTTACTCTAAGTCCATAGGAAAAACCTACACTTAATCTAGAAGATAAAGGTGAGTGTAGACAATAGTTGTATAAGGTACAGCTAAAAAAGGGCTATCTCTGAAAAATGCCAAATATCCAGATATTAGATGTACTCTGTGCAATTAAATTGGGTAATAGAGAATATTGGACGAATTTAGATGTACTTTTTACAATTGCTGCTGACGATGTTTCAGAGCCGATCCTTAAAACTAACGCAACTTTTGTAGCGTAAAATACGTTTGTTAGGCAACAGGAGAGGAGTGAAATAATGTACAGAATTAAAAATATAGGATGGGTTGTTATTGGTACGCTTATGTTAATGCTTACTGCATGTGATGAAACACCAGATTCCGCAAATAACTCACAAGTGCAAGAGCAACCACAAGAACAAGCAGAACAACCTACGGACCTGTCAGAACCAACCGAAGAGTTGTCAGAACAACCACAAGACGAGCAAGCGCTAGTCGACCCACAGGAGGGACTTCCACCAACGGCGTTAGAAGCGGCAACAACAGTCATCAAGGCTCTAGAGGCTAACGATATGAGCGCGCTAGCTGATTGGGTACATCCAGAGAAAGGGTTACGATTCTCACCTTATGCGTTCGTTGATGTGAAGACAGATATTCTACTTACTAGAGATGAAATTAAGCATGCTATGGAGGATTCTCAAAAGTATGTATGGCGGTCGTTCCCTGGCAATGGTGATTTAATTGAGATGACATTCGCAGAATACTATAAACGATTTATCTATGATGCAGATTTCATCAAGGATGGCGAGATTGCTATGAACGAAGGGTTAGGAGAAAGCACGACAATTAATAATTTGAAAGACGTTTATCCTAAGGATAGTCATGATTTCGTTGAATATTATATTGACGGGATTGATCCCTCTGTTGAAGGAATGGACTGGCGCAGTCTGCGTCTTGTCTTCGAGAAAATTGGCGATGATCATGCTCTAGTTGGAATTATTCACGATCAATGGACGCCATAAGTCTTTATCCCACAATACTAACAATTTGGTTGCGCCCACTCTCTTTAGCTTGATATAGAGCGTTATCCACCGATTCAAATAGATCACTTAATTTTATATTAGACTTACTGGATTCTATAGGTGTCGAATTATTAATGGATAGCAGCCCCATGCTTATCGTAACTGATACATCGTGAGCAATATCGTCCACGACTACTTTATTGTTCGCGATGGTTGTTTTAAGGCGTTCAGCTATTATATTTGCCCGTATTTGATCCGTATTGGGTAAATAAACGATGAATTCCTCTCCACCATAGCGAGCCAGAATATCGGTGTGACGTAATGTCTTTTTAATCACTTCTACTGTGTCGCATATCACAATATCACCGACTAAATGACCATAGTTATCATTGACTTGTTTGAAGAAGTCAATATCAATAAGGAGTATAGTGAAAGGCACTTGATGTTTCATATTCTCCTTCACTTCTTGTTCTAACTGTTCCGTCAAATAATGACGATTATAGCAACCTGTTAAACTGTCGGTTATAGCCATATGGTTGAGTTTCTGGTTGGTGTGGAACAATTCTTCTTGTATTGTTGTCAATGCTAGATTACGCTCTTGTAGAATTTCATTCTGAAGGTGAGTATCATGGATGAGCTGAAGAATCTCGGTCATATTTTGAAATGTAATAATTCGTCCAACTTTGGAATTATTTACAATGATAGGTGAAACATGAATATGTACGTATCGATTTTCGCTTGGATAGAATAACCCAATTTCTGCTCTTTCTAGTGGTAGATTTCGGTACGTATGTAAGAATGACTCAATTGTGCTTGCTGACTGTTCTGGTGGTAGTAGAGCCTCTATATCGGAACGATCACCAATATGAAAATGAATATAAGGAAGTAACGACTGATTGATTTCAACAACGATCTCATCATCATCGAGAACCAAAATCCCTTGTTCGATAGTATCAATAATATCCTGATGAGCTATAGTCACAATATCCAATACTTTATCACGATGAATGGCAATCACAAAAAAGACAGCGGAGAGCAGAATACCCAGTGATGTGAAACCTGGAATAACAGGTAAGTCTGAAGCCAATACAACATTGAACAGTATGTCCAATAACACCATTGCAGTCAGTATCACAACTCCTTTAAGTACATGCATAACTTGTTTTTTTATACGAGGGGTGTTATTGAATTTTAGTGCTGAATATATGAGATAAACAGAAATACTAATATAGCAAACCAAGACAATAAGAATAACCCAGAATAGTGGTCCGTAGGTTCTTTGAATATATCCATCGTACATGGGAAGGACAAATATCCCAGCAGGGTTAATGATTACACTTATGGCAATGATGAGTATGGGCATATAAAGAAGAATGATTACACTTTTCCGCAGGTATCGCGAATGATCTGTAAGGAAAAAGGTAAAGAGTAACCAGCCTGTAGTTAATAGAGCCAAGTCAATAAATGATAGTTTTACATATAATAATTGCACCGACGGGCTATCCGTTATCTTAATAGCAAACTGATAGAAAGGCCATAACATCATGGTGAAGTGGAATGCTAGATAGATTTTATGTAATTGAGTCATAGTAACAGTAGCAAACACATATATGAATAGTGCTAATAAAAGAATGAATATGATCAAGTCAGTCCATACTACAACCGCCAATTTATTATGTCCTCCCAACTGAAGAGATTGCATCAAGCTATGAACCTAGGTCTAAGAGCCTAGGTTATATTAGTACTATATAATCAGATGTGGAAAAATACAACATAAATAAACAAAACTAAATAGTTATGAGCTACGAAGATAGTAGGGCGTAGGATCAATTGGGGTTTAAGAACTGTATCACGTTTTGTGCTGATAATGGTTTGCTATACAAATAACCTTGAATTTTATCACAGCCTTGTTCTTGTAAGTACTCCAGCTGCATTGTCTGCTCTACACCCTCTGCAATGACACACATATTCATTCTTTTACCGATGATAATAATTTGCTCTATTAAAGCGTCTTGATGTGTTCCCGTCCGAATGGAATCAATAAAGGACTTGTCTATTTTTAAAGTAGATATTGGTAAATTTGTCAGATAACTCAAAGATGAATAACCTGTCCCAAAATCATCAAGTGCAATTTTAATATTGTGTTTCTTTAGTTCATTTAATTTGCTAGTTACAAGATCATAAGATTCAACTAGCACGCTCTCTGTAATCTCTAGCTCCAGATAGGCAGGATCAAGACCACAGGTTTGTATAGTGTCTAGAACAATTTCATTGAAATCAGCTTGCAGTAATTGGATCATCGAAATGTTGATAGACATCGTTAAGTGATGTAATCCAGAATCATGAAGTTTCTTTAGGAAGGTACAGGCCGTGGTTAATACCCAGGTTCCCAAAGGAATAATCAGATGCGAATCTTCGGCTGCTTTGATGAACTTATGAGGGGAGACTTCTCCCAACTCCGGATTGTTCCAACGTAGAAGTGCTTCTAAGCCCGTAATCGTATTCCGTGTCAAATCCATCTGTGGTTGATAATAGAGTTCAAATTCATTGTTCTCCATAGCCATAAATAACTGTTTCTCAAGGTGCATCCTTTCAATGAAAGAATCATTCATGGGGTAATCAAAGACGAGAATGCGGTCCTTACCTGCTTCTTTCGCTTTATGCATAGCAATATCCGCACGTTTTACTAATTCCATAATATTGTTTCCATGTTCTGGGTAGATACTGATACCGATACTAATACTGATATGTAATTGGCTGTTGTCCATCTCGATGGTTTTCTTAAATCCATGCAGAATCTCATGGGCAACTACTTGTACGTCATCTGGATTCTTGATCGAATGTAAAAGAATGATGAATTCATCACCACCAAATCGGTAAACTTCACCCCTTTGTTCTACAATAGAGATAAGTCTCTGACTTGTCTTCACAATCAGGCGATCACCAAATTCATGGCCCATCGTATCATTAATGTATTTAAAATTATCAATATCAATAAACATCAAAGCCACATTAGTATTGGAGAATTCAAGGATCTTATTAGCTCCATTTTCATACAAATCTATTTGGTTAGGTAAACCAGTTAATAAATCGTGATAGGCTAATTGATGCATCTTCTCTTCACTTTTAGTAAGCTTGTGTTGCTGTTCAATCAGTTGATCGTATTGTTGTCTGAGTTCGTCCTCAGTAGCTATGATTTCTTCATATGTAGCTTCGAGATTTTGATAAGCAGACACTCTATCTTTGTATGCGATTCGTAGCTTCTTCTCCATCTTTTGAATACGATTAAGCGTCCCTAGAATTAATCCAAAGATAAGTAATGCTGTCATAAGAATGAATAGCCAATCTTTGAACATATTAATCAATCTGATTAATTCAGAGTCTTGCGTGAAATAAGAAACGATTTTATCGGTTAATAGAATCCATAAGAATCCTATAATGAAATATACACCGGCAATTTTAGAGGACGCCCATACAGGGCTGAATGTTCGTTTATTAATTGGTTCTAATTGGCTGCCCGTATTAGGATTGCTCGCTTTATTCTTTCTTCGTATCACAGGACCACTCCATTTCAAACCTAGTCACTAAATAATATCTAAAAGGTTTTCTACAAAATTATCTAAAATCCTCTATTTATGAGTACTATTCAACAGAATATATGAATTTTTATATTTATCCTTAATAAAATACCTTGTGATGAAGGAGGTCGAGCGCATGCTCGATTTCTTGCAACTCTTCCATTGAAACATTTTGCATTCGTTCAATTAAGCACGATTCGATACGTTGGAAAGCCTCGTTCTTCATCATCTCATTTGTAAATTAAAATGAAAGTGAATATGTGCTACCTTTTGGTTATTAAATGATAAATAGAGGGGATCTCCTTATGAAATATTTAATTGATTCAGCCCTATAATCCGACGATAATAGACATAAGACAAAGGATAAAAGGATTGAGTCAATGAAATACAATTTATATTCAAAAAAGAAAATTTTTTATATTATAATCATTTCTTGTTTTGTGCTAAGTGTCCTTATGAGTGTCAAACTGTTGATTTCATATTATTATATAGGTAAATCGGCGGAAGTCGCACTTGCAAAGCAATATATAGAAATAGCCAGAGATATTGCCGAGAGGCTGGATAAAGACGTATATCAAGAGTTTCTATTAACTAAACAGGATGATGAGAATCGTAAACAAATTAAACAATATTTAGAACAATATTATAATCATATAAATGCACTGTATATATATGTTTTGATGCTTGATGATACAGATATATCTAAAGTAATGGTATCTGCAGTTCCCTCAGGTGTGAAAGACTTGGCAATATCCTCCCCTTGTTCAGTTCCTGCTACTCAAGTAAGTGAAGCAAAGAAGGGCCAGAGCTACTTTACTAATATTATAAAAGATGGGAGCTATGGTTCATACTTATCTGTTGGAGCACCATTTTACAGTGAAGATGGAAAGATACTTGGAGTTATTGCCATTGATATTGATGCTAATGAATTAATGCTAGTGCGGAACCAAGTCCTTAAAAGTAATATTTTTATATTAGTAATTGATGTTTTATTCGCGATTGTATTGTTATTTGTTACATTTAGCTTATACCGTTGGTATAAATTTCAGATGAAGCAGGATTTGAAAGAATCGGAGAAAATGTATATATCTGAACTTAGAAGAGTAACGGATACGATTAAATCAAACAGACATGATATGATTAACCATCTTCAAGTTCTCATCGGATTAATGGATATGCAGCTGTATGATAAAGCGAATGACTATTTAAAACAATTGACGAATGAATCCAGAATTGTGGATATGTCCTTACGTATTAAAAACCCGATTCTGATGGTCTTATTTCAAAGTAAATGGGAACTTGCTCTATCTAAAAATATTCAAATGTACTTTGAGACGGATCAGAACGAATATAGCAGAGTGGAGTCAATGGACTTAGCCAGAATTTTTGCGAATCTCTTGGATAATGCAATTGAAGCGACAGAGACGTATATGGGTGTATTGCCTAAAGAGATTCATGTTGTTTGTAAAACAGTTGGTGAGAAATATTTGTTCGCAGTGGAGAATACGGCTCAACTTGCATCTAAAGAACAAAAGACACTACTGCAAAATAGTTATACTACAAAAGAGAATACACGCCCAGGTAGAGGCAACGGTTTAGGGATTATTAAAAGAACGGTTGAGATATACAAAGGGGATATATATTGTCAGCATAAAAATGATAAATTTTATATTGAGATAAAAATGTAGAGCGGATTATTGATAACCCAATACCACGTCGGTGTTGGGTTTGTTTCAAATATAAGAAAATATAAGTTTCACTTGATACTTTTATCCTTATATTTCCGCTGAAACGGATGCCGTCTTTGAAAAAGGACGGCATTGCCGTTTCTACTTGAAATGGTTTAATAGTATGTTATGTTGACAGCTTCTAATAATCATGATATATTTATCTTAAATTAAAGACTCTCGAATAAATGACAATTTTTAAGATGATATGGAGGATTACAATATGAACGGATTAAAAGGAATACATCATGTTACAGCGATTACAAGTAGTGCAGAGAAAAACTACGAGTTTTTCACAAATGTTCTAGGCATGCGTTTAGTTAAGAAAACAGTGAATCAAGATGATATACAGTCTTATCACCTGTTCTTTGCGGATGATAAGGGGAGTGCAGGGACAGACATGACATTCTTCGACTTTCCAGGGATTCGCAAGGGAACGCATGGTACGGATGAGATTTACAAAACCTCACTTCGTGTACCAAGTGATGCGGCATTGGATTACTGGGTGAAACGTTTTGATCGCCTGGATGTACAACATCACGGCATTCAAGAGTTGTTCGGTAAAAAGGTACTAGGCTTCGTCGATTTTGATGATCAACAATATCAATTGATTTCAGATGAACGGAATGAAGGAGTACCTTCAGGAACACCTTGGCAGAATGGACCAGTTCCATTGGAATTTGCAATTACTGGACTAGGACCAATCTTTGTCCGTATTTCAAACTTTGATTACTTCAAAGAAATGATGGAAAAAGTTCTAATGTTTAAAGAAATTGCTAAGGAAGGATCCAAACATCTATTTGAGGTAGGAGAGGGAGGAAATGGTGCGCAAGTCGTAGTTGATTATAATACGATTCTGCCTAGAGCACAGCAAGGATACGGGACCGTTCATCATACAGCTTTTCGTGTTGAGGATCGTAAGGTATTAGACGAATGGACTGAGCGTCTAGATCAATTCAACTTCTCAACTTCGGGTTATGTCGATCGTCATTTCTTTGAATCATTATACTGCCGGGTTGCTCCACAGATTCTATTCGAATTTGCAACAGATGGTCCAGGGTTTATGGGCGACGAGCCTTATGAAACATTGGGTGAGAAGCTATCCTTACCCCCATTCTTAGAACCTCAACGCGAGCAAATTGAGAGATTAGTTCGCCCAATAAATACGGTGCGGAGTACGCAACAGTATATTAAAGAGTAAATTTATGTGTAGATGAAGGAGCATTCCTAAGTGGGATGCTCTTTTGTCGTTTACTATTTTATTTACATTCGCCATAATTTGGATTACTATTGAAATTAATATATCTATGTATAAATTACATATATATTAACTAATTGTTGTTTGAAATTGAGCTTGAACCAACTTTACGGAAGGAGAGAATGCCTCATTCATTAAAGTGTAAGCGCTTAATTAAGTGAGATATCGTGGTTGGTAGTACACAAAATAAAAAATAGAGGTGTAATATGCTGAGAAAAAGAATAAATAAATTGGCAGTAGGTATACTGTCATTGGTCATAACGACTGCATTAATAACTCCAAGTGTAGGTTTGGCAGATAAGAAACCCTCCTCTGTGGACAATCAAGGCAATAACGAGTTAACGCTCAAAGCAGAAAAAGATAGAGTATCTGTTCACGATCCTTCTATTGTAAAACTAAAGGGTGAATACTATATATTTGGTTCACATATTGAAGCCGCGAAATCAACAGACTTAAAGAATTGGACTAAATTTACGAATGATTACACTACACCCGACAACGTACTATATGGGGATTTATCAAGTAATCTAGCAGGCTCTTTTGCTTGGGCAGGTGAGAATGATTCAGATAGTAAAGGCGGTTTCTCTATATGGGCACCTGATGTGATCTGGAATAAAGATTATATCAATGTAGATGGTAGTAAAGGCGCTTATCTGATTTATTATAGTGCTAGTTCTACTTATATACGTTCCGCGATCGGATATGCAGCATCGAAGAATATAGAAGGTCCATACACTTATGTGGATACAATTGTATATTCCGGATTTACTAGAGAGGATGCTTATGATCCTAATAGTGTAATTAATAAGAAGTATACGAATACCAATATTCAAGAGCTATTGGATAATGGTAAGATCACAGAACCGAATGAACATTGGTTCAATGATGACGGGAGTTACAATAACAGCTTATTTACAAATGCGATAGATGCGAACCTATTTTATGATGAGAATGGCAAACTGTGGATGACTTACGGTTCTTGGTCCGGTGGGATTTTTATTCTAGAAATCGATAAACTCACAGGTAAGGCTATCTATCCTGGAGAGGATGGAACGACGACCGATGGTCGACTTATCGATAGATATTTTGGGACGAAAATTTCTGGAGGATTTACGAAGTCAGGTGAAGGTCCTTATGTCGTATATGATAAAAAGACAGGCTACTATTATTTATATGTAACTAATGCGGGATTGGGAGCTACCGGCGGGTATAATATGAGACAGTATAGATCGACAGAACCAGAGGGTCCTTATGTAGATGCATCAGGAAAAAACGCAGTTTTACCAGACGCCAACACAGCGAATGTTGATTATGGTATTAAACTGATGGGTAATTACAAATTCGGAAATACAACGGTTGGATATCGTTCACCGGGACATAATTCTTCTTTCATCGATTCTAATGGTCAGATGTATCTTGTATATCACACCCGATTCAACGGGGGGACTGAATATCATGAGGTTAGAGTACATCAAATGTTCCAGAATGAAGATAAATGGCCTGTAGTAGTACCTTATGAATATAATGGTGACAAGATTTCTGCAAAGGGATATTCTACGAATGACATTGTGGGTACCTACGAATTCATTAACCATGGTAATTCTAATAATGGATCTGCGATGTTGCCAACCTTAAAGGTACATTTAAATAAAGATTTCAGTGTGAGTGGTGACGTAACAGGTACGTGGAGTATGAAGAAACATACTTATTATATGAATATCGTTATCGATGGCATCACTTATAAAGGGGTGTTCTTCAAACAAAGCGATGAATCCGTCTATGATCTAAAGGTCATGACCTTTAGTGCTATTGGCAGTAACAATCAAAGTATTTGGGGAAGTAAAATCATTGAGAATAATAACCAAGCGGTTCAGTTAGATGCTTATTATTTAGATGCAAATACTGAAATTCCGGAGAGCGTGAAATCAAATATCACATTACCAACCTCAGGTACTAATAATACAAACATATCATGGTCATCCAGCAGAGAAGATGTGCTTAGTAGAACAGGCGAGGTAAAGCGTCTTGGTGAAGATGTAGAAGTTACGTTAACAGCCCGAATCACGAAAGGTAAAGAGGCAATAAGTAAATCATATAAGATTATTGTGTTGGGGATATCTGAGTTTAATGTTACACCGATTTATCAATATGATTTCACAACTACTGTTAATTCAATCGAAATACCCAATAACGGTAGTAAATCGGGAAATGCTACATTAATGGGTTCTGCATCTATTGCGGTAGATGAACAGAGAGGTAATATACTACAAGTAACAAATACGGCTGCTGCTAAGAAGGTGAATTATTTGGCGTTACCAACAGATACCTTCGATAGAATAACATCAGAGGGATATACCGTCTCCATGTGGGTCAATGTAGATAAACAAAATGCAGCTTACTGGGAACATAGTGCATTATTTGAAGCCAATGGCGGAGGACAAGATCTATATCCTGTCACAAGACTTGGTGCCAACTTAATCGCCAGAATTAATTCCAATGGAGCATGGGCTGATGCAGATGCGATTACAAAAGGGTTAACTAGTAATACATGGCATCATGTAACGTATACAATCGATGCAACGGGGATTGTAGTCTATTTAGATGGGCTGATTGTTGGAAAAGTTGACAAGGATGTAGCTGTATCTTTTGAATCTAATTTCCTTGCTAAATTGATTGATGTTCGAGTAGGAAGCGGGAATATATGGGGAGACCAAGATATAGCATCTGCCAAATTTGATAATGTAGCGATATTTAATACAGCATTATCAGAAGCAGAAGTAGATGGACTGTACTATAAGGAGAATTTTTAAGATCACAAACGAAAGATTTGTCATACCGATGAACACATGCTATCTTAAGGAATAGATAGGTACATCATTACAAATCTTTTCGGAGGTGGATTATGAAAGCGCTGTTTATTGGAGGCACAGGAACGATTAGTTCTGCCATTACTAAGCAATTGATAGACTCAGGTTGCGAGCTATATTTATTAAATCGTGGCACTAGAAATGAGGAATTGCCCGCTGGCATAAAGTTCATAACAGCGGATATTCATGATGAGGAGCATGTTGCTAAGCTAATTGAGAACATGGAATTTGATGTCGTAGCTGACTTCATAGCGTTTGAGCAGGCTCAATTGGAAAGAGATGTACGATTATTCAAAGGTAAAACAAAGCAATTCATATTCATTAGTTCGGCTTCTGCATACCAGACACCACTATCTGATTATAGAATTACAGAGGGAACGCCGTTATCCAATCCTTATTGGGAATATTCTAGAAATAAGATTGCCTGTGAAGAGTATTTAATGAAAGAATATCGCGAGAATGGCTTCCCAATAACGATTATAAGACCAAGCCACACCTATGATGAACGTTCCATTCCAATGGGTGTTCATGGAAGTAAAGGTAGTTGGCAAGTGGCGAAGCGGATGCTTGAGGGTAAACCCGTCATTATTCATGGAGATGGGACCTCTTTATGGACGATGACGCATAATACTGATTTTGCAAAAGGTTTTATCGGCCTAATGGGCAATATTCATGCGATAGGAGAATCCGTTCATATCACCTCAGATGAGACGGTTACTTGGAATCAAATATACGAGATCATTGCCGATGCCTTAGGTGTGAAACTCAATGCTGTTCATGTGTCATCCGAATTTCTTGCTGCATGTAGTAAAGAAGATTATAGAGGCGGATTACTTGGAGATAAGGCTAACTCAGTTGTATTCGATAATTCTAAATTAAAGAGACTTGTTCCGGAATTCGTTGCGACTACCCGGTTAGATCAAGGAATTAAGCAGACAGTGGAATACATTCTAGCGCATTCTGAATATCAAATGGAAGATCAGGAGTTTGATGTTTGGTGTGATAAAGTTGTTGGCGCACTGAACACTGCTTTGATCACCATAATGGAATAGAAAGATAATAAGAAGAAGCCTTAGTCCTAAACTATATAGGACTAAGGCTTTTTTAAAAATATAAGAAAGTATAAGTTTTACGCTATACTTTATATCTTATATTTCTCGCTTAAACACTTACCGTCCTTATAAGGACGCCGAAGGCGTTTATGCTTGATTTATTAAATAACCTAAGATATCAGGCTTAATTGACTATTCATGTGAAGGGAGATTCACTTCATTCTCATCATCAAATGTTAAATCCTCAACTGGTAATGACTCATTCTCACCATGTGTTGGCTTCCGTAGATTGAAGAATACTTTAATACAGAAGAACACGAATGCGATAACACCAATTAAGAAGATGGTATCTGGGACGGATCGGAATAATAAGAAATTCTGAACGGTCTCATTACCGAAATATGTTAGTGGATCACGTGATACCCAATAACCATCATCATATGCCATTTTAAATTGGATGAATCCTATAGGTAACAAGGTAACGAACACCATGCCTGCTAATCCTATATTTAATGTCCAGCAGATAAACTTCAGAAGCTTATCATTCCAAGCCTTTGGATTAACGACATTTCTTAAGGCGTATAGAACTAGAGCAATCGCGAACATTCCATATACACCCATCATGGCAGCATGCGCGTGTGCAGGTGTTAATTGCTGACCATGCTCGAAATAGTTGACCGCAGGCAGGTTGATTAAGAATCCTAATACACCGGCACCAACTAGATTCCAAAGCGCAGTAGAAATGAGGAACCAGAAGGTTGATTTGTATGGGAAGTCTACACCACCATCACGCAACATTTTATATTGTTGATACGCATCAAGAATCAATAAAGTTAGCGGTATAATTTCTAGGGCTGAGAAGACAGCACCGATAGCAATCCAGACTTCTGCAGAACCATTATAGTAATAATGATGTCCAATTCCGAGTACACCCGCACCTAAGATAAGGATGATTTGGAAGTACAACGCTTTAATCGTTGAAGACTTCGTTACCAGTTTCATTTGTACTA
Organism: Paenibacillus crassostreae; assembly: GCF_001857945.1. Lineage (NCBI taxonomy): Bacteria > Bacillati > Bacillota > Bacilli > Caryophanales > Paenibacillaceae > Paenibacillus > Paenibacillus crassostreae. The sequence continues at coordinate 2,767,637 of NZ_CP017770.1, forward strand.
ATAAGAAACCGATCAAGACAACCGCGAATACTTCGAAAATACCTTCAACCCATAGATGGACAATCCACCAACGCCAGTAATCCGACATCGTGTAGCTAGTACCGGGTTGAATTAAGAAAGCGGCGAAGTAGAATAACGGAACACCAATTGCAGCATAGAACACAAGGTGAATAAGTCCACCCCGATCGGGTTCACGTTTCAACGAACTCTTAATCCCTCTAAAGATAATAAATAACCAAAGTAGCATACCAGCGGCAAGTAAATACTGCCAGAAGCGTCCTAACTCTAAGTATTCCCATCCTTGGTGACCAAGTAGGAACCAGAGATTTCCTAAATATCCGTTGATACCTAACCATTCACCGATAAGACTTCCGAACACAATGACTACTAATGCCCAGAATAGAATATCTACTAAAAGTCCTTGGCGTTTAGGCTCACGTCCACCAGCAATTGGAGTTATATAGATACCTACACCTAACCAAGCGGTCGCGATCCAGAAGATTGCCAATTGGAGATGGGCACCCTTTGCGAAGCTAAATGGTAATAAATCAACAATCCATTCCATTCCGAAGAAACCAGTGGGTTCAGTATAATAATGAGCTAAAAATGCTCCAAACATAACTTGAACAAAGAATAGTATCGCTACGACTACGAAAAACTTCACTGATTTTACTTGTGATATTGTGACAGGTATAGCATTTAAATTTATTCTCGGGAAATTATCAGCGGTATAAGACTCTTTCATCTCCAAATGATACCGACGAAATAAAAAGAATACTAATGCCATAACTAAAGATAACACCGTAATACTTACACCACTCCAAAGAACAGAGGAGTAAGTCATCACGTTTCCAGCATCTTCATAGTAAGGCCAGTTATTCGTGTATGAGAATGTTTCACCTGGGCGTTCAGTACTTGATAACCAAGCTGTCCAGAAGAAGAAATCAGATATTTGAGTGATTTGATCGCCTTCAGCTACCCATTTACGGCTTGTTTCAGGCATATGATCTTCTTGGATAAGATTGGCGGGTAATGCCCAGCCATCACCTTCAGTGAATACGATTCGATAAAAGGCTCTAACTTGTTCGACACCATACACTTGAGCATCGGTTAAGACCAGGGTGTCGGTATCATCATTATAGCGATTCTCTCGCAACTCAGTGGTTACCTTGTCACGAATGACCGCTTGTTTGTCTACAGTTAGTTCAGCAAATGAGATCACACCTTCTTGCATTGCATAGAAGTTTTGCATTTCCTCAGTGTAGACTTTCAAGGCTTCAGCAGTATAGTCTGGACCCATGTACGAGCCGTTCCCTAGTACTGTTCCGTAATCCATTAAAGCATATTTTTGGAAAACAGCTTGACCTCCTTGAATGGTGTCCTTTGTCATAATAACTTCACCAGCAGTATCGGTTACAACAGGTCGCGGTGCTTCCGTCTTAAATATCCAATACCCTCCAACTAATAGAACGGTGAAGACAAGTATTAAGGTTGCGATACAGATCGATTTAATAAAACTGTAGGCTGTCTTTTTTGGCTTATTCACTTGATTCATACTAGGCTTCTTAAATTTCACTTCAAACACTCCTTTCAATACTTTATCTCAAACCGGATCATCTCTTTATTTCCTCTCCATTATATGATAATGATTATCAATGAAAATTGATCCAGATCAATTTTTCTGTAATTTCGACATAAATAAGAATTTTTTCACAAAGTATTCCAAAAAAATAACAGCTCCAGAGCATGGTAGCCTGGAGCTGTTGACTTATATGATTATAGAGCTTCTTTAATCACTTTCTTATAATGGAACACGGATAGTATGCCGAAAATCGAGTATAGAGCCGTGTATAGTACCATAACGATTACCATCGGTGTCCAGAGCTCTGTACCAAAGAAGAACCACCCTGATTGGACTGCAAAATAGCTATGGAGAAGACCAACAACTAATGGAATTCCAAAATTGAATATCTGTTTCCTTTGTATTCCTCTGATCAAGTCTCCTTGTGTGAAACCAAGTTTTCGAAGAATGGTATAACTCGCTTTCTCATCTTCACTCTCATCCATCTGTTTAAAGTAGAGAATACAGCCGGATGTAATTAGGAAGGTTAACCCTAAGAAACCTACAATGAACATGATTAGCCCCATATTCTGCTTCTGGTTGTTACTGTATTGAAGCTGAGAAGCATATGAGTTCTTATCGCTAAAGCCGATCTCATGGAAAAGCTCATTAGCTTCTTTGTTTTGAGCAGAATTCTTCAAATCAATTCCGATATATAGAGATGATGTCTCTTGAATAGCCGGATCTAAATCAAGCCTTAATCGTTGGAATACGGCATCATCTACAATAGCCACCGGTAAGCCACCACCTGTGAAATACGATGATAGGACACTTTCTTTCTTTAATCCTATATATTGTTGCGGAATGACTTCATGTTGACCCTTGAATTCAATAGGCCCAGAGTTCTTGAAAGATATAAATTGTTGTAACGCACTACTCTCCCCAGTGAAAAGGGACTCGTCTTCAGACAAGGTTACACCCGTAATAGATTGTTCACTTATGACGGGCATCCTCATTGTGTGAAGGCCGAGCATCGATTTCGCTGCATCTATATCCATGATGGACTCGAGATTAACTTCCACTTGAATGACATCTATGATCTGTTCGGTATATAGAATATTATGACTGTCTAATGCTGCCTTGAATTGCTCGGCACCTTCAATATCGGTAATAGCGAAATCTGAAGGAGAAGCCACTTTCGCTGACATCTCTGCGGAGTAGTAGGAGATATAGGTTAAGCATAATAATCCTATAGCCAGGGCAGATACAGTCGTGATAATGGTTAATATTAAGGCATTGGATTTCATGCGAAACATAATGGATGAAAGGGACAATACCTCATTAATATTTAGGTAACCATTTTTCCTTTTTCGTATGATATTAAAGATAAAACGGACAGATCCTTTGTAGAAAAGATAGGTTCCAATGATGACGGAAGCCAGAATAATGATCATTGCGGAGAATAATTCAGTTATCGTTACGAAATCTCCACCAAACAACTTCGAAGAAATATAATACCCTACAATGATCAATAGGATGCCAGCAATACCGATGCTCATTTCAAGGAAGGAAATCTTTTTCACTGTAACTTCTGTTGTTGATCTCACTCTAAATAAGGATAGAATACTCTGTCTCTTAATAAATGTGTAATTCATCAACATAATGAAGAGATAGATCACAACGAATACAATACATGTTTGGATCAGTGCTTCGAAAGAGAATTGAAGTGTTGCGATCGCTTCTACACCTATAATCTTAAATAAGATCATGATGATTAACTTGGAAACAGAGAATCCTACTAAGATCCCTATGATGATGGAACCGAAATAAAAGATTAAATTCTCAGCCGTAAGGATACGGAAAATCTTGTTTTTGGTCATCCCGATTAATTGGAATAATCCAATTTCTTTACTGCGTCTTTTAATAAAGATAGTATTTGCATACAACAGAAAAATGGAGACAATAGCCACAAGGAGAACGGATGCTGTTTTAATTGCTGCGGCTCCTTTTACAGACCCTTCTGCAGGATCCATAGATGGATCATACTGTAACGTAACAAATGCGAAATAAAGCGCTGCACTAAAGATTAAGGCAAAGACATAGAGATAGTAATTCTTCAGATTTTTCTTCAGACTGCGGAAGATGAGTTGATTAATGCTCATTCTGCACACCACCTAATACACCTTGCGTTTTCATAATGTCTTTAAAGAAGTCCTGTCTCGTTTCTTCCCCTTTATTTAATTGCGTATAGATTTGTCCGTCTTTGATAAAAATGACTCTACTGCAATAGCTAGCTGCTACAGGATCATGAGTCACCATAATGATCGTAGCATTTCTTTTCTGATTGAGTTCGCTCATTTTGTTTAATAAATCGGATGCGGATTTAGAATCAAGTGCCCCTGTAGGTTCATCTGCAAAAATTATACTTGGTTCATGAATAAATGCTCGTGCAGCGGATGTACGCTGTTTTTGACCTCCGGAAATTTCATTGGGGTATTTATCTTTGAGATCGAAAATGCCCAGTTCTGTTGCGACCTCTTTAAATTTCAGATTAGCCTCTTTCTTAGGTGTCTTGGTGATCGATAGTGGTAACAGGATATTTTCCTTCACTGTCAGTGTGTCTAATAGATTATATTCCTGAAAAATAAAGCCTAAATTATTCTTTCGAAATTCAGCCAACTGCTTTTCTTTCATTCCTGAAATTTCAGTTCCTTCAATTTTGATCGTTCCATGACTTATCTTATCAATAGAAGATAGTACATTAAGTAATGTCGTCTTCCCTGATCCTGACGCACCCATAATACTCACGAATTCTCCCTGTTCAATGCTGATATCAAGACCACTCAATACCTCTTGCTTATTGAACTTATTACCGTAGCTTTTATGTAGCTTATTTGCTTCTAAAATAATCAATTGTATACACTCCCTTTTTCACTCGATATCCTTATTATAAAAGAGTCATCCAATCTTATCCTTCGATTGATCGAACAAAACAACGAAGCATGTGACATTGTTGTCACATGCTCACAACCAATTATAAGGACTTTCGGCTATGTCTGGATACAGCGGGTTACAGGCTTTTCAATTTTTTTCCTATGGATATACCCGTATCCCAGCGAAATGTGAGGACAGCAACTAGTAAACAAAGAATGGCGAATCCGATAAGTACTGCAAGGAATATCCAGACATCTTCTGTCGGTCCAGTGGGATGAAGAGCAGCTGACATGGCCTGCACAAAATAGTGGAATGGTTGTAATCTGGCAATGTTTTGTAGCCAATCAGGTGTATTTTGCATGCTGTAAAAGGCTTCGCTCGTAAACAACATAGGGAAACTGAATAAATTAGAGATCATATTCACATTGTTCTCATCTCTAGATACATTCGCCGTAATGAATCCTATGGCTGTAAAGCATATCGTAGCTACAAGCAGAGTCAAGAGCATAAACGCTATTCCCGATAAACTCACTGTAATACCAAAAACAAATACACTTAAAAGAATAATGATGAAGCTCACAAGCATAGTAAGCACGGCCCTAGCACCTGTCATTGAGCAGATGAATGCAGTTGTCGAAAAGGGGGTTACACGAAGTAGTTTGTAAATACCTCTGTTTCGCTGTGCCATAACATTAAATGCAGTGACCATGGTTGCACCAAACAATAAGTTTGTCGTTAGTATTCCCACAACCAACCGTTCCGAATAAGCGGGACTGTCGAAATAAAGTCCTAAGCCGATTAGCAAAGCAATCGGCAACATGATCGTTAAGATCAAGGTGTGAACATCTCTAAAAATTCCAGCAAGCATTGTTTTTAGAATAATGATCATTGGGATGCCCCTTTCAAAGTGAAATATCTTAATCTTCTGTTAATTGGATGTAGAGTTCTTCTAAGCTAGTCACGTTATATTCAGTAAGCAGATCTTCAGGTGTACCCACTGCCTGAACTCGCCCAGCATTAATCATGACCACACGAGTAGCGAGCTTATGGACTTCTTCCATATCATGTGATGTAAAAATAATTGAAGTACCCGTAGCAGTAAGTGATTGTATAAGGTTGCGAACTTCTCGGCGGGCCCGTGGGTCTAACGCGGAGGTTGGTTCATCTAAGAATAGGAGTTGCGGCTTGTGCATAATTGTCATAGCGATGGATAGGCGTTTCTGTTGACCACCGGATAGACGGTCTGCATTGGTTCGGACTACCTCTCTGAGATCGCACTGATCAAGGATAGATAGGATATCATTATTTGTTAAACGAAGACCGTAGAAAGCGGCGAACATCCGCATGTTTTCTAGTGCATTGAATCCTGGGAAGAAAGGTGTGGATTGTAATTGAACACCGATCTGATGAAAAGGGTCTTCTCGCCAATAAGTAACCGATCCTGCATCGGCTTGTTTCAAGCCCAAGATCAAATCAAGGGTCGTTGACTTTCCAGCACCGTTTGGACCAATAATGGCTAATACCTCACCTCTTTCAATGAACAGATCCAGACCGTCTACAACGGCTCGGTTACCAAATTTCTTTACAAGACCGCGTGCGTGAACGACGATTTCCATCATAAGTCATCTCCTTAGCCAACATAGTATATCCAATCTTGGATATTTAGATATAATAAATTCGCCAAAAGATAACGGCGAACATAATTATATTATTCAAGCAAATCAATAATTCGTTTGATATACGTAAGGTCTTGCTCTAATAACGCGATGGCATTATCGAAAGAAGCTTCCCCTAATGCGGACAGACCATAGCTCATCTTCAATTCTTTCCCGCTATGCCATAGAAGAAGCGTTTCTTCAACTTGTTTTAAATTTCGATTCAACAATTCAAGTGCATCTTCCTTGGGGATGGCATCGATCCAGCTTAACCCTAGAGTGAAATCAGATTTGACCGAATGTGGGGATAAGGTTAGTGTTTCCCGTATCAAATTTTGAAATAACTCCTCGCCTTTTTCCGTTATGGCATAAATCTTACGAAGACGTGCACCGGTTCGCTCTTCGCTATCTGTTCGGACTAGACTGTCCCGTTCCATTTTATTTAGGGAATAATATATGGAACCAGATAGTAAATTTGCCCATAAATCCATTCGACTTGTCTGAATGATTTGTTGAATTTCATAACCGTGCATCGGTCGTTGACGAAGGAGAGCAAGAACAATTAGATTAACCATTCAAATCCCTCCATTTTTAAATAGTTAAACGCGGATATCCAACGTTGTTTATTACTAAATTTAGCATAGCTTATATCATAATATGTGTCAACAACACTAATTGACTATGATGCCCCTGTGACCTTTACGAACTCATTCCTCTTGGAAAACGTTAAAGTAAAGGTCGATCCTACTCCGAGTTCTGATTCTACATGGATGTTGATGAGCAATGACTGGGCTGCCTTTTTAGCTAAATATAATCCCATGCCTGTCGCGGCATTGTCTTGATGAATGGTTGTTGATGTGAACCCCTTGTCAAATATGCGTGATTGATCTCTTAGGTCAATCCCACGCCCAGCATCTTTGACGATTAGGATAGTATGATCCATTCGTTGCTCGGTACTGATAATAATATCGGATGGTTCGCTATATTTCACCGCGTTTGTTAAGAGTTGTCTAATGATGAAAGCCAACCATTTGGCGTCACTAAGCACTTCTTGTACATCTAACTGGATGTCAAAGCCAATCCCTTTTTGAATGCACCAGGATTGTAAAGTTTTAATCTCATTAAAAAGGATATCTTTTAAAGCTATATTTTCAATAAATAGGTCATTCTCTATAAACGGGATGCGCCTTTGATGGAGTTGTTGGTCCAGCAGGAGATGAATTCGCAACCATTCATACGTGAGATGGGTTTTCATGGTCTCGTCGTCGATACGATCTATCATCAAATGCATAGCTGTTAAGGGCGTCTTCACTTCATGTATCCAAGATAATAATTCATCCTTTTCTTGCTCTAAAGTCATTAGATTATGCGAAGCAACCCGGTTCAAGAGCTCGGCTTGACTAGTCATACTCTGTTCAATCAAGATCTCAAAGGGGCTTCTAGGAGTGGCTATACTCGTTAAATCAAGATTATTCTCCCGTTCTACTAGACTTCGATAGAATCTCGTTTCGATATTGTAGCGGATGATCAAGAAGAATGTAAAAATGATTGTAGATAGAAAGCTGACATAGAGGATGGACATCACTGGGATCGCCGAATCCATATAAGCGATGAAGTTCAATAGAAATTGTAAGAGAATAAAAAGAATGATCCAACTACGCCGTTCGACGATATATTGTTTAATCATAGGTGGTAGCCTCTTCGATAGCCATGTAACCTTGTCCAACTTTCGTTTCAATAAAGCGTCCTAGGTCGAGCTCATCCAGTTTTTTTCGTAGCCGATTAACATTGACAGTTAGGGTATTGTCGCTGATGAACCGCTGATCATCCCATAAGCTATTCATTAATTCCTCACGGGTGACGATCCTATTCTTCTTCTCAATGAGCAATTTTAGTATGTAAATTTCATTCTTGGTAAGCTCAATTGTTCCAGAATCATGACTGATCAAATTTTTCTCATAATCGATGGTTGCTCCACACCATATTTTGAGTTCAATCGTATCGGTATTGTAATTGTAGACCCGTCTAAGAATCGCTTGAATTTTGGCAATGAGCACGTCGAAGTGAAAAGGCTTCTGAATATAGTCATCTGCACCAAGCTGCATAGACATCACGATATCTGTCGGGTGATCGCGAGAGGATAGGAAGATAATTGGGATATTCGAATGCGATCGAATCATTCTACACCAGTGAAATCCATCGAATTTAGGCAATTGGATATCGATAATAACTAGATCAGGTTTAATATCTGAGAACTGTTCAATGACACGACTGAAATCTGTAATCCCATAGACATCATAAGACCATTGCGATAATCGATCTTTGATCTCAAGAAATAGTGTTGTATCATCTTCAATTAACAAGAGTTTAAACAAAGGGATCACCACACTTTTAGGTTATTGTAAAAGAGACCTCATGGATTGAGGTCCCCTTTATATCTATTTCATATCTATTTTACTTGGGTTGAACCATCGTATGTGGTGATAATCTTGTATAGATCAGGTCTTCGATCGCGGAAT